>JALOLB010000406.1 GCA_025456225.1 Thermoanaerobaculaceae bacterium
GATCAGCTGCCCCGCCACGACGCGAGGGTTGGCGACGGCGACTCTCAGCGAGGGGGCGTGACGTCGCGCCAGGGTCAGCATTCGGTCGTCGGCGGTTGCCAGCCACGTGGCCCCTGCCTCCTCGGCGAACGCCACGTGCAGGGCGTCGAGGGGCTGGAAGCCGAGGGTCCCGAGGAGGCGTGCCCGCGCCGCGACCCGGTCCGAGAGCTGGACCTCGACGCTCGCTCCGTTCAGCCAGGCGGCTGCCGCCAGCCGCCGATCCTCACGTGGGTTGCGCCCATTCTCGAGGTCATGCGCCGGCGATCGGACGAGGCGAGCTTCACCCCGCTCGGCGCGCGCGATGATGGCGGCCACGGCCGCGGACTCGAGCCTGACCCGCTCCTGCCGTTGGTCATCGAAGGGGCGCTTGAAGCAGCACACGTCCAAGTAGACGAGAGGACCCATTTCCCCCTGGGGTGGCGGCCGCTGAGCCCGGCCGCTGCCGCTCCTTCCAGTCTACACCGGTGGGTGCGGGCGAGCCGCTCGCGCTCCCCGTCCAGATGCCGCGGACACCAGCCCGCCCCCGATCCCGCTCTCCGCAGCCTGCCGCCGGCCGCCCGATCCCGGATGACGGGCGACGGGCTGCAGGCGGCAGGAGCCGGGGAACGGGGAGCAGGGCCGGGGTCGTCGCGCTCCCGATCCCGGTCCCGCCGCCAGCCGCCCGCACCCCGAATCCGAACCCCGGATTTCCACCGGGCACGGTTCCGATAGCGCCGGTGAGGATCGGTTGATGACGGCGCTCCAGCGCGATGGACATGTCGGCCCGAACTGGAACGCGCTTCATGTAAGCAGGGAGGAACTCCCCATCCTGTCATCCCGAGGAAGCCGAAGGCTGACGAGGGATCTGCCTCGACGAAGGCGCTCCCTCCGGTGGGGCAGATCCCTCCGCGGCCCCTCGCTCACGCTCGGGGTCGCGTTCGGGATGGAGCTTCCGGGTTCCGCGGGGGGTGTTGGTTCTGGATAAGGTGTTTCGATTCAACGGGATTTCCGTCGAGTTGGAAGCTTCTTCCTAGTGGCCACGGTGACGCCTCGATCGGGGAGGGCAGCGGGAAGGGTGACGTTGGCGGCAGCCAGGAGCTGGCGGTTGGTCTCGGAGGGCTGAGGGATCTTCTGGTAGGCAGGGGATCCTTCGACCACGACATGTTGGGTGGTGATGAGGTTGAGGTGGTTTGTCAGTGCCTCTTCGACGGTGAGGTCGAGGTTGGCCCAGCGGCGGGCGAGCTCGCGTACGATGCAGTAGGCGAGCATGACAACGAGGGTATGGCCGCGTGTGTGGCTGGCGAGGCGGACGAAGACCGGTCGCATTTCGAGTTCGATTGTCTTGCTGGTGCGGAAGAACCTCTCGACCAGGGCGAGGTCGCGGTAGCGATCATGGACGGTGGTGGCGTCGGCGGTGGCGGTCGGGAGGTTGCTCTTGATGACGTAGCAGCCGTCGAGCTTGGCGGCTTCAGTGAGGGCGTTCTGGTCAACGGTGACCCGGAGCTGTCTGCCGTCTTCGGTGACCGTTGCCCAGCCAGCGATCTTGAGCCTCTCGGCTCTGGCCGTCACCATGTGCAGTGCTCTGGCGACGGATGCTCGAGGGTGCTCGGCAAGGTAGGTGGTCTGCGAGGCTGCCGTCCGCTCCACCGCGGCCAGCTTGTCCTTGCGGGCCCTGGCGATGTCTTCGGCCCGTGCAGCGTTGCGGCGCAGGATGTAGCGGACGCCATCTCCTGCGATCACCTCGGAGACCTTTTCGTCGAACAGACACATCTGCAGCGTACCGGAGGAGAGGAGCGTCTCGATCTGGACCTTGGTGATGGCGGTGATGTAGTAGAAATCCGCGGGTAGCGCCTCGATCTGTGGTCCTTTGATCATGCCCCGGTCGCCGACCAGGGTCACAGCCCTGCCGCCGAAGCGCTTGGCGATCTTGTGGACCTGAGATGCCACCGTCTTCGGGTCCTGGGTGTTGCCGAGGAAGACCTCGATCGACACCGGCACGCCACGGGCGTTGCATAGCAGTCCGATGACGATCTGGCGTTTGCCCTTCTTGCCGTCACGGTTGTAGCCGAACGCCGCGAGCTCGTTCTGTGTGCCCTCCAGGTAGGACGAGGTGACGTCGTAGAGGTAAAGGCCTGGCTCGTCGGCATTGGTCGTCCTCTGCCAGAGGCGATCCTCGATACGTCTCTGGTTGTGGTCCAGCCAGTCCAGGTTGCTGTACAGGTCGTCCTCGTTGAACGAGTCCAGGGCGAGGATGTCACAGGCCGCATGGCCGCTGGCAAGTCGGACCGCTGACAGGCGGGAGCCCTGGTCAAGGACGCGGGCGATCACCTGCCACAGGGCGAGCTTGCCCTGACGAGTACAACCCAGGGCGCGCACAATGCCGAGCTCGCGCGCGATGCTGTGGATCACCCACACCGCGCCGCAGGATGGACCTTGCCGCAGCTCGATCGACTCCCGCGCCTTGACCAGCGAAGCGAGGTCGCCCTTGTGCCTCAGGGCGAGCCTGATGGCCTCGATCTCCTGGGGGGAGCATGAGGAGAGGTTGGCGATCGTCCGATGTTTGACCTTGCCGTCGACGCGAAAGGACTCACGCAGGAGGTGGCGGGTGTAGGACTTGCCTTTGACGCGGACGGTAGAGGAGTCGAGGTGCATGGTGGCTACACTCTAACTCTTGTAACTATTCCTCGTCAAGTGCTAACGATCAATTTTAGTGGCTACAAAATGAACAAAACCCAACGCCTATCTGACATTTCTTCAACAACTTCACCTCACTTCGGGCCTGGAACTTCCATC
>JALOLB010000407.1 GCA_025456225.1 Thermoanaerobaculaceae bacterium
ACAGCAGCCACGCTGACGCCAGCCCCGAGATTCCCGACCCCACCACGGCCATCCGCATTGGATTCCCCCTTCGCGCCAGCCCACCCGGCAGTGCCCGTGCCGGCTCCGGACGCGATCGTACCAAGCCTCGTGGACCTGCGTCCCGGTCGTTGCGCCCCTGCTTGAGCCCAGTATAGGGTGCGGGCCGGGGTCAGGTCAGGAAGACCCAGGCGAGGCCCGTCGCGGCCATGCCGACGAACAGGCCGATCCCGAACCAGAGGGCGCGCTCGAGCCAGACCGTCGGGGAGGGTCGGGCCATCTCCGGTGACAGGCTCACCTCGCCGAGGGCCAGCATGAGGTCGAGGGCGGTGGGGAACCGGCGCGCCGGGTCCTGGGCCAGGCAGGTGTGCACAACCTGCGCGAAGGCGGGCGGCACCGTCTTGCCCTGCAGGCCGACCGGGGGGGCTTCCTCCCGCAGGATCGCGGCCATCGTCTCGCTGGTCGACAGCTTCGCGAACGGGTGGCGGCCGGCCAGCATCTCGTACAGCACCAGGCCGAGGGCGAAGATGTCGGTGCGGGGATCCACCGGCTGGTGGCAGATCTGCTCGGGCGCCATGTAGAGCTTGCTGCCCACGAACCCGGTCCGGCCGAGCACCGGCGTCCCCTCCTCGCCCGTCTGCGCCTCGTCCTCGATGTGCGCCAGGCCGAAGTCGAGAATCTTCACCTGGCCGTCGGCCTGCACGAAGATGTTCTCCGGCTTGAGGTCCCGATGCACGATCCCCTTGGCGTGGGCGGCGGCCAGCCCCTTGGCGACGGCCATGCCGACCGCGGCGGCAGTGCGCCAGGGCAGCGGCCGGCCCCCGAGCCGCTCCCGGAGGGTGCCGCCCTCGAGCAGCTCCATGACCGCGTAGGTGTGCCCGTCGGTCCTGCCGAAGTCGAAGATCGAGAGGATGTTGGGATGCGACAGTGTGGCCAGCGTGCGGGCCTCGCGCTCGAACAGCGCCAGCGCCTCGGGGTCCCCGACCGCCTTGCCGGCGATCACCTTGAGCGCCACGTCGCGGCCCAGCCTTCCGTCCCTGGCCCGGTACACCTCTCCCATCCCGCCGACCCCCAGGGGTTCGACGACGGTGTAGGCGTCAAGACAGGTTCCGGCAGCGAGCGTCATGGTCACGTTGCGGACAACATCGGCCGCGAGGGTTCGATTCTACCCCGGGCCGGCGCGAGGTGAAACGCGGCGCGGCCGGCTGCGTAGAAGCGGTCGACGGGAGGGCCCGCGATGACCAAGTTCCTCCTCTGGCTGATCGTGCTGGTGCTGTGCTGGCCGCTGGCGCTGCTGGCGCTGCTGCTCTATCCGCTGGTGTGGCTGTTCCTGCTGCCGTTCCGCCTCCTCGGCATCGCCGTGGATGGTGTCCTGGCCCTCTTCAAGGCGGTGGTGTTCCTGCCCGCCCGGTTGCTGGGCGCACGGGCGAGCTGACCGACCACCCGACCAGGCTCAAGGCTTCAGGCTCAAGGCTCAAGGACCACCCACCCAGACCTCCGAGCATGTGAGGGGATGCCGTGGAAGGCACGCTCCGCCCCTTGCACTCGACAACGTGAACGTGGACGTGGTCGTGGACGTGGTCCTGGATGTGGAACGACGAGACA
Organism: Thermoanaerobaculaceae bacterium; assembly: GCA_025456225.1. Classification (GTDB taxonomy): domain Bacteria; phylum Acidobacteriota; class Thermoanaerobaculia; order Thermoanaerobaculales; family Thermoanaerobaculaceae; genus JAAYVZ01. Next base: position 1,624 of record JALOLB010000407.1, read on the forward strand.
GGTGGCGCTTCCAGAATAGTTGGGAGCGAGCTGGTGGGCACTGCCCTTATCCCACCTCCAGGCGGCTCGTATGGGGTCCACGTCCACGCCCACGACGACGTCCACGTCCACGACCACCCTGCGACATGTCCGCGTCGAGCATCACGGCTGGGCGGTCGTGATAGCGTTCGCGGGTGAGCCAGACACTCCCCGCTGCGACCGATCCCCTGTCCGTGCTGCGGGACGTGTTCGGGTACCCGACATTCCGGAGGCTCCAGCGCGAGGTGATCGAGCACGTGGTGGCGGGGGGCGACGCCTTCGTCCTGATGCCCACCGGCAGCGGCAAGTCGTTGTGCTACCAGGTGCCGGCGCTGGTGCGGCCGGGCACCGCGATCGTCGTCTCGCCGCTCATCTCGCTCATGAAGGACCAGGTGGACGCCCTGGTGGGCAACGGAGTGGCCGCGGCGTGCTACAACTCGTCGCTCGAGGAGCGCGAGGCGCGGCGGACGCTGGCGCGGCTGCACGCGGGGGAGCTCGACCTCCTCTACGTCGCCCCCGAGCGCCTCATGACCGACTCGTTTCTCGACCGCCTGCGCACCATCCCGGTCGCCCTCTTCGCCATCGACGAGGCGCACTGCGTGAGCCAGTGGGGCCACGACTTCCGGCCCGAGTACCTGGCGCTCGGTCAGTTGCGGGGGGCGTTCCCCGGCATCCCGCTGCTCGCGCTCACGGCCACCGCCGACGAGGCAACCCGGGCGGACGTGCGCGACAAGCTGGGCCTGCTCGATGCTCCGGAGTTCGTGGCCGGCTTCGACCGCCCCAACATCCGCTACACGGTGGTCGAGAAGAGCCGGCCGGCCGAGCAACTGCTGGCGTTCCTGCGGGCCCGCCCGGGCGACTCGGGGATCGTCTACTGCCTGAGCCGGAGGCGCACCGAGGAGGTCGCCGCACGTCTCGTGGCCGAGGGGATCGCGGCCGCGCCCTATCACGCCGGGTTGCCGGCCGCCCGGCGCACGAAGGTGCAGGACGACTTCCTGGGCGACCGGCTCCAGGTCGTGGTCGCCACGGTGGCGTTCGGGATGGGCATCGACAAGCCCGACGTGCGCTTCGTCGTCCACCACGACATGCCCAAGAACATCGAGGGGTACTACCAGGAGACCGGCCGCGCGGGGCGCGACGGGATGCCCGCCGAGGCGCTGCTGCTGTT
>JALOLB010000153.1 GCA_025456225.1 Thermoanaerobaculaceae bacterium
CCCGCCGGGCCGTGGACCAGGTTGTCGCGCGGATCCTCCTCGGGGGAGCGGCGCGCGAGGCCAAGGTCCAGCTCAACGAGAAGGCGGTGGAGGCGGCGATCGAGGAGCAGCGCCGGATCGCGGGAGGCGCCGAGAAGCTCACCGAGTCCATCAAGCAGGTGGGGCTCACCGAGGCCGAGCTGCGGCGCATCACCTCCGAGACCGTCCTGGTGCGGCAGTTCATCGAGGAGGTGATGGCCCCCTCCGTCAAGGTGACCGACGAGGAGGTCAAGTCCGAGTTCGAGGCGCACCCCGAGTGGGCCAAGCACGACGAGCAGATCAAGCTGCGCATGATCCTCGTGGAGCCTGTCACGAAGCCGGGGGCGAAGCCAGCCGGAACCACGTCCCCGCACAGCCCGGAAGCCACGGCGGCAGCCCTGGCCAGGGCCGAGGCGTTGCTCGCGCGCCTGAAGGCCGGGTCCGACTTCGCCGAGGTTGCCAAGGAGGCCTCCGACGACCCCACGAAGTCGCTGGGTGGCGAGGTGGGCTGGGTCGGCCGAGGGCAGCTCCTCCCGGAGCTGGAGAAGCCCGCCTTCGAGCTGCAGGCCGGCCAGATCTCGGCGGTCATCCAGAGCTCGCGGGGGTTCCACATCTTCAAGGTCGACGAACGCCGTCCGGCTGGCCTCTACTCGCTGGACGAGGTGCGCGAGCCGGTCCGTCACGGCCTGCGCAACCGCCGGATCGCGGAAGCCCTGCGCGCCAAGGTCGACAACCTCAAGAGCACCGCCAAGATCGTGTACCTCGACCCGGCGGTGGAGGCCGCAGTCCTGGGTCGTCCGGCGCCCGCAGCCGCAGGTGGTGCCGCGGCACCGGCTCCCAAGGCCGCCCCGGCCACCAGGCCGGCTGCACCCCCGGCTCCGACCGGCGCCCCCAAGTGACCGATCGTCGTCTCGTGGTGGCGGCCGTCATCCGCGGGGATGACGGCCGCTTTCTGCTGGCGCGGCGCCCGCCTGGCGGCCATATGGCCGGGCTCTGGGAGTTTCCCGGGGGGCGTGTCGAGGAGGGGGAGACCGCCGAAGCCGCTCTCGCCCGCGAGCTTGCCGAGGAGCTTGGGGTCGAGGCGCGCATCGGTGCCCCGCTCACCTTCGCCTGGCATCGGGACGACGCGCGCGAGATCCTGCTCCTCTTCTACGAGGCCGAGCTGGTCGACGGGACACCCCACGGCCGCGAGGGCCAGGAGGTGGGCTGGTTCGCGGCGCAGGAGCTTCCAGCCCTCGCCACGCCCCCCGCCGACGCCGCCTTGGTCCACCACCTCTCGAGGACAGGATAGAGGGAAGAGCAAGGGCTCTGGCCCCTCTGCTTCCCTCTCTGTCTCACTTGAGCCTCTTGCAGAACTCGACCTCTCGAGGGCTACTGCTCCGGTCCCCTCGCCCCGCGGAGCGGGGAGATGGGATAGGGTGAGGGGCGCTTTGTTACTCATTCACAAGGGCCTGCACCCCCTAACCCCGGCCCTCTCCACCTGCGGGGGCGAGGGGGAGGAACTGAGCGCTGAGAGTATTGCAAGCGGCTCACTTGATTCCCCGCCCGTCCCGGCCGCTCACCAAGCGGCCGCTACTTGAGCCTTGAGCCTGGGTGGGGGGTGGGGGATCAGAACCCCGGCACGCCGCGGTCGATCACGACCCGGCCGTCCAGCGTCAGGGTCGGCTTGAGGATGATCCCGTCCACGTGGAACGGCACGTCGATGCTGCCGCCCATCGAGGTGTTGTTGCCGAAGGCGACGTGGACGGTCCCCAGGATCTTCTCGTCCTCCAGGATGTTCCCGGTGACGATGGCGCGGTCGTTGGTGCCCACCCCGAGCTCGGCGACGCTTCGGGCGAGGGGGCCGACGCGTTCGAGCTGGGCGGCGAAGCGCTGTGCCTGCTCCCCGCCGTCGATGCCGACGGCCACGCCCTCCCGCACCTTGATGTGCACCGGCTCCGAGAGGGCGCCGATGCCGGCCAGCGAGCCGTCCACGACGATCTCCCCTTCCGAGCGGCCCTCCTGAGGCCGCAGGTAGGCCTCGCCGGACGGGAGGTTCCCCCACTGGCCGCGCATCAGGATGAGGCCCGTCGAGGCAATGGCGGCGATGCCGTCGATCGGCAGGGTGATGTCGGTGCCGAGGTCGGTGGTGATGCGGGCCACGTGGGCGCGGGTGAGCAGGTCCGTGACCCGCTGGGTGCGCTCGGCGATGGCCCTGTAGTCGGCGTTCATGGTGCGGATGAGGCAGTCCTCGGTGATGCCCGGCATCGTCGCGACACGGGCGCCGGAGGCGCTGGCGGCCCGGCGCGCCTGGGTGTGGGTGATCGAGCGGGAGGTGACCGCGAGGACCGCGTCGACCGCTGCCATGAGAGCCGGAACCGGGGGAGGAGGCTCCTGGCCGTGCAGCTCGCGTTCGGTGTACTCCGTGAGGAGCACCTCCCGCGCCACGGTTCTCGAGACCTTGACGAACACGCGGGCGAGGTCGAGGAGGGGCGGGTCGGTGAGGACGAGGAGCGTCTCCGAGGGCTTGAGGCCCAGGCAGTCGCGCACCGCCGTCAGGGCGGCGGACTCGATGGCGGTCATGGCGCACCCTCCCCCGGCTATTGTAGGGCTGGACGTGCCGCGTCGAGCTGCCGACCGGCTACCTGGGAGTGGGCGCCTGCGCCGGCGACGCCCCGAGCTTCTGCAGCGCCGCTCGAGCACTCTCGCTGGTCGGATCGAGCTTCAGGGCCTTGCGGTACGCGGCCGTGGCGCCGTCGCGGTCCCCTGCGGCCAGCAGGGCCTCGCCGAGGGAGTTGTGGGTGTTGGCCGAGGTCGGGAACGCCTCGACGTTGAGGCGGAACACCGCGATGGCGTCCTGCGTCGCCCCGTTGGCGAGCAGCTCGTACCCCCGGCGGTTGAGCTCGTCCTCGGAGGCGAGGATCGCCGCGCGGTTGGCGGCGCGAGCCTCGCGCAGCACCTGCGTCGCGGCGGCGGCTCCCTGGTCGTCGAGCACACCGAGGAACGGAGCGCTCTGGAGGAACGGCAGCACGGTGGCCACGAAGTCGTCGGGCTGCTCGATGTACGGGGCGTGGCCGCAGCCCGCCAGCACCGCGCGGCGCGCGTGGGGGATGCCGGCGGCGATGGCGCCGGCGTGGGCGTGCACGTCGGGAATGTCGTGCTCGCCCACGAGCACGAGGGTGGGCACCTTGATGGATGCCAGGCGGGGCAGGGCGGGAGGAGGGGGCACCTCGAGCTGGTGACTGCCCGGCTGCAGGTTCTGGGGCGACGCCTCGAGGATCGCCGCGACGCGCTCGCGAGCGGCCTTCGAGTCGGGGGCGAGGAAGTAGGGGTCGGTGGTGGTCCAGTAGCGGCGGAACTGCTCCGGGTCCGCGAAGACGGCCTGGGTCAGGCGGCCGCCCCGGCCGAGGAAGTGGCGGGTGTAGGGAAAGCCGCTCACCACGGCTCCCACGAGGGTGAGCGAGGCCACCTGCCCGGGGTGGGCGACGGCGAAGTCGATGGTCAGCCCGCCCCCCGCAGACGACCCGACGAGGTGCGGCTTCCCGACAGCGAAGTGTCGCAGGACGGCCTCGAGGTCGGCCAGGTGGGAGAATGATGCCTGGGGTGCCGTCGAGCGCCCGTACCCGCGGCGATCGTAGCGGATGACCTGGTACTGGCTCGCGAGCCCCGGCAGCACGTCGTCCCACTCCACGGCGTGGACGAGGCCGTCGTGGATCAGCACCACGGGCTCCCCCTCGCCACGGCTCTCGGCCCACAGCCGGCCGCCCTCGACCTCGACCATCTCCTGCCGGGCCTGGACCAACGGACGGGTGGTCGGAGGGGCCGGCGGCTGGCGCAGGAAGTCGAGCAGAAGGCGGTTGACCTCGGCCGGCCGCTCCAGGTTGGGCATGTGGGCCACGCCCGGGATGACCACCCTCCGGGTGCCCGGGACCCGGCGGTCGATGAGGCCGGCGATGCGGTGGATGTCCTCGCAGTCCAGCTCGCCCTCGATCACCAGGACCGGCGCCGTGATTTCGCCCAGCCGGCCCACCGCCGGCGGCTCGAGCTCCGCCCCTTCGAGCCGCTTGAGGGCATTGGGGGTGGCCATCTCCAGCGCCCTGGCCCACACGGCCGGGTCGACCTGGGAAGGCGTCCGGTGGGGCCCGGCCAGCCACGAGGCGAGGAACAGCTCGGCGACACGGCGGGCATCGCCGGCCTGCCGGGCCCGGTAGCTCTCTCCCATGCGCGCCATGAAGTCCCGTCCGGTGAACGGGAACCCCGACATGCCCGGATCCAGCAGCACCAGCGCCCGCACCTTCTCGGGGTGGGCGATCGCGAAGTCGATGGCGATGCGGCAGCCCATGGACAGACCGACCAGGCTGGCGGTCTCCACCCTGAGCGCCTGCATGAGGAGCCCCAGGTGCTCGAAGCTCTTCCACTCGCCCTCGGGCGTCGGCGACTGGCCGTGGCTTGCCACGTCGTAGCGGATGACCCGGTAGTGCCGCGCCAGGGCCTCCACCTGGGGGTCCCACATGCGGTGGTCGAGCATCCCCCCGTGGATCAGCATCACCGCCGGGCCGGCGCCCCACTCCTCGTAGAACAGCTTGCCGCCCGGCACCGGCACGAACCCGGTGATCGGCGCCCTCGCGCTCGCGACGGTGGAGAGCAGGACGAGGGAGAGAACGGTCAGGACGACGGTGAGCGAGCGACGCACGGTGACCTCCTGGGCCCGGGCAGACGTGGGCTGATTGGTGTACGTTCGGGGCGCAGGGCGGTTGCGGCCGGGCAACCCCGGCGGCGCGGCAACGTAAGCTGGTGCTGGAGGTGGTCATGGCCCGACTCTCGTCCCCGACACTCCTGCTCGTCGTTCTCCTGGCGACCGCTGCGGTCAGCGGAGAGGCCCAGCCGGTGCCTGCCGGCGACTACCTGGGCCAGACGCCCCCCGGGCGGACGCCCCAGCTCTTCGCGCCGGGCATCGTCTCGACCGGTCTCGACGAGCGCGACCTGGTGATCACCCCCGACGGCAACGAGCTCTACTTCTCGGTCGTGGGACCCAGCTACGCCTACGCGACGATCATGGTCGTGAAGCGGGTCGACGGCCGCTGGGGCCGCCCCGAGCCGGCCTCGTTCTCGGGCAACCCGCAGCACATGGACATCGAGCCGGCGATCTCCCCCGACGGCAAGCGGCTCTTCTTCATGTCCAAGCGTCCGGTGACGCCTGGCGGCGAGCCGAACGAGGACATCTGGGTGGTGGACCGCACGCCGTCCGGCTGGAGCGAGGCCACGAACCTCGGCGCCCCCGTGTGCACGCCGGAGCCCGAGTTCTTCCCGTCGGTGACCAGGGACGGAACGCTGTACTTCACCAGACGCCCCAGGGGCAGTCGCGCCGAGTACATCTTCCGCTCGCGCCTGGTGGACGGGAGGTACGCCGAGCCGGAGCGGCTGCCCGTCGAGGTCAACTCGGGCGAGACCCACTACAACGCCTTCGTGGCCCCGGACGAGAGCTACATCATCCTCGGGATGGAGGGCCGCAAGGACGCGATCGGCCCCACGGACTACTACGTCGCATTCCGGAAGCCCGACGGGGGCTGGCACGAGACCGTCAACCTCGGCAAGCCCATCAACCTGCCGGGGGTCCTGGGATACGCGCCCTCCGTGTCGCCCGACGGCAAGTACTTCTTCTTCATGTCCCACCGCGTGGTGGGAGAGCGCCCGACAGGACGGTTGAGCCATGCCGACTACCAGCGCCTCGCCACCGGCCCCGGCAACGGGCGAGGCGACGTGTGGTGGGTCGACGCCGCGGTCGTCACGGACCTGCGACCGAAGTAGTGCCCCCCGCCCGGCCAGGCTCAAGGCTTCAGGCTCAAGGCTCAAGGGGGGACCACCCGCCCGCCCGGGCCTCGGGCCTCAGGCCTCAGGCCTCAGACCTCAGGCCTCAGACCTCAGGCCTCAGACCTCAGGCCTCAGACCTCAGGCCTCAGACCTCAGGCCTCAGGAAAGACACACCTTGGCGTCAAGCCGAACGTGGTCGTGGACGTGGACGTGGTCGTGGACCCGCTCCCTTGCGTCGGCACGTGACGAAGGGGACGAGCAATTCGTCGAAGAGCCTCGCTGACGCTCTTGCGGAGCATGTCTGGCTCGCGACACTTCCGCCGCTCGATACCCTCACGGGTTTTCGGGCCTCAGATCTCCCGCCCGCCCGGACAGGTCGAAGGTGGGCGCGGACCTCCGGGCCGCGCATCCGAGCGCGGAGCGCGAGGCCAGCTCAATCAGCTCGCTGGCTCGGACACGGCGGGGGTTTGCTGATCCGCTGTTTGGCTGATTGGCTGATCTGCTGGAGCGCTGGCCCACCTGTGCTGCCTGCTCAGGAGCAGACCGGCGACGAGGTAGAGCGCGCCGCCGACAGCGAGCGCGACCCCGAAACCCCAGGTGAACGCCACGAGGAGGATGCCGGTGCTGCCGAGCACCGAGGCCGTGCCGTTGACGGCGAAGCCCCAGTCCACGAGCTCGCCGACGCGCAGGGTGGCCTTGGGGAACGGCATCCCCATGAAGAAGCCGAGCGGCGTCACCAGCACCGCCGTGAGCGCGATGCGGCCCGCCATCGGCAGGGCGGAGCCGGCCCGCACCAGCACCCCGAACAGCAGGGCGTCGGCGAGCAGCCACCCGGCGATGGCCACGAACGGCGTCCAGTCGCCGAAGCGGGTCGCGAGCCGGCTACCGATCCCGGAAGCCACGAGCAGCACCAGCAGGATGGTGGCGATGCTGTAGGTGGAGGGGCCGACGAACAGCGTGTACTTCTGGATGAGCACCACCTCGAGGACCATGAACGCCGCGCCGATCGTGAAGAAGTACAGCCACGGCAGCGCCCGGAGCTTCGGCCCCGGCCGCAGGTACGGCACCAGGTTGAGCGGCAGCAGCAGCACCAGGACGATGCCGAGGATCGTCACGATCATGAGCTTGGCGAGGGGGAACCCGTTGACCTCGATCATGCGGAGGTTTCCGAAGCTCTCGCGGGTGACGTTGCGCCACAGCCCGAGCTGCCCGACGAACGGCCGGTCGTCGGTGGTCGGCGAGACGTTCAGCGGGGCGGTGGGCATGGCGGCCTGCCAGCCGTCGCGTACGATCCGGGCAATCAGGTTGTCCTTCACCTTCTCGTCGGCGGGGTAGAGCAGGTGGAGGTCCGGCCAGCGCTCGGGTGTGAGCGGCCCGAAGGCGTTCTGGCGGATCTCGTCGTCAAGCGGCTGCCGGGAGATCAGCACCAGGTTGCGGCGCAGCTTGGGGAGGTCGTAGACCGCGAAGTGTTGCGCCGGGTCGGCGACGCCGGCCCCGCGCAGGGCGTCCGTCAGGGAGCTCACGACCCGGGGCATGTAGAACTGGTGCTCCATGACCATGAAGCCCTCGGGGCTGAGGGCGTTCCAGTAGTCGTGGAACGCCTCGGTGGTGAAGAGGTAGTTCTCGGCCAGCGCGAACGAGCCCGACGCGAGCGCCGCGAAGGTGTTGGAGGAGAGCGAGTAGATGATGTCGAACCGGCCCTTCGAGCGGCCGGCGTAGGCGCGCGCGTCCTCGGTCACGACCTTCACCCGGGGGTCCGCGTAGAGGTGCCCGTTGAAGGCCGCCAGGGTGAGCGGCCGCTCCACCGGGGGCGGTGCCGGCTCGGCGCCGGCGGCGGGTGCCGGAGTCGGTGCTGGGGTCGCCGGCGGCCGCTGGAACCCCGGCAGGGAGTCGTCCTGCATCATGCGGTTGATGTGCGGGTTGACCTCCACGGCGTGGACCTCCGCCGCGTCGTGGTACAGCGCCTGGAAGACGTCCGGCCCGGCGCCCGCGCCCAGGGACATGAAGGTGCAGCGGGGAAAGCGCTTGATCAGGTACCCCACGTCGATGCCGAACTCCGCCTTCTCCTTGCGGACGGCCTCCCAGTCGCCGTCGAAGCCGTAGGCGGTGGTGTTGGCGGCGTTGTCGATGTTGATGGCGCGGGCGTCGCCGAAGTCGAAGACGCGGATCTTGGCCATGGCATCCCAGTGCAGGTAGGTCACCGGGCCAGGGTTGTGGCGCTCGATCTGCAGCAGATCGGGCGCGACGAGGGCCAGTCCGGCGGCGGCCACCGCGAGCGCCGCCGGGAGCACGCGCTTCCACCCGGCAAGGCACAGCCACGAGGCTGCCAGCACGGGCAGCGCCGTGAGGAACGTCGCGGCGGGGGTCTGGAGCGTGTTCATGAGCAGCACGGCCAGCACCACGCCCGCCCCGGCGCCCACCAGGTCGGCCATGTACAGGCGCGGCATCTGCTGGCTGTTGTGGCGGAAGAGGAGGCCCAGGGCCATGCCGCCGCAGAAGAACGCCGATCCGAGCAGCAGCAGCGCGACGACGAACGCCAGGGTCTGCCCCCAACTGGCCAGCAGCTTCGAGAAGTCGAGCCCGAGCTGGAACACGAGGGGCGGCCCCGCCAGCGCCGCGGCGCCGGTGGCGGCCAGCATCCAGCCCAGGTTCCCCTCGCCGGCGAGGCGGGGCCACAGCCGCAGGGCGAGGGCGCCCAGCCCCAGCCCCAGCACCGCCAGGGACAGGGTGAGGAACGCGAAGGCGTAGTAGAACTCGGCGGAGAACAGTCGCATCCAGATGAGCTCGAGCCCGATCACGGTGAGGGAGAGCAGACCTACGGCAAGCCCGGTTCTACGGCCCATTTCGGGTCCTCCTGTGGGGTTCGCGAACGGCCTTGCGGCCCCTCGCTCTGGCCGATCGTACGCACCGCACGCTGCGAGGTTGCGGCGGCGGTGCCACGTCTCGGGAGTCGTTGACGAGCAGGCCGGGGCGCAACCTTCTCCCGCGCCTGTCGGTAGAATCCCGGGAGGCTCGCCGCACACCTGCCCGGTCGGCGCGATTCCAGGGGAGGAACATGCGATCACACCTGGCGGCTCTGGTCCTGACAACGGTGCTGGCAACCACGGCAGACCTCGCGGTCGGCGCCGACGGGGTGGGATGGGTCGTGGAGCCCAGCGGCACCACGAGCACGCTGATCGGGGTGTGGGGCAGCGATGCCTCCACGGTCTTCGCCGTCGGGGCGAAGGGGACGGTCCTGCGCCACGATGGCACGACCTGGTCGGCGCTCGACATCGGTTCGCAGCCCCACCTCACGAGCGTGTGGGGTACCTCGGCGCGCGATCTCTTCGTGATGGGGGACAAGGGCCTGGTCCTACACCACGACGGGGCCGGCTGGACGAAGATGGAGACCGGCGCGACGGTCAACCTCGACGCCGTGTGGGGAAGCTCCGGCCAAGACGTGTTCGCGGTCGGCGATCAGGAGGGCGTCATCCTCCACTACGACGGCACGGCCTGGAGCCGCATGCCGAGCGGCACGACGAACGGCCTGTTTGGCATGTGGGGGTCCGGACCGGCGGATGTCTTCGCGGTCGGGATGGGCGCGACGATCCTGCACTACGACGGAAAGGCGTGGAGCCCCATGCCGAGCGGCTCGACCCAGCACTTCACGGGAGTCTGGGGCTCCTCGGCCTCCGACGTCTTTGCGGTCGGGTCGGGTGGCGCGATCGTCCACTTCGACGGCAAGGTGTGGAGCCCCATGGCGAGCGGCACGACCCAGCACGTGTTCCGGGTGTGGGGCAGCGGCCCGTCCGACGTCTTCGCCGTCGGCTCGGGCGGCACGATCCTGCACTACGACGGCACGAGCTGGACGCCCATGGCCAGTCCGAAGGACTCGACCCTCTACACGGTGTGGGGCGCTTCGGCGGGCAACGTCCTCGCGGTGGGTCCTGGCGGCACGATCCTGCGGTACGGCGGAGCGCCCGCCAGGTAGGTTGACCGGGACGAGTCGCGGTCGAGTGAGCCGCTCGCAAGACCCCGGGCGCTGAGTTTTCCCCTCGTGAGACCCTTGGAGTTCCGTTCCTCCCCCTCGCCCCCGCAGGGGGAGAGGGCCGGGGTGAGGGGGTGCAAGAGCTTCATAATACAAGACAAGGGACCCCTCACCCTGCCCTCTCCCCGCTTCGCGGGGCGAGGGGGCAAGCAAGGAGGTGGATCGACCTGCGGGGCGAGGGGGCAAGCAAGGAAATGTATCGACCTGCGGGGCGAGCGGACCGTGGTGACGGCCCTGACCTGGCCACGCACCGCAAGAGGCTCGAGCTTTCAGGGTGACGGTTCGGCGCAGCGGAAACGGTCGGGGAAGCTCGCCACAGCGCTCTCGGCGGCGGGCGGGATCGGCACGCGGCTCCTGGCGAAGGACTGCCGCACGAGGCGCAGGTTGGCCTCCGGGTCCCAGGGGTGCATGGAGGTGGTGACGTCGCCCCACCGCTCGGCGTCCATGTCCACGAGCCGGGCACCCGCTCTGCATGAGAAGTCGATGCGCGCCAGGTCGATCCGCTTGACGCGGGGGTGCGCGGCGGTGCGGTAGTGGATGCGGCCAGTTCTGGGCTCGTACACCAGGTTCCACACCGAGTACGGCCCCATGGAGACGCTGTCGAGGAGCGCGAAGGCGTCGTCCACGAGCCCGGGCGCGCCCCGGTCCTCGTCAGCAGCCCGAGCGGCGAGGTGTGATGCCCGAACGAAACGGTCCAGCGACTCGTTGCTGGACGGCACCGGCAGGGAGCCGCCGAACCCCTCGTGGCGGTGCAAAAAGGCGCACGACGCCTCGTAGGTGTCGTTGGTGAGCGTTCGCACGGGCAGCTCGGCGCCCGAGTGGACGACCAGCTTCCCCTCCACGTACTCCACCGCCGCACAGGCAGCGGTGCGGTCGCAGGCCAGGAAGTGGATGCGCGCGGTGCGGGACGTGACGCGCACCTCGTCGGCATGGGCAACCACCTCGGCGACGGTCGCCCAGCGGTCGAGCTGGTACTGGATCCACTGCAGGTCGGGCAGCACCGGCCGCCCGTCGGGCGAGGGGTAGCGCGTCTCATCGAGCCACATCACCTCGACCACCAGCCCGGCCTCGTTCATGCCGGAGGCCGGCAGCTCCCGGCCGTACTGGTTGAAGGTCACCGAGCCGTAGCGGGCGACCCAGGAGGCGACGGGCTCGCTGCCGAATGCCATCGACGACTTGCGGAGCCCCCGCGGGTTGACCATCACGAGCCCCTGGCCCATGTAGTAGTCGTAGCTCTTGACCAGCACGACGTCCTCGCCGTGGGCGAGGAGCGCGGTCGTGCAGGCGGGGAGGGACCGGGCGGTCGCCAGCGAGGCCAGGGCCATGAGCAGCGCCACGCCGGGTCGCAGACCGGGTTTCACCATTCGATCAGCCCTCCTCCCATGAGGTCGTGGCAGGCGCAGGGCGCGTCGCGGTCCACCCGCTCGACCCAGTCGGCCAGGGCCCGGGCGGCGTCGGCCGGATCGGTGTCGGCATCGACTGCCGCGACCGTGGTTCGCAGCCGTCCCGGGTGCACCGCGAGCACGCGGATCCCCTCGCCGCGCAGCTCCCGGTCGAGGCAGGCGGTGAGCATGTTCTGGGCGGCCTTCGCGACGTGGTAGGAGACGATCCCGCGGAACTCCCCGGCCGCAGTCCGCCCGATCGACCCGAAGCGGGAGGTGATGTTCACCACCGTCGGCCGCGCGGCCCGCCGCAGCCACGGGAGCGCCGCCTTCGTGCAGCGGAGCGCCCCCACGCAGTGCACCCGGACGAGCGCCTCCAGGTCCTCGGGCTCGGTCACCGCGAGCCCGCGCAGCTTCTTGATGCTCCCGGCGTTGTTGACCAGCAGGTCGAGCGGGGCGCCGTGCGCGCCCAGAGCGTCGGCGATCGCGGTCTCGGCCTCGACCGTGCCGACGTCGGCGAGGACGGGGTGGCAGGTCCGGGTGGCGAGCGTCTCGGCCAGGCCGGCGTCGCGCACCACGGGGAACGCCGTCCACCCCCGGTCGAGGTACGCCTCCAGCACCGCCCGCCCGAACCCTCTCCCGGCGCCGGTGACCATGACCGCTGGCATGCGTGACTCCCTCGGCCCTGTTTACGGAGCCATTCGCCCGAGGTTCCCCCGGCCGTCGCGGCCGCTGTCGGCGTAGGAGCGGCATTCTTGCCGCGACCTGGTCGGGCCGGTTCGGCGGGTCAGCCGGTATCGGTCAGCTCTCGGTCTCGACGCGGTTGCGGCCTGCCTGCTTGGCGCGGTAGAGCGCCCGGTCGGCGCGGGCGATGATGGTGTCCACCTCATCGCCGTCCCGGGAGCACGTCATGCCCAGGCTGACCGTGACCGGCTGCCCGTCCCGTTCCCCGGATCCGGCCCGCACATCGAGGGCGACCAGCTCGCGTAGCCGGTCGGCGACCTGAGACGTGAGGGCGATGTCCGCCTCGGGCAGGAGCACCATCAGCTCCTCCCCGCCCCAGCGGCCGAGGATGTCGTACGGCCGCACGGCCCGGCGGGCGGCTTCTGCCGTCAGCCGCAGGACCTGGTCGCCGGCGAGGTGGCCGAAGCGGTCGTTGATCTCCTTGAAGTGGTCCAGGTCGAGCAGGATGCAGCCCAGGCTGCGCTCGAAGCGACGATGGCGGTCGAGCTCCTCGTGGAACCGATCCATGAGGAACCGGCGGTTGGCGAGACCGGTCAGGACGTCGGTGGTGGCGGCGGCCTCGAGCTGGCGGCGCAGGTCCCGGAGCTGAATGCGCAGCCTCCTGACGAGGAGTCCGACCGGCCCGATGAGGGCCAGGAAGACGAGGAGTCCGGCAGCGGCAGTGACCGCCACGTCGGTGCTGATCCGTCGGGCGACGCTCTCGATGTTGAACGCCACGGTGAGCCCGCCGCGAACCTCGCCGACGCGGTAGCCCTGGGCCGCGTGGCAGGGCAGGCACGACTCGTCGACGATAAGCCGGCCCATGTAGTGGAAGGTCGCCTGGCCGGCGTGCTTCTCGATCCAGTGATGCTCCTTCTTTCCACGCTCGAAGGCCTGCAGGGCCTCGCGCTCGGTGGCGTCCGGGCGGTTGGCCGGGTTGAGGGGCCGCAGGCTGGTGAGGTGGATCACGGTGGCGCCGTTGCGCCGGCTCAGGTCGCCGATCTCGCGGGTCATGACCGCATGGCTGCGGTAGAGCAGCGTTTTCCCGTCGGCGGTCTCGAGCGAGGGCACCGTGGGGCTCGATGGTGAGCCGTCACCGGGGTGCTTCTCGACCCACACACCCCCGTGCTCCGCGTTCCACCTGCGGACCAGCATGACGCCGGCGAACTCGGCGCGTGCCCGGGTCAGCATCTGGACGTGCAACAGGTGGCGGCCCCGCGCGGCGAACCCGGCGAAGACGGCCGTGATTCCGCACAGGGCGAGGACGGTCAGGTACATCGAGAAGTGCCGGAAGCTCCGCCGCTCCAGTGCCGACCACAATGCGAGCATGTTGCGCAGGCCGCCCGTGCCGCGATCCCCCCGTCCCAGTATCGGGCTGGGCATCGCGCGCAGGCGGGTGACGGCTGTCACACCGGCGGTCGGATTGGTGCCCGGTGAGGGCCTGTCGGGCAGGAAACGCGCGGGTGCGGTGGTAGAGTTGCTCGCCGGCGGGTGGGCGCAGCGGGCGCCTGGTCGCCGCGTTTCGTTGTTGTGACGGTGGGTGAAGGGGGTTGTCATGGTGCGACGTGGTGTGGTTGGGGTGGTCCTGGTGGTGGCGCTTGTGTCGGCCGGCGTGGCGCTGGCGGTCAGTGATCCGAACGATGCGGAGGGAACCAGGGACCCGGCGCTCTTCACCCGGATGCCTGGATTCCACATCTACCGGGCGGAGGCCAGCGAGTTCGACCGCGTGGAGTTCATGGTCGGGCCCGACAAGACCCAGGCCGTCGAAGGCCAGCGCACGCTGGTCATCTACTACGCCAACGAGGGGATCACGCTCCCCAGCGGGTTGCAGGTCGTGCGCAACTACCTGAATGCCGCCAAGGCCATCGGCGGGCAGCAGATCTATGCCTACGAGGACGGTGGCACGGAGATCGCCACCCTGAAGGTCGTTCGCGACAAGGCCGAGGTGTGGGTCGAGATCCGGGCGGCCGGAAACGGGATGTACAACGTCCACATGGTCGAGAAGCAGCTCATGACCCAGGCCGTGGTCGCCAACGCCGACAGCCTGGCCGGGAGCCTCGAGACCGACGGCAAGGTGGCGGTCTACGGGATCTACTTCGACACGGACAAGGCCGAGCTGAAGCCGGAGTCGGAGCCGGCGCTGGTGGAGATCGCGAAGCTCCTGCAGCGCAAGCCGGCGCTCAAGGTCTACGTGGTCGGCCACACCGACAACGCCGGCGCCTTCGAGCACAACCTGAAGCTGTCCCGGGACCGGGCAGCCGCGGTCGTCGCCGCGCTGACGGGCAGGCACGGGATCGCCGCCGCCCGGCTGCAGCCGTTCGGCGCCGGGCCGACCTCCCCCGCCGCCTCCAACCTGACCGAAGAAGGCCGGGCGAAGAACCGCCGCGTCGAGCTGGTCGCCCAGTAGGAGCGGCATTCCTGCCGCGACCGGGCCGTGGACCTGGCAGGGCGGTCCGGGTCGGGGCAGGAATGCCCCTCCTACAACGACAAGGTTGGGTGACGTGCTGGTGCGGAACAGCAACCTTTCGGCAGAAGTCACGTAAACGAGTTTGTATGGCAGACCGGTTTGTGATAAGTTGCCTGCGACGGAGGTGGAGATGACCCAGCATCTGGATCTCGAGGACGTGCGGCGCGGGGTGTACCGGGCCGCCAACCAGGACGGGCTCGGCGAGATCTTCACCGGGCTCGGCCTGATGATGTACGGCGCCGTGTGCGACGCGGTGGTCGGCGGCGCGGTGCGGCCGAGGCTGGCGGTGGCTTTCATACTCTTCGGCGTGCTCGGCGGTGCCCTCGTGGAGGTCGTGCGCAACCGCCACACGGTGCCGCGCACCGGCTACGTGCGGATACTCGACAAACCGACGCTGCTCGTCGTCCTGACGGTGCTGGTGCCGATGATCGCCTTTCCCACCGTGGGAACGCTGGCGCGGCGGCTGGGGTGGTTCGACCTCGGCCCGCTGCTGGGCTGGGCGGCGCCGGGAGCCGGGGTGGTGCTCGCGTGCTTCCACCTCGACTTCCTGCGCAAGTCCGGACGGGGGATGCACGTCTGGCTGGCGATCGTCGCGCTGCTCTCGGGGGTCGGGGCGCTGGCCCTGGCGCCGCGGCCGCCGGCCGTCGCGTTCGTGCTCACCTTTGCCCTCAACGGCGCACTGCTGGCCTCATGGGGGGTGGTGATGCTGGCGTGCTTCATCAGGCGGCACCCGCGCGCGGAAGGAGCTGGCTCCGATGACCGCTGAGACCGATGCGGTCGGCGTGCGGCAGGAGGAGCTGGACCGGGTGGTGCACGAGCCGGCCAGGCTCCGCATCCTGGCCACCCTGGCGGTGGTCGAGAGCGCCGACTTCCTGTTCCTGCAGCAGCACCTGGGGCTCACCAAGGGCAACCTCTCGGCGCACCTGGCGAGGCTGGAGGAGGCCGCCTACATCGAGGTCCAGAAGGAGTTCGTGCGGCGCATCCCGCGGACCGTGCTGCGCATCACGGCCCTGGGGAGGGAGGCGCTCGACCGCTACACCCGCACGATGCGCGACCTCCTGGACGGTGTGCCGTCGCCGGGGCACTCCCTCACCTGAGAAGGGCGTCCCACCGTTCGGCATTGGCGGGAGGCTCGACGCGACCACCGAGGTGCGCGCCGAGGAACGCCTCGATCGCTGCAAAGCGTCTGGTC
>JALOLB010000154.1 GCA_025456225.1 Thermoanaerobaculaceae bacterium
ATCCGCTCGACACCCCTTCGGGCAAGATCGAGATCTTCTCGAAGGCACTGCACGACCTCGGGCGGCCCGACGAGATCCCGGCGGTCCCCAAGTACGTCCAGGAGTGGGAGAGCCCGTTCGGCGAGGAGGCGCGCCGGTTCCCGCTGCAGCTCGTCGGCCACCACACCCTGCACCGCGTCCACTCCACCCACGACAACAACGACTGGCTCGGCGAGGCGTTCCCCCAGCGGCTCTTCCTCAATCCCCTCGATGCCGCCGAGCGCCGGCTCGCCGACGGCGACCTGGCGCGGGTCTACAACGACCGCGGCGAGGTGCTCGTGCGCTGCCGGGTCACCGAGCGAATCATGCCGGGGGTGGTCGACCTCCCGCAGGGGGCGTGGTGGACGCCGGACGAGCGCGGCCGCGACCGCCGCGGCTCGGTCAACGTGCTGACCTCCGAGCGGTGGACGCCCCTGGCGAAGGGATCGGCCCAGCACACCGCGATGGTGCAGGTCGAGCGGGCGTACAAATGACACGGCGGCTCGGCTTCGCAATCGACACCACCGCCTGCACCGGGTGCAAGGCGTGCCAGACCGCGTGCAAGGACCGCCACAACCTACCGGTGGGGGTGCTCTGGCGGCGTGTCTACGAGGTGTCGGGCGGAGGCTGGCGGCGTGACGGCGCCGCGTGGCGGCACGACGTCTGGGCGTACTCCCTGTCGATCTCGTGCAACCACTGCGACGAGCCTGTCTGCCTCGAGGTGTGCCCGGCCTCGGCGTACGACCGGGGCGAGAACGGCCTCGTCCGGCACGATCCCGACAAGTGCCTGGGCTGTGGCAACTGCGCCTGGGCCTGCCCCTACGGCGCGCCGCAGCTCGACACCGCGCGACGCGTGATGACGAAGTGCGGCCTGTGTGCCGAGGACCTCGCCGCCGGCAGGCCGCCCGCGTGTGTGGCCGCCTGCCCGCTGCGCGCCATCGAGTACGGCGACATCGAGGAGCTGGCCGTCCGGTTCGGGCCGCCGGAGATCGAGCCGCTGCCGGATCCTGGCCTGACGACGCCCTCGCTGCGCGTGCGCGCCCACCGCGACGCCGGCCGCGCCAGGGCGACCGGCGGGAGAGTCCGCAACCGGGAGGAGGTTGGCGAGTGAAGGGCGACTGGTCGCTGGTGTCGTTCACGGTGCTGGGGCAGGCCGCGGTCGGGGCGAGCTGGGGGCTGGCGGCGAGCTGGGCGCTGCTCGCGGCGCGCGCGGACCGGGAGATCGCCGGCACGGCGACCGCGTGGGGGCTGGCCACGGTGCCGGTGCTCGCGGCGCTCGCCATCGCCGTGTCGCTGTTCCACCTCGGCCGCCCGGTGCGCGCCTGGCGTGCCGTTGCCAACCTGCGCGTCTCCTGGCTGTCCCGCGAGGTCCTGGCCGCTGGGGTGTTTTTCGTTGCCTCGGCCGCGGTCGTGCTCGTGCCCGGACCGGGCCGTGCCCCGTTCCTCGCGCTCGCTGGCGTCGCCGGCGCGGTGCTCGTCGTGACGATGGCCCGCACCTACCGGATGCGCACCGTGCCGGCCTGGGACTCCTGGACGACCGGCGCGTTCTTCCTGCAGTCGGCGCTGGCCTCGGGCGGCGCTGTGACCGCCCTGGTGCTGGCCCTGCGGTCGCCGCACGAGCAGGCCGGCCTGGCCCAGGTCTGCGCGACGGCAGTCGGGGCCCTGGCGCTCGTCGCCGGCCCGCTGCTGTTCTCCCGGTGGCGCCGGACACTGGCACGGCATGACGGTGCGGCCCACGAGACCGCCGATCGGCTCAGCCGCGACCACGCCCGGGTCCGCGCCCGGTGGGTCGGCGCGATCATGGCTGTGGCGCTGCTCCTGGCTGCCCCCGTGCTGGCCGCCCCGTGGCGGGTCGCCGCCCTTGCCGCCGCCGTCACCCTCGCCTTCACCGCCGAGCTGCTCGGCCGCATCCTCTTCTACCGCGCCCGCGTCCGCACCGGTCTGTAGCCTCCCAGCGCCTTGTCCCCGCTCTCCCCTCTCCCCTCCTCCCCCCTGCCTCTACGGCTTCGGCAAACCTCGCACCGTCGTGGGGTCGCCGGTTGACGGGTCGATGGTCGAGACGTAGCCGGACCACGGGCCGTCGGCGGTCACCGAGAGGATCGCCACGCCGGCCGGGGCGCCCAGATACTGGCCGACGTTGTTGATCTGGGCGTAGGTGCCGGGGTCCACGGTCGTGGTCTTCGTCTTGCCGCCACCGCTCAGGGTGACGTGCAGCACCCCGACCCCCTGGTTGAGGAGCAAGAGGTTGGAGCGGAAGTTGTCGGCCAGGATCGCCGGCCGCTCGAAGGGGAACAGCACCGTCTCTGCTGCCGACCACTCAGCGGCCCGCACCGGCGGCACGTCCTGGCCGAAGGTGCCGGACACGCCCTGGTTGAAGGTGCGCACCCAGGCGAGGACGGCGCCGGTGACGCGCAGGGCGCCGGCGCCGGTGCCCGCGCCCAGCTCGGCGAAGAGGTCGCCGATCTGCCGCACCTCGCCCGGCTGGAGCGTCACGCCGAGCGACGCCGCTGGCGCGGAGGCGCCGCGCGGCACGATCTCGAGGGTGACGCTCTGGCTCGCCGCCGACGGGTTGTACAGCACCGCCTGGGAGCGCCATTGGGTGTCGTTCTGGCCGGCCTGCGAGGCCACGCCGGCGAAGACGGCGGTCCCGCCGGCCTCGGCGGGTCGCAGGGCGCGCACGGTCGCCGGGTCACCGGTGATCGGGTCCACGGAGGACACGGTGCCGGACCAGCGGCCGGTGCCGGTCACCTCGAGGATCCCGAGGCCCGCCGGGGCGCCGACGAGCTGCCCCACCAGGTTGCGCTGCACGTAGGTGGCGGCTGGCACTGGCACGTCGAGCGAACGGGTGCCGATCCGCAGGGTGAGGGTGATGGGCGTGCTCTCGAGGTTCGACGCCA
The DNA here is from genome assembly GCA_025456225.1 of Thermoanaerobaculaceae bacterium. Taxonomy (GTDB): domain Bacteria; phylum Acidobacteriota; class Thermoanaerobaculia; order Thermoanaerobaculales; family Thermoanaerobaculaceae; genus JAAYVZ01. The sequence goes on from JALOLB010000154.1 coordinate 2,916, forward strand.
GGAAGTTCGAGCGGAAGTCGGTCAGCACGTCGGCCGGGGTGTAGACGGGGAAGACCACGGCCTCGCCGGCGTCGAACGCCGCCGCGGCGGCCGGCACGACGTCCTGGCCGAACGTCCCCTGCGTGCCCTGGTTGTAGGTTCGCACCCAGCCCGCAACCGGGCCGGTCACGCGCAGGGCGCCGGCGCCGCCGCCGAGCCCGATCTCGGTGTAGAGGTCCGCCACCTGCACGACCTGCCCCGGCGCGAGGTCGTATGCCTTTCGCGCCGCCGCGGCGCTGCCATCCCGGGGGATGATCTCGAGCAGCACGTTGGTCGCCACGGCAAGCGGGTTGGTCATGACGCCCTCGGAGCGCCAGGTCGTGTTGTTCTGGCCGTTCTGCCGGGCAATGCCGGGAAGGATGGCGCGCTCGGGCTGGCCGGTCGTCGCGAGGCTGGCCACGGTGCTGCGGGTGCTGACCACCGTGCCCTGGTTGTCGGCGTGGGGGTCGGTCTGGGTCTGGACGGCGAAGTGGTACGTGGCACCCGGCGCGAGGCCGGTGACGGACAGCTCGGTGGCGAGCTTTCCTTGGGTGGTGCCGGCGAGGGTGAACGGGCCGCCCGAGACCAGGCTGTAGAGCACCCGGTAGCCGCCGCCGTTGGCGGTGTAGGCAATCGGCGTCCAGCTCACCTTCACCGAGCTGGCGGTCGCGTCCGAGGCCTTCACGCCGGTGGGCGCCACGGTCTGGGAGGCGGACCAGTCGCCACCTTGCTTCTGGTCGAGGAAGCTCTTCAGGCCGGACGAGGTCGTGTACAGACCGTTCCACCGCAGGTCCACACCCCAGCCGTCCTGGAGCGACGTGAGGCTCTGCAGCGCCGCCGGCACCGCACCCACGAGCTGGTTGCCGGCGACGTGAAGCTGGCGGACCTTCGCGAGCCCACCCAGCTCGGCCGGCATCCCGCCGGTCAGCAGGTTGCGGGACAGGTACAGCTCCTCGAGGTTCGAGAGGCCACCGAGTGCCGGCGGGATCGGTCCCGACAGGTGGTTGTCCCACAGGTGCAGGTGCACGAGCGAGGACATGCCGCCCAGCTCGGCCGGGATCGGCCCGGTGAGCTGGTTGTGGCTCAGAAGGAGGCGGATCAGCTTACCGAGCGACCCGAGGGAGGCCGGGACCGTCCCAGTGAGCTGGTTCTGGTCGAGCAGCAGGTACTGCAGCTCGGCGAGACTGCCGAGCTCGGGCGGCACCCCGCCGGTCAGGCGGTTGTTGGCGAGCGACAGCGCGGTGAGCGCTCCGAGCTGGCCGAGTCCAGCGGGGATCGTGCCGGTCAACTGGTTGCCGGAGAGGTCGAGCCGCCGGAGGTGGCTCAGGCCGGCGAGCCAGGCGGGGACCGCGCCGGTGAGCTGGTTGCCGGACACCGCGAAATCCTCGATCAGGGTGAGGTTGGCCAGGGAAGCCGGGATCGTGCCGGTGAGCCCGTTGCCGTCGAGGGCGAGCAACCGCAGCTCGACGAGGTTGCCCAGCTCGGACGGGATCGGTCCCGCGAGCTGGTTCGAGTAGAGGTAGAGCTGTCGCAGGTGCGTGAGCTGGCCGAGCGCCGGCGGGATCGGCCCGGAGAAGCGGTTGCAGCACGCCGCCAGCCACGTGAGCTTCGAGAGGGTCCCGAGCGAGGCCGGCAGCGGCCCGTCGATCAGGTTCGACCAGAGGGAGAGGCTCTCGAGATTGGCGAGGTTCCCGAGCTCTGCCGGGAGCGGGCCTGTGAGCTGGTTGTTCTGCAGCCCGAGGCCGCGCAGGGAGGCCAGGTTGCCGAGCTGCGACGGGACAGTCCCGGTGAGCTGGTTCGACTCGAGGCTCAGCTCCTCGAGCTTCGCGAGCGCCCCGAACTCGGGAGGGATCGACCCGGTGAGCTGGTTCGAGCCGAGGTACAGCCGCACCAGCGCCGCGAGGCTGCCGAGCTGGGTCGGGATCCCGCCGGAGAGCCGGTTGTAGCCGAGCGCCAGCACCTCCAGGTTGGGCAGGTTCCCGAGCGTGGACGGGATCGCCCCGGAAAGCTGGTTGCCGCTGACGTCGAGGCGGCGCAGCGTCGTGGCGCTCCCGAGCTCGGGCGGTATGCTCGCGGTGAGGGCGTTGCCCGCCAGGTTGAGGCGCTGCAGCGAGGCCATCCCGGCCAGCTCCGGCGGGATCGCGCCCGAGAGGTCGTTGCCGGGCAGATCGAGCTCCTGGAGCGCGTCGAGGCTGGCGAACGCCGCGGGGATCTCCCCGGTGAGCTTGTTCTCGGACAGGTCGAGCTGGCGGAGCTTCCCGAGGTTGCCGAGAGCCGCCGGGAGGGTCCCGGAGATCTGGTTGTAGGCGAGGCGCAGCTCCTCGAGGCTGGCGAGCTGGCCGAGCGCCTCGGGGAGCGCCCCGGTCAGCTCGTTCGAGTAGAGGTACAGGCGCACGAGCTGCGAGAGGCTGCCGATCGACTCGGGGATGGCGCCGGAGATGTGGTTGCAGCACAGGTAGGCGTTCTGCAACCGGGTCAGGCCGGAGATGGCCGCCGGCAGCGGGCCGCTCAGGTTGTTGCTCCAGAGCCCCAGCTCCACGACGTGCTCGCCGGCCTGGTCGCACACCACGCCGCGCCAGGTGCACTCGGTCCCGGCGGCACCCAGCCAGCCCTGGCGCTCCGTCCAGCTCGCTCCGCCCGTGGCTCCGTAGAGCGCCACCAGCGCGTCGCGCTCCGTCGAGGGAATCGCCGCCTCCACCACCCCTGCCCCGAGAAGCGATACACCCAGCACCCAGCACACGAGCCGACCGGTCCGCGCCATGTCCGTCCCTCCACGCCAGAGTCGCGGGAGTCTAGCATCGGGCGGCGGACGACCCGAGCGTGGGCGAGGAGGGAGGGGCAAGCCCCAGGGAGGGGCAAGCCCCTCCCCTACACCTGCGAGATGTACACGTGGTCGTGGACGTGGTCGTGGTTGTGGTCGTGGACGGTCCTTCCCCACCCCGACCACGTCGAGGTCCACGTCTACATCGACGGCCCGTCGGCCCACCCGGCGCGGCCCGGAGGTCCGCGCCCACCTTGGAGCCACACCTCACCGCGAGGTGGGCGCCGACCTCCGGGCGGTGTTTCGGTTACGCGGGTCGACGCGCTGCCGACCGGGCTACACTCCCCCTGTGGACGAGGTCCCCGCTGCCGCACTCGTCGAGTGGCACCGCGCCACCCGTCGCGCCTTCCCGTTCCGCACCCCGCTGCCGCGGGAGCCCTGGGCCGTGCTGGTCTCGGAGGTGATGGCGCAGCAGACCCAGATCGACCGCGTCGTCCCCTACTGGGAGCGCTTCATGGCGCGCTTCCCCACCGTCGAGGCGCTCGCCGGGGCTCCGGAGGGCGACGTGCTGGAGCTGTGGTCGGGGCTCGGCTACTACCGCCGGGCCAGGTCGCTCCAGGAGGCGGCGCGGGCGATCGTCGAGCACGGGTGGCCGCGCACCGCCCGCGAGCTGGCGGCCCTGCCGGGGATCGGCCCCTACACCGCGGCGGCCGTCGCGGCGTTCTGCTTCGGCGACTCCGAGCCGCCCGTGGACGGCAACGTCGCGCGGGTCGCGGCCCGGATCCACCGCCTCGCCCTGCCCCTCGGCGACCGCAAGCTCCTCGTCGCCGGCAGGGAGCTGCTGTCCGGGCTGTCGGAGGCGTGGCCGGCCGCCGAGGTCTTCGAGGCGGTCATGGAGCTGGGCGCCACGCTCTGCTCGCCCTCATCCCCTCGGTGCCTGCTGTGCCCACTGCGACCGAAGTGCGAGGCCGCCCACCACGGCGACCAGGACCGCTACCCCCTGCCCCGCCCGCAGCGAAGCACCGAGGACCAGCGCTGGGTGGCGATCTGGGTCGAGCGGGAGGACGGCCGGGTCCTGCTGCGGCAGGTGCAGGGGCCGCTGCTCGCGGGGCTGTGGCTTCCCCCGCTCCGCCCTCTTGCCGAGGGTGACGTGCCGAGGGACGTGGCCGGCGCCCTGGCGTCCGGGCACGGCTTCGCCGGCAGGCTGTTGCCGTGCCTCCCGGTCGAGCACGGCATCACCCACCGGAGGATCACGGTCCTGCCGTTCCTGCTCCTCGCCGAGCCGCGCGCGGCGGAGCTGCCCCCGGACCTGCGCTGGGCCGAGCCCGGCGCGCCGGGCCTGGCCACCTCGTCGCTGCTCGGCAAGCTGATGCGGGTCTGCCGGCCCGCCTGAGGAGCCCAATGCCTGCACCAGTCACACCTCTGCTCACCGCCGACGCCGTCATCCTCGACCCGGCGCGGGGGGTCGTGCTCGTCCGCCGCGGCCATGCCCCGTTCGCCGGGATGTGGGCTTTGCCCGGCGGCTTCGTGGAGCTCGGCGAGCCGACCGACGCCGCGTGCCGCCGCGAGGCCCGCGAGGAGACCGGCCTGGAGGTCGAGACGGTGCAGCTCCTCGGCGTCTACTCCGCCCCGGGGCGCGATCCCCGCGGGCACACGGTGTCGGCGATCTACCTGTGCCGCGTCGTCGGCGGCGAGCTGGCTGGCGGCGACGATGCCGCCGAGGCACGCTGGTTCGCGACCCTCGAGGGCATCGAGCTGGCCTTCGACCACGCCCGCGTGCTCGCGGATGCGGGAATCCTCCCGACCGCGGCGATACGATGAGCCACCCAACCGGAAGCCGTCGCACGCATCGGCGACAGCGATCCTCCTCCGGCGATGCGCGTGACGCGCGGCGGGGCAGGACCCGGGAAGCCCAGACCGGTGAAATCCGGTTGCAGCCGATGGGAGGGAAGATGAGCGACATCGACGTGAGGTACCCGATCGGGCCGTTCCGGCTCGAGGGCGAGGTGACACCGGCACGACGCGCCGGGTGGATCGACGAGATCGCGGCGCTCCCGAGGCTGCTCCGCGCGGCGGTGACCGATCTGCCGCCGGCCCGGCTCGACACCCCCTACCGGCCAGACGGCTGGACGGTGCGCCAGGTCGTGCACCACCTGCCGGACAGCCACCTCAACGCCTACTGCCGGTGCAAGCTGGCCCTCACCGAGCAGGAGCCCATCATCAAGCCCTACGACGAGGCGGCGTGGGCGATGCTGCCGGACAGCCAGCAGACACCGCCGGAGGTCTCGCTGGCCCTGCTGGACGCCCTGCACCTGCGGTGGGTCGTGCTGCTCCGGGCGCTCCCCCCGGCCGACTTCTCCCGTACCGTGCGACACCCCGAGATGGGCACGCTGTCCGTGGAGAAGCTCACGGCGCTCTACGCCTGGCACGGCCGCCACCACCTCGCGCACATCACCGCCCTGCGCCAGCGCCAGGGCTGGTGACCGGAAGCTGTTCCAAGACGTGGTCGTGCTCGTGGACGTTGAGGGCAGCGGCAAACGCATGTAGGGGAGGGGCTTGCCCCTCCCTACGTGCTCTAAGGGAAGCGGCAGACGCGCGTAGGGGAGGGGCTTGCCCCTCCCGGTCCAGGACCACAACCGCAACTGCGGTTACGGCTCGTCCCGGTCTACGAACACGTCCGCGTCCACGTCGACGTCCACGTTCGACTCTTGACTGGTCTGTCAGTACGACTCGTCGCTCGCCAGCACGCCGCTCGTGACCTTGTCCCTGAACGTGCGGTACACCCAGGTCTGGTACACGAGCACCGGCGGCAGGAACACCAGCACCACCCCGAGCATGATCTTGAGGGTGAGCGGGCTCGACGCCGCGTTGAACGCCGTCACCGAGTACGCCGGATCCAGGCTCGAGAGCAGCAGGTTCGGGAACATCCCCGCCACGCAGAACAGCACCGCGCCGGCGATCCCCGCCGCCGACGCGCCCCACGCCCACCACCAGCTCTCCTTCGCGAGGAAGACGCGAGCCCCCACCAGGCCCGCCACCGCCAGCAGCGGCAGCACGAGAAGGTAGGGCTTCGCCAGCACGTTGTGCCACAGCGGCGTCGAGAAGTACGTGGCGATCAGGAACACCACCGCCACCAGGATCATCGGCACCCACAGGAACCGTGCCGCCGCGGCCGCCCGCTGCTGCAGCTCGCCCTCGGCCTTGATCGCCAGCCACAGCGACCCGTGCACGGCGAACAGCAGGATGAACAGCACCCCACCGAGCAGCCCGTACGGGTTGAGCAGCCCGAAGAAGTCGCCTCGCATCAGCCCCTCCTCGTCGATCGGCAGCCCGCGGAACAGGTTCGCGAACGCCACGCCGAGCAGCAGGGTGGGCAGGAACGACCCCACGACCATGCACCAGTCCCACACCGAGCGCCACGCCGGGCTGTCCACCTTGTTGCGGAACTCGAACGACACGCCGCGCAGGATCAGCCCGAACAGCAACAGCAGCAGCGGCAGGTACAGCCCCGAGAACATGACGGCGTAGGCCGTCGGGAACGCCGCGAACGTGACGCCCCCGGCGGTGATCAGCCACACCTCGTTGCCGTCCCAGAACGGCCCCTGGGCGTTGAAGATGACCCGGCGCTCGTGGTCGTTGCGCGCCAGAATCGGCATGAGCGTGCCGAGCCCAAGGTCGAACCCGTCCAGCATGCAGTACACCGCCCACGCGACGCCCCACACCGCGAACCAGATGGTCTCGAGCATGGCTGCCTCCTCACCCGCGGCCGGCGGGCGCCGGCCCCTTGCGCGCGTACTTGAACAGCAGGTAGAAGTCCACCGCCCCCAGCAGGCTGTAGAGCAGCACGAACCCCACCAGGGTCGCCATCACCTGCCCCGCCGGCACCATCGACGCCCCAGCTCGGCAATCGTCCACCCCAGCTCGTTGGCGAGGTAGGGCAGCGCGATCGCCCACGGCAGGATCTTCAGCAGCAGCGGGTGGTCGAGCGGGCGCTTGCGGGCCCACCACGCCCACGCCCCGAGCCCGAGGAACAGGAACGCAAGCCCCACCATGGCGCGGAACGAGAGGAACACCGGCAGCACCGGCGGCCGGTCCTGGGGTGGGTAGTCCTTCAGGCCCTTGACCTCGCCGTCGAAGGTGTAGCTCGCCAGGAACGACAGCAACGACGGCACCGGCACCGCCTGCACCGCGTTGCCCTCGTTCTTCTCATCCGGCCACGCCACGAGGTAGAGCGGCACGTTCTTTCCGGTCTCCCAGTGGGTCTCCATGGCCGCCATCTTGGAGGGCTGCGTGGAGCCCAGGATCTCCGCGTTCATGTGCCCCTGGGCGATCTCGAAGAAGGCGAAGACCAG
>JALOLB010000155.1 GCA_025456225.1 Thermoanaerobaculaceae bacterium
GCGCTGCCACGGCTGCGGGGCGTGCGCCAGCGTCTGCCCGACCTGCCACTGCTTCGACATCGTCGACGAGCCCGAGGGCGTCGACCGCGGCACCCGGCGGCGCAACTGGGACACCTGCCAGACCGCGGTCTTCACGCTTCACGCCTCCGGCCACAACCCCCGCCACGACCAGGGCTCGCGCTTCCGCCAGCGGCTCATGCACAAGTTCTCCATCTACCCGGAGAAGTTCGGGGAGGTGCTGTGCACCGGCTGCGGGCGCTGCGCCCGCGCCTGCCCGGCCGGCCAGGACATCGTCGAGCTGCTCGGCCGCATCGGCTCCCTCGCGTTGACCGGCGAGGCTCGAAGGACGACGGCATGAGGTATCGCGGCCCGGTCGAAGGTCGAATGTCGAAGGTCCAACGTCCCCACCCCCCTGGCACCTGCATCGGGACTGTCACGTCCGGTCTCGGTTACGTGCAGCGTGCGCCAGGACTTGGAGGACCTTCGACGTTTGACCTTCGACGTTCGACACGGCCGAGGGCCCTGGACGAACGCCGGCCACGTCCTGGGGTCGCGCGCACCACCCGGAGGACCTTGCCATGAACCTGTACCAGCCCCACCTCGTGCGGGTCGCGGACGTCGTCGACGAGACCACCGACACCCGCACGCTGCGCCTCGAGTTCAAGGACCCGTCCCTCGCCGAGGGGTTCGACTTCCGCGCCGGTCAGTTCGGCGAGTACTCGGTGTTCGGGGCCGGCGAGTGCACCTTCTGCATCGCCTCGCCGCCCACCCGCAAGGGCTACATCGAGTGCACCTTCAAGGCCGTCGGAAAGGCCACCAACGCGCTGCGGGGGCTCGGCGTCGGCGACACCATGGGGTTTCGCGGCCCCTACGGCAACCACTTCCCCCTCGACCGGATGGAGGGGGCGAGCATCGTCTTCATCGCCGGCGGCATCGGCCTCGCCCCGGTCCGCTGCGTGATCTGGAACGTGCTGGACCAGCGCGACCGTTTCAAGGACGTGACGATCGTCTACGGCGCCCGCACCGTAGGGGACCTGGTCTACAAGCACGAGCTGGAGGACTGGGCGGCGCGCGCCGACGTGAGGCTCTGGCAGACCGTGGACCCAGGTGGCCAGACCCCCGACTGGCCGGGCGAGGTTGGATTCGTGCCCGCCATCGTCGAGAAGGCAGCGCCGGCCGCGGACAATGCCTATGCCGTGGTGTGCGGCCCGCCGATCATGATCAAGTTCACCCTGCCGGTGCTCGCGAAGCTCGGGTTTCCGCCCGAACGCGTTTACACGACGCTCGAGAACCGCATGAAGTGCGGCCTCGGCAAGTGCGGGCGCTGCAATGTCGGCCCGGTCTACGTCTGCAAGGACGGCCCGGTGTTCACCGCCGCCGAGCTGGCGCAGCTCCCGGCCGAGTTCTGAAGAATTGTGAACCAATGCCGCGAGGGCGTTCGCGGCGCCGATCGTGACCGCTTGCAACGTGGACGTGGAGGTGGACGTGGACGGGCGTGCTGCGAGCCTGACGTTCACCGGATGACCATCACCGAAGCACCTCATGCGACTAACTGCTTACCTCACAACGTCCGACGCACGCAACCGGGTTCACGTCCACGACCACGACCACGTCCACGTCCAGGTTGACGCCGTGAGAACCTTCACCGCCTGACCGACCGCTCTCTCGCAATTTCCTCACACGCTCTGGCGCCTGTGCCCCGGTTCTGACGTGTCCACCTCGAGCTGGACCGGGACCCTGGCATGGCGCAGGGGTCCGGAAGAACGATGGTCGCGCCGAAGGAGTCCCCTCTTGCAGACGTTTCCCGCCCACGATCTCCTTCTGACCTCTTGAACCCGGTCCAGGACCACGTCCACGTCCAGGTTGGCGTTGAGGGTGCCACGAGCCCTGTCGCCACGACAGCCCGGCTCCTTCCGGGGCTCGCTGGTTGCGTCGCTCGCCCGCGGTGTGTGAACATCCGCGCAGAGAGGGGAGACCATGAGCACGATCGACAACCTGAAGGCTGCCTTCGCCGGTGAGAGCCAGGCCAACCGCACCTACCTCGCCTTCGCCAAGAAGGCCGATGCCGAGGGGTTCCCGCAGGTCGCCAGGCTGTTCCGCGCCGCCGCCGATGCCGAGACCGTGCACGCCCACGCCCACCTCCGGGTGCTGGGCGGGATCAAGTCCACGGCCGAGAACCTGGAGGCGGCGATTGAAGGCGAGGGGCACGAGTTCCGCATCATGTACCCGGAGTTCGTGGCAACGGCCGAGGCCGAGGGCAACAAGCCAGCTCTCACCTCCTTCCGCTTCGCACTTGCCGTGGAAGAGGTCCATCACAACCTCTACGCCCAGGCCCTGCAGGCCATCAAGGCCGGAACCGACCTCGCCGAGGCCAAGATCTGGGTGTGCCCCGTGTGCGGTGACACCTTCGTCGGCTCCGCGCCGGACAAGTGCCCGATCTGCGGCGCGCCGCGCGAGAAGTTCCTCGAGGTGAAGTAGTCAGCGTCCCCCGCTGCCGCCTCCGCAGGCACCCGTGATGGCACCGCCAACGCGCGGGCCATGCGGAGCCTCGGCGCAGCCCGCCTGAAGGAGCTCGCCGGCACGGCGCTCCCCCCACGCGCGCACCGTCCGTCCCTCCATCCGCACCGGTCGTCACGAGCACACCCGGTCAGGGGCAACCTCTGCCCGAGCCGCGCGTAGGAGGACTGACGGGAGGAAGGCACAACAAACGCAACCGCGCCGCAGGGATGCGTCGCCCCAATCAGGTGAACTATGAGACGAAGGAGGATGAAGATGAAAAAGTTCTGTACGTTGGCGCTCACAGTGGGACTCTGCCTGGCCTTCTCCGGGACCCTCGCCGCTGCCGCGGACTGGACCCCGCTCGGCGAGCGGATCCTCAACTACCGGAACTCCGAGGAGTACATCGCCGTCAAGGCCGAGGGCTCCTACAAGCAGGTCAAGCTGCAGGTCAAGAATGCCCCGCTCGAGATCATGTCGGTCACGATCGCGTTCACGGACGGGACCAGCTTCGACGCCACCCTCGGCAAGTACATCGGGCCGGGCGGGTTCACCCAGGAGATCGAGCTTCCGGCCGCCAAGCCCATCCAGCGGGTCACCTTCACCTACAAGAAGGTCAGCGGCACCTCCCAGCTCGCAACCGTGCGTCTCATGGGCACGAACTAGGACCTTCTCCGTCTTCCATCTCGACCGGGGCGGCCACCAGGCCGCCCCATTGCTTTCAGCGCCTCTCCCCGGCGAGCTGCCGAAACCCACCCCCTCAGTGGACCGCTGCACGCCGACCGCGCCGAGGCGAAGGGGCTCGTGGCTGACACCACCTCCGACCCGAGAGCAGCCGTCAGGTCCGGTAGCCGATCAGCATCGACCAGCGAGCCCCCCGTTGTCTGCCCTGCCCCCTCCACCTCGCGCACCAGCCTCGTCCTGGACAACGGTTCGGTCTGAAACCTCCCTCCGATTCCCTCGTAGAAACTCTTGACGGGTGGCGGACGCGACGCCGCCACCACGCTGCGGTGACACGCCGTCGCCACCAAGCACTATCCCTGACCAAGGAGGAATGTCATGAGGAAGCTTTGCGCGTGTGCAGTTACAGTGGGACTCTGCTTCGTCCTCTCCTCGACCCTGGCATCGGCCGGCAACTGGCTCCCGATCGGCGAGCGAACCGTCGACGAGCGAACCACCGAGGAGTCCATCGACGTTGCGAACACCAGCTCCTTCAAGGAGATCAAGTTGCAGGTCAGGACCACCCCACTCAAGATCGTGACCGTCAAGGTCGAGTTCAGGGACGGCACCAGCTTCGACGCGACGCTGGACTCGTACCTGCCGCCCGGCGTGTTCACCAAGGTGATCGAGTTGCCGGCCGCCAAGTCCATCCAGAAGGTCACCTTCACCCACAAGAAGGTGGGTAGCAGCGCTAACCCCGCGGTCGTGCGCCTCCACGCCACCACCTAGGACCATTCCACCTCACGCTTGGCGGGGGCGGCCACCAGGCCGCCCTTTCTGTCGTCCTCCGCCCGGTCGAGAGTCAAGAGTCGGGAGTCGAGAGGTCCCCCACCCCGGGTCAACCGCCTGTGCAACCGCGCTGATTGTGGGGGGTATCCTTGCCCGCATGCGAGTCATCGACCTGTCCCACCCGATCCACGCCGGCATGCCGGTCTACCCCGGCACACCCCGTCCGCGAGTTGCACCGGCCAACACGATCGCCGAGCACGGGTTCGCCGAGCGCCTCCTCACCCTCAGCTCGCACACCGGCACGCACATGGATGCCCCCGCCCACCTTCTGGGAGGGGCACAGACCCTGGATGCCTTCCCGCCCACCCGCTTCGTCGGCCCGGCCTGTGTCATTGACCTGACGACCCCCGGCCTCGCGACGGATCCGCTGCGCGACCAGGGGGAGCGGTTGCGGGGCTGCTCGTTTGCCCTGCTCCGCACCGGGTGGAGCCGCTTCTGGGGCTCCCCGGCCTACTTCCAGGGATTCCCGACCCTGACGACCGATGCGGCCACGTGGCTGGCCTCCCTCGGCCTGAGCGCGGTGGGAGTGGACGCCATCTCGGTCGACCCGACCGAAAGCCCTGACCTGCCGGTCCACCGGGTCCTGCTGGGCGCCGGGGTGCTCCTCATCGAGAACCTCACCAACCTGGAGCTCCTCCCGCCCGCGGGATTCACGCTGTGCAGTCTCCCGCTGCCGCTGGCCGACGCCGACGGCGCCCCCTGCCGCGCCCTCGCCGTGCTCGATGGAGTAATCAGCCCGTAGCCATCAGCTCCTGGCCGGGCGGGAGACCTCGCGACTCTCGACTCTCGACTCTCGACCGTCGACTTTCGACCTTCGACCTTCGACTCTCGACCGGGCGGGGGAACGGCGATCACCGCCTGCGCACGACCAGCTCGATGCCGTCGTGAGAGTAGCGGCGAGCCAGGACGACCTCCAGCGCCAGGGCGCGCTGCAGCTCGGAGCCGCCCTCGGGGCCGAAGCGCAGCACCTCGATGCCGGGAAGCGCCAGCACCCGCTCGCGGAGCCTGGCCCGCAGCAGGTCCAGGCCGTCGCCACGCTTTGCCGAGATGCCGACCGTCGGACGATCGGCCATGGTGGGAGCGGACTCCCCGAGCCTGTCGAGCTTGTTGAGGACCACCAGGCACTTCTCGCGCCCGACCCCGAGAGACTCGAGGACCTCCTCGCCGACGCGCAGGTGGTCCCGCCACTCGGGGTGGGAGGCGTCCACCAGGTGCACGATGATCTCGGCGTCGGCCGCCTCGGCGAGGGTGGAGCGGAACGAGGCCACCAGGTGGTGGGGCAGCTTGCGGATGAACCCCACCGTGTCGGCCACGGTCGCCACGAGGCCGTCGCCCAGCTCGGCGCGCCGCACGCGCGCGTCGAGGGTCGCGAACAGCCGGTCCTCCACCAGCGTCCTGGTCCGCGTCAGTCGCTCGAAGAGCGTGCTCTTGCCGGCGTTCGTGTAGCCCACAAGGGCCACCGCCGGCATCGCCTCGCGGCGGCTGCGCTGCACCGAGCGCTCCCGCTCGATCTCCTGCAGGCGCTCGGCCAGGACGCCGATACGCTTGCGGATGAGCCGCTTGTCCGTCTCGAGCTGGGTCTCCCCGACGCCGCGCGTCCCGATGCCGCCGGCCTGCCGCGAGAGGTGCACCCACCGGCGCGTCAGCCGGGACACCAGGTAGGAGAGCTGGGCCTTCTCCACCTGCGTCTGCGCCTCCCGGGAGCGCGCCCGCATCGCGAAGATGTCCAGGATCACCCCGGCCCGGTCCACGACCTTGACGCCATCCGGCATGCCCTCCTCGAGATGCCGGACCTGGGAGCCCGAGATGTCGTCGTCGAACACCACGAGCGTCGCCCCCTGCGCCTTCACCAGCTCGGCCAGCTCCCCGACCTTGCCGCGGCCGATGAAGGTGGCCGGGTCCGGCGAGCTCCGCTCCTGCACCAGACGCGCCACCTCGACACCGCCGGCCGTGTCCACGAGCTGGGCCAGCTCGTCGAGATGGGCCTCGACCGTGGCCCGGCTGCTGGCACGCAGCACGACACCCACGAGGACCGCCTTCTCCCGTCCGCAAGCCGCGACAGGTGGCAGGGGTGCCGGGATCGGCTCGTCCGCCGCTGGTTCCTCGAAGCGATCGGCCTCGGTGTTGAGGGCCTCATCAGACAGAAATGGCGGGCGACCGCCCGCGCCAGGATGACTCATGGGAGGATGCTAGGGTGTTTGGGCCGCGCGGTCAACGCCCCAGAACCTGGCATGAGTCGCGCTAAGATGCACGGGGAGGTTCTCGCGTGTCGGGGATGCGAAGCCAGATGCGGCCCGAGGTCGTGGCCAACTGCCTGTCCAGGCGGACCCTGCTGCTGGACGGCGGCATCGGCTCGGAGCTCATCCGACGGGGGGTTGCGTCGGCCCACAGGCTCTGGGGCGTCGGCGCGCTGCTGGAGGCACCCGACGCGGTGCGCGAGCTCCACCGGGACTATGCCCTGGCCGAGAGCGACTGGCTCACCGCCGCGACCTTCCGCCTCGCGCCCTACTCGCTGCGCCGGGCTGGTCTCGAGGAGCGCGCCCCCGAGCTGGCAGCCCTGGCCATCCGCTTGCTGCGCGAGGGTGCCGCCGCAGCCGGGCGGAGGGTGCTGGCCATGGCCTCGATGACGACCCTGGAGGACTGCTACCGACCGGACCTCGTCCCACCCGACGACGTGCTCGAGCGGGAGCACGCCGCCACCATCGAGCTGCTCGCCGACGCCGGCGCGGACGGGCTGCTCCTCGAGACCTTCAATACCGTCCGCGAGGCGGCGATCGCCGCCCATGCTGCAGTGCGGTGCGGGCTCCCCGTGGTCGTGTCGTTTGCCTGCCGCGCCGACGGCTGTCTGCTCTCCGGCGAGGCCCCTTCCCAGGCCGCTCGGGCCGTGAGCGTTCCCGGGGTCGTCGCGGTCGGGGTCAACTGCACCTCCTCCGCCAGCGTGCCGAGAGCCCTCGAGCACCTGGCCAGCGGCACGACGCTCCCCCTCGCGGCCTGGGCCAACAACGGCTGGGCGGCCGAGGACTCGCCCTGGCTCGCCGCGCCGCGATTGGGGCCGGAGGCATTCGCCGCCGGGGCCCTCGCGTGGATCGACGCCGGGGCGCGACTGGTCGGCGGCTGCTGCGGCACGGGCCCGGCCGAGATCGCCGCTCTCGCCTCGGTCATCCCCGGCCGCAGGCGGTAGCCCGACCGGGAGTCGGTCCGGAGCACCCCTTCTCGCAGGCCTTCTGTCTCGATCTTTTTCCGCGATCGACCCAGGTTGGACAAGCGTAGAATCGCTCCATGCGCGCCCTGCCTGAGCCCTACGCGAGCTGCCTGCCCCAACTGCTGGCCGCCGCCCTCTCGGAGGACCTCCCGGACCTCACCGCGCCGGCGGTGTTCGAGCCGGGACGCCGACTCCACGCCGTCCTGCTGGTCAAGGCGCCGGGGGTCATCTGCGGGTTGCCGGCGTTCGCTGCGACCTTCGAGCTGCTCGACGGCACCTGCGAGGTGACCCTGCACACCGGCGACGGGGACCGGGTGCAACCCGGCATGGTGGCCGCCGAGGTTCGCGCCGACGCCTGTGCGTTCCTGGCCGGCGAGCGGACGGCCCTCAACTTCGTCTGCAGGCTCTCCGGCATCGCCACCCTCACCTCCGCCTTCGTCGACGCGGTCGCGGGAATCGGCTGCCGGGTGCTGGACACCCGCAAGACGACCCCGGGCTGGCGCCGTCTCGAGAAGCATTCGGTCCACGCCGGCGGCGGCACCAACCACCGCATGGGGCTCTACGACACCGCCATGCTCAAGGACAACCACATCGACGCCGCGGGCTCGATCTCCCGTGCCGTCGAATTGGTGCGCGCCAAGCACGGTCCCCACGTGCCACTGGTCGTCGAGTGCCGCACCGTCGAGCACGTGCGCGAGGCGTGCGAATGCGGCGTCGGCCACATCATGCTGGACAACATGGACCTCGCGGCCATGCGCGAGGCGGTGCGGGAGGTGGCCGGGCGGGCGAGGATCGAGGCTTCCGGCGGGGTCCGCCTGGACACCGTCCGCGCCATCGCCGCGACCGGTGTGGACTTCGTCTCCGTCGGCGCCCTCACCCACTCGGCGCCGGCCCTCGACCTCTCCCTCAAGGTCGCCCCTTGAGCCGGGCCGTGTCCCCTGGAGCAGACGACCTCCGGCTGCCGCAGCAGGGCATGGCTGCTCCCTCTCGACTCTCAACTCTCAACTCTCGACTTCCCCAAGAGGTTGTGCCAATGAGCCTTGCCAATCGTGAACGCTGCGAGGTGCTCGTCCTGGGCACCGGTGTCGCCGGCCTCTCGGCCGCGCTGGCTGCCGCGGACAAGGGAGCCGAGGTGCTCCTCGTCTGCAGGGAGGCCGACCCCTCCACCACCAACACCTGGCGCGCCCAGGGCGGCATCGTCTTCCGCGGCGAAGGGGACTCCCCTGCCTTGCTGGCCCAGGACATCCTCACCGCGGGCGCCAACTACGGCTACGACGTGGCGGCCCACTTCCTCGCGTCCGAGGGCCCGCGGGCCGTGCAGGAGTGGCTCCTGGACCGCCTCCAGGTGCCGTTCGAGCGCCGCGAGGACGGTGTCCTGGACCTGGCGCTCGAGGGTGCCCACTCGGTGCCGCGGGTCCTGCACGCCGAGGACCACACCGGCGCCGCCATCGAGGATGCCCTCCTGGCCGCAGCCCGAGCCCACCCTCGCATCCGCCTGGAGGTCACATTCCAGGGCATCGACCTCCTCACCACCCACCACCACTCCCGCCGCGCCCGCGACCGCTACGCCCTCGACAATCACTGCATCGGCGCCTACCTCCTGGAGGTCCCGACGGGGCGCGTCTGCACGGTGCTCGCGGCCTCGACGGTGCTCGCCACCGGCGGTGCCGGCGCGCTCTACATCCACACCTCCAACCACTCCGGATCCGTCGGCTCGGGCTTTGCCATGGCGTCTCGCGCCGGCGCCCGGCTGTTGAACCTCGAGTTCATCCAGTTCCACCCCACCTGCCTGTTCCTTCGAGGGGCACCGCGTTTCCTCATCACCGAGGCGCTGCGCGGGGCGGGAGCGCATCTCGTCAACGCCAGCGGCGAGCGGTTCATGACCCGCTACCACCCCCAGGCGGAGCTGGCGCCTCGCGACGTGGTGGCACGCAGCATCATCGACGAGATGCATCGCACCGACTCCGAGTGCGTCTTCCTCGACCTCGGGCCGGGCGCCCCGGAGCTGGCGGAACGGTTCCCAACCGTCGCCGCCACCTGCGAGCGCTACGGGATCGACATCGGGCGGGAGCGCATCCCGGTGGTGCCCGCGGCCCACTACACCTGCGGCGGGGTGGTGTCCGACCTGCGCGGCCGGGCCACCATCCCGGGGCTGTACGCCGCGGGCGAGGTCGCCTGCACCGGCGTGCACGGCGCCAACCGCCTGGCCTCGACGTCTCTCCTGGAAGGCCTCACCTTCGGGGTGGCGGCTGGCCGGGACGCGGCCGAGCGCGCCCTGGCCGACCCGATCTCCGACAACCTCGCCGCGGTCATCGACGACTGGCAGCCGGTGAGCGGCCCGTCCAACGAGGACCCGGCGCTCATCGCCCAGGACTGG
>JALOLB010000017.1 GCA_025456225.1 Thermoanaerobaculaceae bacterium
CGGCGTCCGCATGCCCGAGGCTGCCGTAGTTGCCGCTGCCCATGCTGATGCCGGACACGCCCGACCCGGTCTGCGACACGCCGCGCACACCGATCCCGCCGCCGGAGAATCCCCTGATCGCCTGACCGCTCGAGGTGTTGGTACCGGAGATGACCGGCGTCGTGACGGTACCGATGATGTTCATGGGGACCTTGACAGCGATCGCCACATCGCCCGAGGTGCCGCCGCCCTCGAGAGCATAGCCCGCCGTGACCGCGGTGATGTCGCCGCCGGATCCTCCAGGAACCGTCTGCCACGCCGCGCCCCCGGCCGTCACAGTGAGCACCTGCCCGCTGGTGCCGCCCGTGGTGCTGACCTTGGCCGGCGTCACGGCGGCGTTGGCGAGGTCACCGGTGCCGACCGCCAGCTCCGCGATCTTGGCGGTTGTGACGGCGTTGTCCGCGAGCTGCGTGGTGCCGACCCCGTTGTTGGCGATGGCCAGAGTCACGTCACCCGAGGTGCCGCCGCCGCTCAGGCCGGTCCCCGCGGTGACGGCCGTGATGTCGCCGCCTCCACTTCCGGAGACCGTCTGCCATGCCGCGCCCCCGGCGGTCACGGTCATCACCTGCCCGCTGGTGCCGCCGGTAGTGCTGATCTTGGCGGTGGTCACGGCACTGTCGGCTAGCTGGGCTGTGCCGACCCCGTCGTTGGCGATGGCCAGTGTCACGTCACCCGAGGTGCCGCCGCCGCTCAGGCCGGTCCCCGCGTTGACGGCCGTGATGTCCCCGCCGCCGGCGCTGCTCTCCGCGAGCAGGTCGTCCCGGAATTGCATTTCGAAGGTGGACGGGTCGTTCGAGCCGTTCGCCACCCCGGAGCCGAACGCAACGACCCGTCCCGACCCGGTCAGCACCTCGACCTCGAGCCGCGCGTTCTCGGTGCTCTGCCCCGCGAACTCCGCCGAGAAGCCATACTGCTTCTGCTCGAACGGCCGCAGGGTGTAGTCCCTGTGGCTGATCTTGGCGCCCGTGGCGTCGTAGAGGTGCACCCGCACCGTGGCGGAGCCACCGCGCGTTTCCACGAAACCGAAGTTGAAGCGGTAGTCCGACCCGTTGGCCGGAAGGGTCTGGAACACCCCCAGGACCTGCGCCTTCTGCCCGGTCGCGAGCGCGAACGACGCCGGGATCCCGGCGAAGAACTGACCCACGGAGTCCTTCTCCTCGCCGACCTGTGAGTAGATGCGCGAGCTGACCAGCAGCCGCTGGCTCGAGCGGATGCGCAGGGCACCGAACACCTCCTTGGCGAACAGTGTCCACACGGCGTTCTCGAACACCTGCGTGTCGCCGGGCTCGATCATCGTGTTGTACGGCACCACGGCCGAGTTGTCCTTGTCCCGTTCGAGCAGGTAGATCTGGATGTTGGTCGCGGTGGCGTTCGGGTTGTGCACCCACATCTTGGTGTACCACTGCGAGCCTCCGCTCCCGGGCTTGCGTCCCACCGAGGGGAGGAAGACGTCGGTACCCGCGAACCCGGCCAGGGTGACCGAGGCCAGGGTGGCGGCGACGAGCGCAATGACGACGAGCTTTCCAATCTGACGCATGGGTGTGGCTCCTTCCTTGGTGCCTTCGGCCCTCGTGTGGGCCCGGGTGGTCGTCCTGGTTGCCTTGCCAGTCAATCTATGTCGCTGGCGGGGAACCTGCAAACGCCGACGATCGAACCGCGACAGGTAGGTCATGTCGCGCCAGTCGGTTCCACGGTCGCTCGCAGCCACTCTTGACAGGCCGTCTGGTGTGACCTAGTGTATTACAGCAGTGATACACCACCATGTGGGTGGGGAAGGGGACAGGCCGAGCGATGGCGTCCATGATCGAGATCAACACCGCCGACGCTGCCCCCATTTGGAGGCAGATCGAGGAGCGGGTGCGGCGGCTGGTGCAGGCCGGCACGCTCGCGCCTGGCTGCCCCGTGCCGTCGGTGCGCGACCTGGCCCGCACGCTGCGCATCAACCCGGCCACGGCAGCCAAGGCCTACCAGCGTCTCACCGAGGCCGGGGTGCTGCAGGTCCGGCGCGGCGAGGGCACGTTCGTGGCCGACCAGCCGCCATCCATGGCCGCGGCCGAGCGCGACCGCGCGCTGCGGGACGGCGCCCACCGCTACGCCGCAACCGCCCTTGCCGTCGGTGCCAGCGAGCACGAGGCCGCTGCGGAGCTGCAGGCCGCGTGGGCCTCGCTCGCACCTGCCCAGGAGGTGATCCCATGACCGACCATGCGTCGATCTCGTCCTCGGTGGCGGGCTTCGACCGCGTCACCGTGCGCTACGGCCCGCTCCTGGCGGCCGACGCCGTGACCCTGAGCGTGCCGCGGGGCTGCGTCTACGCCCTTCTCGGCCGCAACGGGGCGGGGAAGTCCTCGCTCGTGCGCTGCCTGCTGGGCCAGCAGAAGCCGACGGCCGGGACAGCGCTGCTGTTCGGCAAGGACGCCTGGCGCACCCGCCGGAGCGCCATGCAGCGCGTGGGCGTCGTGCCCGAGGAGCCCGACGTGCCGCCCGCGATGACGGCGGCGCAGACGGTGGCGTTCTGCAGCCGCCTGTACGAGCGGTGGGACGGTACGGGCGTCGCCGAGAGGCTCCGCCGCTTCGACGTCCCGACGCGGGTGCCGGTCGGGCGGCTCTCCAAGGGCCAGAAGGGGCAGCTCGCCCTGGCGCTCGCCCTCGGCCCCCAGCCGGACCTGCTGGTGCTGGACGACCCGACCCTCGGCCTCGACGTGGTGGCGCGCAAGGACTTCTACGAGGAGCTGGTGGGCGACCTCGCGGATCGAGGCACCACGGTCTTCATCACCACTCATGACCTGGCCGGGGTGGAGGGGATCGCCGAGCGGGTGGGCATGCTCCGGCACGGCACGCTGGTGCTGGACGAGGACATGGAGGCGCTCAAGGCGCGCTTCCGCCGCATCCGCTTCGGACGCCGCCCGGCGGCGCAGCCGGCCGCGGACGAGGCGCTGGGCGCACTCGGCGCCGTGCGGGTCGCTGGCGGCGACTGGGGGTTCGAGGCGGTGGTGGAGCGCTTCGGCGAGGAGCCATACGAGCGGTTCACGTCCGAGGGCGGCGTGGTTGACCCCGAGGCCCGGGCGATGAGCCTGGAGGAGATCTTCATCGCCGTCTGCGGCGAGGAGCGGGGAGGTGCGTCATGAGGGGCTTCCTGGCGGTCGCGCAGCGCGAGGTGGTCGAGCGCCGCATGTGGCTCGTGGCTGCGGTGGTGGCCGGGCTGATCCCTCTTGCGGGCCATCTCCTGCCTTGGGTGAGCGCCGACAACGCTGTGGATGCTCGCGTCACCCTGGCGCTGGTCCTCGCGTCGTCGCTGTTGGTGGCAGGATCGCTCCTGCTGGGCATCTCGATGATCGGCACCGAACTCGGGGAACGTCGGCTGGGGTTCCATTTCGCGCGGCCGCTCAGCGCCGCGGCGATCTGGTGGGGCAAACTGACGGCGTCATTCCTGGTGGTCATGCTGGTTGGCGTGCTGGTTCTGCTGCCTACGGCTCTAGTGAGCGGGCGGGAATTGCCAGGCCGGAACGCTGACGATGGCCCCCTACTTGCGGGTCTTGTCGCCGTCTTCGTGCTCCTCGTGCTGCTGGTCGGCCACGCCTTGAGCGTTGCGGGGCGATCTCGATCGTGGTTGCTCACCTCTGACCTTGTGGCCGCGCTCCTGATTGGTGCCATCGTCTGGGCCGTTGCCATGCGGTTCTGGTTCGCGGACTCGGCAACGCTCTTCACAAGGCTGGTGGAATCCACGGCCTTTGCCGTCCTGGTGGGGCTGGCAGTGGCCGGCTGGGTCCAGGTGGCAGTGGGGCGTACCGATGCGCGGCGCGGCCACCGGGCGCTATCGGCCACCCTCTGGGGCACCCTCGGGGTTTTCGCGCTCGCCATCGTGGGCTACGCCGCCTGGGTGTTTTCGGCCACGCCGTCCTCGCTCGGGCGGCTGTCGGAGGTCATGACGGCGCCGGGTGGTTCCTGGACGCTGGTGTCAGGGTCCTCGGCAGGACGCGGGGACTTCGCGCCCACGTTCCTGCTCGACACCCAGAGCGGCCGGTGGCTGCGCTTCGAGGTCAGGGCTCGATGGTGGGTCGCACCGATGTTCTCGGCCGACGGCCGCACCGCGGTGTGGCTGCAGCAGACCGAGGGCGGTCGGCGGGATCAGCAGCAGGTGCTCGTCGCCGACCTCTCGGCCTCCCAGCCGCGCGCAGTCGCCACGTCGCTTGTCCTGTCCGAGGACGCGTGGCAGGTGCGGCTGTCCCGAAGTGGTCGGCGTCTCGCGGTGATCGGGGAAAAGAACCTCAGCGTTTACTCGCTCCCGGACGGGGGGCTCGTGCGGGCCGTGCGCGTCGACGTGGGGTCCGGCCGGGTGGGGCTTCGGTTCCTGGGCGAGGATGAGCTGGTGTACGGCGTCTGGGCGAAGGGGGACTGGTTGAACCCGGTCGACGTGGTTCTCCGTAGGCTCGATATTCCCTCGGGGCGCCTCGAAGAGAGCGGGAAGCTCAACGGAGCACGCTATCGCGACTTCGTGGTACTGCCGGGGGATCCAAGGGGTGAGCTGCTCCTGGCATTCCACCCCAGGGAGGAGGGTCTGGAGCTGGTGCTGCATGACGCGCGGACAGGCGCCGCCAGGGCGAGCCTGCTGTCGCAACCCGACAAGCCCCTGGCCCGGGCGGCATTCCTCTTCGACGGGCGCATCGTCGTCGGCGAGAGTCCTGCAGTGACCGGTGGGCCAGCTCGGGTCCACCTCTTCGATCGCGAAGGGCGGGTAGTCAGGACAATCGCGCTCGAGACGGACGAGCTCGGCAGGATTGGGAGCGAGGTTGCGCCCGGTGTGTCGACAGTGTCCCTCGGCAGAGACGAGTACTGGGGAGGGCGCAATGGCCATGCGGTCCTTGTGAACGTTGACCAGGGCAGCATCCAGAACCTGCCGGAGGGGTACCTGCCGGTCCCGGTCTCGGGATGGTGGTCACCAGGACGGGTGCCGGCGGAGCCCGGCGGCGCCTGCGCTCGTCTCTTTCGCAGCCCGGAGGGGGCGCTCGTCCGCTACGAGCCGACCACCGGTGGCTTCACGACGATCCTCGCCACCCGCTGGCCCTCCTAGCCGCAGCGAGGTGGTCGCGGAGGTGCCGGCACCGCCGGGCGGGTGGGGGAACCTCTCAACTCTCGACTCTCAACTCTCGACCTTCGACTCTCGACCTTCGACCTTCGACCGCGTGGGTGGTGGCAGGGGGTGCAACCAACCGCCCGCCTGCGCGTATCCTCGGCGCAATGAAACCACTTCTTGTCACTTCGGCGCAGAAGTCGTTCGGGGAGACCATCGCTCTGGCCGGCGTGTCGCTCGAGCTGGGCCCGGGTGAGCTGCTCGCCCTGCTCGGTCCCAACGGGGCGGGCAAGACGACGCTCGTGCGGGCGATCGCGGGGCGCGTGCGGCTGGACGCAGGCGCCATCGAGCTGGGCGGCCGCCCGGCCGAGGCGCCGGGGGCGCGGGACGCCCTGGGGGTCGTGCCCCAGGAGGTGGCGCTCTACCCCATGCTCACGGCGCGCGAGAACCTGGAGACGTTCGGCCGCCTGCAGGGGCTCGCCGGGGCTGCCCTGCGTGAGTCGGTCGGGTGGGCGCTCGGCTGGAGCGGTCTGGAGGGACGCGCCGGCGACCTCGTCAGGACGTTCTCGGGGGGGATGAAGCGGCGGCTCAACATCGCCTGCGGCGTGCTGCACCGGCCGCGCGTCGTGCTCCTGGACGAGCCGACGGTCGGCGTGGACCCCCAGAGCCGCGAGCGCATCTACGAGATGCTGACCGAGCTGCGCCGGGACGGAGCGTCGCTCCTGCTCACCACCCACCAGCTCGACGAGGCGGAGTCGCGCTGCGACCGGGTGGTGATCATCGACCACGGCACGGTGGTGGGCGAGGGGACGGTCGGGGAGCTGATCGGGCGCCTGTTCGGCGGCCGGCGGACCGTCACCCTCACCCTCGACCGGGTCCCGGACGCTGCCGTGGCCGGTCTCGAGCTGGAGGCCGGCAGCCGCGCCGGCCGGGTGCTGCTGGACGACCCGGTGGAGGAGCTCCCGGCGCTGCTCGCCAGGGTGCGGGCGGCCGGCTACGACGTGGAGGACCTGGCGCTGCACCGGCCGGGGCTCGGGGCGGCGTTCCTGGCGCTCACCGGAAGGGAGCTGCGCGAATGATCGGGACCATCATGCGGGTGAGCCTGCTACACCTGCGCCGCGACCGCGTGGTGCAGGCGATGACGTTCCTGCTGCCCATTGCCTTCTTCTCGATCTTTGCCATGGTCTTCGGCGGACGGGGTGGCGGCGGCGCCTCCGTGCGCGTGGACGTGGGTGTGGTGGACGAGGACGGCTCCGAGGTTTCGACGCGGCTGCTGGGAGCGCTCGAGCAGGAGAAGGGGCTGAAGGTCAGCCGGACCCTCAAGACCAGGACCGGGGAGCAGCCCCTCGACCGGGAACGCGCCCGCAAGCTGGTGCAGGGCGGGCAGCTCGACGTGGCGGTGGTGGTGCCGAAGGGGTTCGGGAAGGGCTTTCCCGGTTTCGCGCCGGGCGCGCCCGAGGTCGAGCTGCTGGCCGATCCATCCAACCCGATCGCCCCGCAGATGGTGCTGGGTCTGCTGCAGAAGGTCGGCATGACGGCGATGGCCGACCTGTTTGCCCGGGGCAGCATGGACGCCTTCGAGCGCTACGCCGGGCCGCTCACCCCGCAGCAGCGGCAGGCGGTCGACCAGTGGGAGCAGGGGCTCAAACCCCAGGCGGAGCCGGGAGCCCCGGGTGGCGGCGGTGCCTCCGAGGCGATGGCGGGCGGGCTCGTGCGCACGAAGGTGGTGGACGTCATCCGGGAGCAGGCGCCGCGCACCGGCATCATCGCCTTCTACGCCGCCGGGGTGGGCGTCATGTTCCTGCTGTTCATGGCTTCCGGGGCTGGGGGTGCACTGCTGGAGGAGGCCGAGGCCGGGACGCTCGAGCGGCTGCTCACCACGCGGCTCGGCATGGGCCGGCTGCTGGCCGCCAAGTGGCTGTTCCTCACGGCGCTGGGGTTCGTCCAGGTGACGGTGATGTTCCTCTGGGGGGCGCTGGTGTTCGGGCTCGACCTGTGGAGCCACCTCGGCGGCTTCGCAGTGATGACCACGGTGACGGCCGCCGCTGCCTCGGGGTTCGGGCTCGTGCTGGCGACCCTCTGCCGCAGCCGCCAGCAGCTCGGCGGGCTCTCGACCATCGTCATCCTCATCATGTCGGCGGTGGGCGGCTCGATGTTCCCGCGCTTCCTGATGTCCGAGACGATGCAGAAGGCGGGCCTGCTGACCTTCAACGGCTGGGCGCTCGACGGCTACCTCAAGGTGTTCTGGCGCAACGCCCCGCTCGTCGACCTGTGGCCCCAGGTCCTGGTTCTGAGCGCACTTGCGGTGGTCTTCATGGGCGCCGCCCGCCTCCTCGCCCGCCGCTGGGAGTGCGCCTGACCCCCACCCGCCCGTCACGTAGGGATCGGACCGCGGGCCTCCAGGCCCGCTCCTCCGTCTCCCGGAGCGGGGCTGGAGCCCCGCGATCCCTCGGCCGCCCGCGAGTCAGAAACGCTGACGAAGCGAGCGACTGCGCAGGGATGGGACCGCGGGCCTCCAGGCCCGCTCCCGGATGGGGGACGGGAGGCAGTGGTCCAGTCCCGCCCACCCTGCGGGGCTGGAGCCCCGCGATCCCTCGGCCGCCCGCGAGTCAGAAACGCTGACGAAGCGAGGGAACGCGCAGGGATGGGACCGCGGGCCTCCAGGCCCGCTCCCGGATGGGGGACGGGAGGCAGAGGCGAGTCCCGCCCACCCTGCGGGGCTGGAGCCCCGCGATCCCTCGGCCGCCCGGCCAAAGGTGAAGGCTGAGCTGCCGCCCAGGCTCTCGTCGGGCGAATGAAGTGGTTGTGGACCTGAGGGCCATGGGCGTCGGGGTGTAGAAGGAAGGGGGGCCAGCCGGCCCCCCTGGTTGTCACAGCAGCTTCATGATGCGGTCGGCGAGGCCGGACTCGGACAGCACGACCTCCAGCTTCGCCTTCTCCGCCACCTTCTCCAGGACCTCCAGCTCCTTCAGCCGCATCAGGGTCGGGTTCGACTCCAGGATGCGCGCGGTGTTGAGCTGGGAGCGCATGGCCGCGGTCTCCTCGCGCCGGGTGATGAGCGCGGCCTCGGCTGCCTTGCGTGCCTCGGTGACACGGTTCAGCAGGTCCTTCATCTCGCCCGGCAGGATGATGTCGCGGATGCCGACGCCGTCCACCCGCAGGCCGAGCGCCTGGACACGCTCGCGGACCAGACCCACGAGCTGGGCCGCCACGCCCTCGCGGTCGGCCAGCAGGGAGTCCAGCTCGCGGGTGCCGATGACCTCGCGCAGGGCGAGCTGCGCCTGGCGGTACAGCGCCTGCACGTGGTCGTCCACCTGCGACGCGGCGGCCACCGGGTCGACCACCCGGAAGGTCACGACGGCGTTCAGCCGCAGGGTGACCTTGTCGGCGGTCATGATCTCCTGACCGGCGACGTCAGCCACCTGCTCGCGCAGGTCGATGTGGCCGACCCTGACCTTGCCGGCGTCCCGCCAGAAAGCGTAGGCGCCCGGGCGCAGGGTGTCCCACAGGCGGCCGTCCACGTACAGCAGGCCGATGCGGCCCTCGTCGACGGTCACGGCCTCGAGGCACGATGCCACGCCCGGCTGGGCCAGGATCATGGACAGGGCCTCGTGCTCGAAGCGCACCGCCCGGGCGTCCATGACCTCCACCTTGACCTCGTGGAAGACCGTCCACAGCACGTTGAGGCCCGGCTTGCAGATGCCCGCGAAGCGGCCGTCCACCCACACCAGCGCCCGCTCGTGCTGCTTGAGGTCCACCACCTGCGCCTCGGCGCCGAGGGCGCCGGAGCGGGCAATCACCTCGAGGTCGGCGTGCTGCAGGAACACCTGGCGCACCGACACCACGTCCACCCGCACCTTCCACAGCGGGTCGACCAGGATGTGACGACCCGGGCGCAGCACGCCCACGAACTCGCGGTCGCGGAAGTACAGGCCGCGCTCCTGCGCGCGGATCTTGATCAGTCGAACTCGTGCCATCGTCCACCTCCCTGCCGATCGATGCCGGACCTCCGGGGAGCGGAGCGTCAGCCCCCGCCACACCTCCGACGCGGAGCCACGCCCGGTCCGCCACCGGCCAGGCTCTTCTTCGCCACGGCCACCGCCCGACCTCCCGGTGACGAAGGAGCGACCCGCCTGCCTGACGGCCCTGTCGGCGCGCTGCAAAGCGCCATCGCGTGCTGCCGGTCGCAGCGGCGAGCCGCCGCGCCGGCCGGTGGGGGAGCCTCCGCTCCCCGGAGACCGAACGGATGCAACCACTCGAGTGCTGTGGGGCGGGAGTCGAACCCGCGACATTGAGCTTCCAAGGCTCATGCTCTACCAGTGAGCTACCCTTGCGGTTCTGATCCGCCGTGTCGAAGCCGTGCGCGGAACGCCCGTGCCCGACCCGGGTGGGCGCCGCCGGCCGGCATGATCAGCTTCGTCTGATGCCTCCTTTCCAGGCATCGTCCAGGGCCGCTCGCCCCGCCCCCGCCGGCCCGTGCGGTCCTTCCGCTCTCCGGACCGGCGGGGGAAAAAGAAATCCGGGGGCCGAAGCCCCCGGATCGAGAAGACATCGCATGTCCTCGACGCTATGGGGGCGAGCCAAGCCAGTCGTTGCCCTGTCCGAGGCACGGCCGCTCGAAACGGCTGCCGCCGCCGAATGCCGTCCTCGTACCGGGCGAATGTTGTGTTGACGCCGTGCTCCTCACCAAGCCTCCCAACGACCTCTGCGCAGAGGAAGCGGGGACCCTACACCCGGCAGGGTCGGCTGTCAAGCCCCGCATGTCGGGTGCGGCAGTGCTCGGTGCGGAAGTCCTGCCAGGTGACGACGGTTACTTCTCACGGCGGGCCGGCGGGTCTACATTGTGGAAGGGGGTTTGTGGTGCCGCAGCGCAGGTGGGTTCTCGGGCTGGCGACGGCCATGGCGGCGTGTGTGGCCATGAGCGTGAGCGGCGCGTCGATTGCCCCGCCGCGGCACCTGGGTGAGCTGGCGCGGCGCGCCGACGTCGTGGTGCTGGCGCGGGCCGGGGCCAGCCAGGCGAGCCGTCGTGGGTCGCTCATCTTCACCACCACCCGTTTCGAGCCGCTCGACGTGTTGGCGGCGCCGGAGCCGCTGACCGACCGGCTCGAGGTCGAGACACCGGGCGGTGAGATCGGGGACGAGGGGTGGATGGTCGCCGGTTCGCCACGGTTCCAGGCGGGTGGCGTCTACCTGCTCTTCCTGAGCGCCAGGCGAGAAGGCTCGTGGCAGACGACCATGCTCAGCTATGGCGTGCTGCAACGGACGAGCGGCCGCTCGGGCCGCGCGCTCCTGGTGCCGCTCGGGGAGCAGGCCGGCCTCGACGCGATCGCGAGGCCCGACGGCATCGTGCCGGAGCTGCCTGCGCCCTACCGGGAGACTGAGCTCCTGGCCCATCTACGCGGCGTGCTGCGGGGGACCACGGGCTGGAGTGCCCGCGACGTGTTGGCGCCGCTCGAGGAGATCCCCATGGTGGCGCAGGCCCCGCCCTCGGGCTGCACCTATCTCTCGCCCTACCCGATTCGCTGGCCGTTCAACACCTCGAGCTCGCCAGGTACGGTGCGGTTCAAGGCCGAGGCCACTGGAGACCTCTCGCGTGGGGGCGGAGGGTTCACCGAGGTCCAGGGGGCGATCGCCGACTGGGACGGGGTCCCCAGCTCGAGCCTCCAGATGGCGTACGGTGGCACCGAGAGCTACAACGTGGCCTGCACCGCGGGCGACTGGGATCCCGTGGCCTATGGGAAGAACATCGTGGTCTTCAACGACCCGTGCAGCGACATGACGGACCTCAGCGGCTGCGCCGGGGTCCTCGGGTTCGGCGGTCCCTACTACAACGGCAGCCACACCTTCGACGGGTCGAGCTGGCGCACCATCGTCAGCGCCTTCATCATCCTCAACAACGGCCTGACCACGAGCTGCTACCCGTCCACGACCTACAAGCTGATCATCGAGCACGAGATGGGCCATGACCTCGGCTTCGACCACTTCCCCTGGACCGATGCCCTGATGTACGAGTGGTGCTGCAACTCCCTCAGCGCCAACGACCGGATGTGCGCCCAGTACACGTACCCCTCGACGGGCTCGACCCCCACGCCCACCCGCACCGCCACCTCCTCGCCGGGCCCCACCCCTTCTGCCACAGCGACTCGCACCCGCACCGCCACCTTCACACCGTCGCCGACCGCGACCCGAACCTTCACTCCGGGCGCCACGGCGACCGCGACGCCGACGCCCACCGCCACCCGGACGCCGACCCCGGTGATCACCCCGACGCCGACCCGCACGCCGGTCCACACGCCGACCCGCACGCCCACCGTGACGGTGCCGGTGGCGTCGTTTGAGTACGCGCCGGCCGGCCCTCTGGTGGGTCGCAGCGTGCAGTTCACCGACACTTCGAGTGGGGCGACGAGCTGGCTGTGGAGCTTCGGGGACGGGTGGTCTTCGAACCTGCAGCACCCGACCCACGCCTACGCCCGCGCCGGCTCGTTCACCGTCGAGCTGGCGGCGACCAACGCGGGCGGCACCTCGCGCGCCAGCCGGGCAGTGACAGTGCGCGAGGCGGAGGAGCCGCGCACCGTCGCGGTGGTCGCCCACCTGGCTGGGGTAGGTGGCACGCCCTGGCGCTCCGACGTCGCCCTGGCCAACCCCTCCGACGCGGCGCTCGGGCTGCAGCTCGTGTTCACGGCCTCGGGATCCCTGACATCCCTGACCCGCGACCTGACCCTGCAGCCGCGCGAGAGCCGGTTGCTGGCGGACCTCGTGGCGACGCTCTTCGGGGCCGGCGACACGCGGGGAGGGCTGCGCGTTGTGCCGCCCCAGGAAGGCCCGGCACCGGCCGTGTCGGCGCGGACCTACGCCGTCGAGGCGAGCGGCAACCTGGGGCAGGGTGTGCCCGGTCTCGTGGCGCCGGCGGCGGGCATGTACTACGTCCCGGGACTGTACTCCGACAGCTCCTACCGGACCAACGTGGGGGTGACGGCCGACACCCTGGGGGTCTGGGCCAACATCCGGCTCTACCGCGGGACGACGGGGCAGGTCGGCAGCACGACGAGGGGGATCAGCCCCCGCGACCAGCAGCAGTGGTCGCTGGACGCGCTGTTCGGGGGCCAGGCCCAGCCGGGCGTACCCATGACCGTCGGCTTCGCCCTCGACCAGGCCGCCATGCCCTACGCCTCCCTGGTGGATCAGGCGTCGCGGGACTCGGTGTTCCTCATCGGTGACGCGCCGGCCGAGGAGTGGCTGGTGCCGGTGGTGGCCCACAACCCGGGGCTGGAGGGGACGTTCTGGCGCACCGACGTGGGCGCGTTCAACCCGGGTTCCACCGCGATCACGGTGAACCTGGAGTACCTCCCCCAGGGTCTCGACAACTCGGAGGGAGGGCTCGTCTCGGCTCCGGTGATGCTGCAGCCCTACACCACCCTGGTGGTGGGCGACGTGGCGGGCTCGCTCTTCGGTGTGACCAACGGCAAGGGGGCGCTGCTCGTGAGCTCGACGAGTCCCCTGGTTGTGAGCTCCCGCACCTACACCAACCGCAGTGGGGGCGGCACCTACGGCCACGGTGGCCCGCCGGTGCAGCCCCGGGCGCTGGTCGCCACCCCGCGCACCATCGCCGGGGTGCGGCAGACCGACGGCTACCGCAGCAATGTCGGCCTGGTCACCGGCAGCCGCGGCGTGACCGTGACGCTGCGCCTGCGCGGGGACGACGGCGCCGTGCTCGGCACCCGCTCGGGCCTCCACGTGCCACCGCGCAGCCTGGTGCAGCTCGGCCTGACCGCACTCTTCCCGGGTGTGCCCCTGCCCGACCCGGTCGGGGCGATCGACCTGCTCCCGGACGGTCCGCTGCTCGCCTACCTCTCGGTCGTGGATGGGTCGAGCCAGGACCCGGTGCTCGTCCTCGCACCGTGAAGACAGGCCTCAGACCTCAGGCCTCAGACCTCAGGAAAGACAGGCCTCAGACCTCAGGCCTCAGGGAAGACAGGCCTCAGGCCTCAGACCTCAGGAAAGACTGACCTCAGGCCTCAGACCTCAGGCACTGCAAGACAAGACTGAGGGGGGTGGGGGAGCTGAGGCCTGAGGCCGGGTGGCTGGGTGGGTGGAGAACCTGAGGCCTTTCTTGGGTGTGGGTGGTATCGTTGAGCCCGGCTCCAACAGCAGGCGCACACACCGGGTGGGGTGGGGGACAGGGGGACACGATGGTCAAGAAGGGCAAGCAGGCGGACACAACGAGCGAGCAGGCGAAGGCCAACCACGAGGCGCGCCTGGCCGAGGCCGGGGACTTTCCCCTCGAGGAGAAGGGCTCCCGCGTCGACAAGCGGTTCTTCGAGAAGGAGCTGCGGAAGCTGCAGTTCGAGCTCGTGAAGTGGCAGTACTGGGTGAAGGAGCAGGGGCTCCGGGTGATGATTGTCTTCGAGGGCCGCGACGCGGCCGGCAAGGGCGGCCTCATCAAGCGCATCACCGAGTCATTGAACCCCCGCGGCCTGCGCCTCGTCGCCCTCGGCACCCCGTCCGACGTGGAGGCCACCCAGTGGTACTTCCAGCGCTATGTGCGGCACCTGCCGTCAGCGGGGGAGATCGTGATCTTCGACCGCTCCTGGTACAACCGCGCCGGCGTGGAGCGGGTCATGGGGTTCTGCTCCGACCGGGAGTACTGGGAGTTCCTCCACTCCTGCCCGGAGTTCGAGCGCATGCTCGTGCGCTCGGGGATCATCCTGGTCAAGTACTGGCTCTCGGTCTCCGACGCCGAGCAGGAGGTGCGATTCCAGAGCCGCTCCAAGGACCCGACGCGGCGGTGGAAGCTCTCCCCCATGGACCTCAAGTCGCGGGAGCGCTGGGTCGAGTACTCCAAGGCCAAGGACATGATGCTGCAGTACACGGACATCGAGGAGGCGCCCTGGTACCAGCTCGAGTCCGACGACAAGCGCCTGGCGCGGCTCAACGGCATCCGCCACCTGCTGGGGCTGATCCCCTACAAGAACGTCATCCCGGGGCCGATCAAGCTGGCCCCCCGCGCCGCCCCGGACGAGCACTACGTGCGCCCGCCACGCCGCGTGGAGCACATCGTGCCCAACTACTTCGCCAAGAAGGTCAAGGCCAAGGAGAAGTAGAGGCCCGTGCCGATCTTCCGAGTGGGCGGGACGGACGCGGCCGGCGAGCGTTTCGAGCGGCGGCGGTTCGAGGCGGCCGACGAGGCTTCCCTGCGCACCATGCTCGCCGGGCACGGCGTGAGCGTGGAGAGCGTGCGCCGCGTCGGGCTCACCCGCTGGCCGTTCGTGCGCCACGGGTGGCCCGTGCTGATCTGGCCGCTGCTGGCGTTCCTCGTGCTGGGGGCGTGCGCGCGGCTTGGGGTCACCGCCTTGGTGCTGTGGGCCGTGCACACCGAGCACCCGCTGTACGAGCAGTTGGCTCGCCAGGGGCGGCCGGGCGAGGCCGAGGTGAAGTCGGTTCGCACGGACAGGCAGGATCGTTCTTTCGAGTGGGGGTACGCCTTCGAAGCCACCGACGGCCAGGTGGTCACGGGTGTGTTGCAGCGGGGGTTCGGGTCGATTCGCGAGCGCCGCTTCGACGTGTCGCTGGTCGGCAGCGAGCCGGCGGTGGGCCAGCGGTTCCCGGTGACGTTCCTGGGCGCCAGGCCCGCGGTGCACGTGCCGGGCCGGATGGACGCCGGCTCGATCGAGACGCTCGACGCGGCCGTGCGGACCGTGCAGTGGCAGGGGGTGCTGGCGCTCGGCGTGGCGCTGGCCTCGATCTGGGGCGTGCGCAACATCCTGCTGCGCCTGGGCTCGAACTATTGGCTCGACGACGACGGCACGGTCATCGAGTACGCCGGCCGCCGCCCGGTCACGCTGCGCCTGGACCTCGAACGGGACGCCGAGCCCGAGCCGGAGGACACCGGCTGATGCCGTCGGTCTACGACCTCAAGGCTCGGTTCCAGGCGCTGCTGCGGCCGCTGGTCGGCGGCCTGGCCCGGGCCGGCGTGCGGCCCAACCACATCACGGTCGGGGCGTTGGTCGGCTCGGTCGCGGTGGGCACCCTGGTCATCCTCGGACGGCAACGGCCGCTCGTGCTGCTGATCCTGCCGGCGTGGCTCTTCCTGCGCATGGCGCTGAACGCGCTCGACGGCATGCTGGCCCGCGAGCACGCGATGGCCACGAGGCTGGGCGCGGTGCTCAACGAGATGGGCGACATCGTCTCGGACCTGTCGCTCTACCTGCCCCTGGCCGCGGTGCGGCCCGAGGCGGCGTGGTCGGCCGTGGCGTTCGCCCTCGGTGCGGTGCTGACCGAGACGAGCGGCATCCTCGCCCAGGCGCTGGGCGCGAGCCGCCGGTATGACGGCCCCATGGGCAAGAGCGACCGTGCCCTGGTGGTGGGTG
Source organism: Thermoanaerobaculaceae bacterium (assembly GCA_025456225.1). Taxonomy (GTDB): domain Bacteria; phylum Acidobacteriota; class Thermoanaerobaculia; order Thermoanaerobaculales; family Thermoanaerobaculaceae; genus JAAYVZ01. The sequence goes on from JALOLB010000017.1 coordinate 15,475, forward strand.
CGCTGGGCGTGGCGGCGGTGGTCTGGCCGCCGAGCCTGGGCTGGTGGAGGTGGGTGCTGGCCGCGGCCGCGGCACTTGCCGTGCTGACCTGCCTCAACCGGCTGCGGGCCGGCCTGGGTGCGCTCCGGAGCCGGGAGGTGCCGTCGTGACGCTCCCACCCATGACCCCGGTGCTGGTCATGGCGGCCGTGGTGCTGGGGCTGCTGGTGCTGGCGACGCTGGCCGTGTGGAGCCTCAGGCGGGTCAAGCCGCAGCGCGACTGGGGTGAGCTCGCGGCGCGGGTGCGCTCCTGGTGGGTGATGGCCGGCGTCTTCCTGGGCGCGGTGGCGGTGCACCCGGCGGTGTCGCTGGTGGCGTTCGCCCTCATGAGCTTCTGGGCGCTCAAGGAGTACGTCACATTGCTGCACACCCGCCCCCAGGACCACACGATGCTCTTCCTGGCGTTCCTGGCAGTGCCGGTGCAGTTCTATCTGGTCCACATCAAGTGGTACGGGGTGTTCGTCATCTTCATCCCGGTCTACATGTTCCTGCTGCTGCCGGTGATGCTGGTGCTGGCCAAGGAGCCCAGGGGGTTCGTGGCCTCCGCCTCCCAGGTGCAGTGGGGGCTCATGGCGTTCGTGTTCGGGCTGTCCCACCTGGGGTACCTGCTCCAGCTCCCGGCACTGCCCGGGCGGGTCGTGGACGGGCGGGCGCTCGTGCTGTTCGTGGTCTTCGTGGTGGAGCTCTCCGACGTGCTGCAGTACTGCTGGGGCAAGCTCCTCGGCCGCCACAAGGTGTTGCCCACGATCTCCCCCAACAAGACCTGGGAGGGGCTGGTGGGTGGCGTCCTCACGGTGGCGGTGCTGGCCCTGCCGCTGCGGTTCCTGACCCCGTTCGAGCCGCTGCAGACGGTGCTCGTGGCGCTCGGCGTCGCGGTCGCCGGGTTCCTGGGCGGCGCGGTCATGTCGGCGGTCAAGCGCGACTTCGGCGTCAAGGACTTCGGCGCCCTCATCCCCGGCCACGGCGGCATGCTCGACCGCGTTGACTCCCTGTGCTGGTCCGTCCCGCTCTTCTTCCACTACGTGTACTGGGTGTGCTACTGACCCCCACCCTCCACCATGGCCTCAGGCCTCAGGAACGACAGGCCTCAGGTTCTCCGGCCGCCCCTCCGCCCGACCTCAGACCTCAGCTCCCCCACCCAAACTGTCCTGCCTTGCAGTGCCTGAGGCCCGAGGCCTGAGGTCTGAGGCCCGGGTGGGCGGGGGGTAGGATGGGCGGGTGAGGCGGTTCCTCCAGATCCTGTTCTTCGCGGCGGTGGTGCGGCCGTTCCTGGCGCTGTTCATCGGGCTGCGGGTGCGGGGGCGGGAGCACCTGCCGGCGGCGGACCCGTTCGTGCTCATCGCCAACCACACCTCGCACCTCGACACCGTGGCGCTGCTGTCGCTGTTTCCGCTCGGGCGGCTGCATCGCATCCGGCCGGTGGCGGCGGCGGACTACTTCCTGTCGGGGCGGCTGCGGGCATGGCTGTCGACGACGCTGTTCAACATCCTTCCGGTCGCACGCAGGCACGTCACGAAGACCAACAACCCCCTGGAGACGATGCGCGAGGCGGTGGGTGCTGGCGACTCGCTGATCCTCTTCCCCGAGGGCACCCGCGGGGGGGGCGGTGAGCCGGGGCGGTTCCTGCCCGGGGTCGCCCACCTCGTCGAGTCCTGTCCCGAGGTGCCGGTCGTGCCGGCATTCCTCGTCAACCTCGGCCGCTCCCTGCCGAAGGGAACGTTCCTCCCGGTGCCGTTCTTCGCGGAGGTCCGGCTGGGTCCTGCCCTGCACCCGACCGGTACCCGCGAGGAGATCCTCGTGCAGCTCGAGGTGGCGGTGCAGGCGTTGCGGGAACCGGGCTAGCGGCCGCCGCGTTGAGGGTTGGGAGCGACCAGACGCAGGACACCCTGGCCGAGGTAGTCGCTCACGTGGGTGGTGATCCAGCCTGCGAGGCCGCGAATCGGTGGTTGGGGAGCGGGTGTGCGCGAAACCATGCCCGGCAGGGACCAGGGGTCCGGGTACGTGTGGGTCAACCGCAGCTCCAGCCCGGCCTGGTCATCGCGAGCAACCTGGATGTCGACCGCGAGCACGCCGTCCGGGTCGGTGAACGCCCGCGCTCGAGCGCCAGTGGTGCTGGTCCCGGTGTCAGACGTGGGGACGAGCTCCCCGGGGGCTCCCGAGATCGGCACGCCGCGCGGGTCGCAGTGCAGGGCCGCCAGTCGGACCGTGGCGCCGGCACGCACGGTGAGGAGATTTCCCGCCACTGGGATGAACCGCTCGTCCCGGGCGAGAGGCGCCAGGCCGAGCACTCTGAACCGGAGCTCGTACTCGCCGCGTCCATGGCTCGTGCCGACGACGAGTCGCCACAGACCGCCCTGGGGCAGGAACGCGTCCTTGACTTGCAGCACCCTCTCGCTGTTACGACCGACATCCCGACCCTTGAAAGTGGGTGGGACCCATCCCTCGGGATGCACGATGTACAGCTCCAGCTCGATGCTGTCGGGGTGGAGTGGTGACAGGGTGCGATCGACCCGCGAGACCTCAGCTTCGACCAGAGCTCCCTTGCCGGCGACGAAATGGAAGAAGTGGACGTCGGTGAACCGACCCCCTTCTCTGCGGTTGTCGAGGGTGCGACGGACGGCCTGCCCGGAGACCAGGGGAAACGACACGAGTGGTCGTGGCTCGGCCGACAGGGTGATCGTTCGGACCCGTGGCTCGACCATGAGCCACGCAGCGGGCTCACGGTACCCGGCGGCCGTCAGGAGCCTCACGGCATAGGCGCCAGCGGGTGTGCCGGGCGGGACCTCGAACCAGCCGGCGGTTCCCTCGGGAGTGACGGTGAGGGTTAGCAACGCGGCACCGCGGGAGAACACCTCGGGCCCCGGAGGAGCAGACGGCACCGTCGGCGCGGCCGGTCCGCTCAGCACACACCTGGCTCCCCGCAGGCCACTGCCGTAGATCACCACCAGCCCGCCAGCCAGCACCCGTCCGGGAGCTATGCCGGCGAACGAGGCGCCCAGATTCGTGCTGGAGGCCGCGGTTGCGCTCCCGTCCCGGGCAACCGTGGCCAGGAGGGTCAGCAGGAGCGTGCCAGTCAAGCGCGAGCCTCGCATGGGGTTGGACTCCTCTCGGGAGCGTAGGCCAGATTGACACTGGGCGCCAGCCGGGCGCCTCCGGACGGTGCCTTGGGGCGGTGGCGAGGCGGCTTGACGGAGCGGACCGCGGTCTCCCGTCAGGCGGTCGAAGGTCCCTCGGGGTGGCCAATACGCAGCACGGCGGCGCCGGTGAGGCGGCCGGCGCGCAGGTCGTCGAGGGCGCGGTTGGCGTCGGTCAGAGGGTAGACGGTGGTCTCGGTGTGGATGTGGTGGCGGGCGGCGGCGGCCAGCAGATCGAGGCCGTCTGCGCGGGTGAGGTTGGCGACGGAGCGCAGCACCCGCTCCTCCCACAGGATGCGGTAGGGGAATGCCGGGATGTCGCTCATGTGGATGCCGCCGCACACCACGGTGCCACCCTTGACGACGGCGCGCAAGGCGGCCGGCACGAGCGCGCCGACCGGGGCGAAGATGATGGCGGCATCGAGGGGGACGGGCGGGGCCTCGTCGGCGCCGCCGGCCCAGTCGACGCCCAGGCGACAGGCGAGCTCCTGGGCGGCACGGTCGCCGGGCTTCGTGAAGGCGAGGACCTCCCGCCCCTCGGCGATGGCGAGCTGGGCGACGATGTGGGCGGCCGCCCCGAAGCCGTACAGGCCGAGGCGGGCGACGCCCTCGCCGGTCATGCGGTACGAGCGGTAGCCGATGAGGCCGGCGCACAGCAGCGGCGCCGCAGCGACGTCGTCGTAGCCCTCTGGGATCCTGAAGGCGTAGCGGTGGTCGGCGACGGCGTACTGGGCGTAGCCGCCGTCCCGGGTGTAGCCGGTGAACAGCGGCCGGTCGCAGAGGTTCTCGCGGCCCGCGCGGCAGGATGGACAGGCCCCGCAGGTGAAGCCGAGCCACGGCACGCCGACGCGGTCGCCGGGGACCAGGCCGGTGACGCCCGGGCCGAGTGCCGCGACGGTGCCGACGATCTCGTGGCCGGGAACGACCGGCAGCCTCGGGTCGGGCAGCTCCCCGTCCACGAGGTGCAGGTCCGTGCGGCACACCCCGCAGGCCGAGACGCGCAGGAGGACCTCCCCCGGCCCGGGGCGCGGCACCGGCCGCTCCTCGAGCTCCAGCAGGCGCCCGGGCTCGCGGAGCACCATGGCGTGCATGCGATCGGGCAGGAGCATCGGCATGTCCCGATTCTAGCGTGCTCCGACCGGTGACTCCTGGCCTTCGAACCTGGAGTTGGATTTGGACCTGGACCCCGATCGAGATGGGAAGCTCAGGACTCTCCCTGGGTCCACCTGCGCGCTCCGGATGTCACCTGTCATGCGTGCCACCGGGTCCAAGTCCAGGTCCAGGTTTCTCTCGGTGGCGGCAGGACGAGCGGCAGCGCACGGCTACCCCGCGGGTATATGTCGCTGTGGGCGGTGCTGCAGGGTGACCTTGGTCACCAACGAAGAGGGGCTGACTGCCGTAGGAAGAGGGGTGGCGCCCGGCGGTGGCGGAATCGGCGCGCTTTGACGTCGATTACTACGTGGTAGAGCATGGCGGGGCGCGACGGTCTCGTGGCGCCAGGGAGGCAGCATGCGTCGTAGGGTGGGTGGGTCTCGGATCGCTCCGGTGGTGATTGGGCTGGTTCTCGCGGCGAGCGGAGCCTGGTCCCAGACGCTCACGATCTCGCACGTGGCTGGCAGCCCGGGGGGGTTCGGCAGCGAGGACGGGTTGGGAGCCGCGGCTCGTTTCAACAAGCCGGCGGGCCTCGCACGGGACGGGGCCGGCAACCTCTACGTCGCGGACACCGAGAATCACGTCATCCGCAAGGTGGCGGTCGACGGTGCGGTGACCACCCTGGCCGGCGTGGTTGGTGAAAAGGGCAGCGCCGACGGGATCGGTTCGGCGGCCCGCTTCTCCAGGCCGCGTGGCCTCGCGGTGGATGGCTCTGGACGGGTCTTCGTGGCCGACACCGGCAACCATGTCGTGCGCCAGATCGACCCGGACGGGCGGGTCACGACCCTGGCGGGTCTGGCCGGAAGCTCGGGTGCCGTGGATGGGTCGGGGTCGGCCGCCCGGCTCAACGAGCCGAGTGGGGTCGCGGTGGCGCCCGGAGGGCTCGTGCTGATCGCGGACGCGAAGAACCACGCGATTCGGAGCGTCACACTCCAGGGGCAGGTGGTCACCCTGGCCGGCCTGCTCGGCCGCACGGGCTCGGCAGACGGTACCGGGACGGCGGCGCGCTTCAACTACCCGACCGGCATCACTGTCGACCCGGCTGGGGTGGCATGGATCGCCGACAACCGCAACTGCACGATCCGCAAGGTGACGACGGACCTGAGCGTCACGACCTTCGCCGGGTCGCCGGGCGCCCCTGGCTCGACCGACGGGGCGGGGAGTGCGGCCCGTTTCTTCTTCCCGACCGCCCTGAGTGTCTCGAGCACCGGTCTGTGGGTGGCGGACACGAATGGCAGCACCCTCCGCCGGATCTCCCTTGCCGGCGAGGTGAAGACGGTGGCCGGCCAACCCGGCGTGGCAGGCAATCAGGACGGGACCGCCAGCGAGGCGCGCTTCTGGTACCCGGCAGGTGTCGTGGCGGACCCGGGCGAGGCGGCAATCTGGGTGGCCGACACGTGGAATCACACGATCCGGAGGGTGCTGTCCGATGGACAGACGGTGACCTTCGCCGGATCCCCTGGAGGCAGCGGGCGAGCCGATGGCGTGGGTGCCGCCGCCCGCTTCGACAACCCGCACGGAGTCTGCTGGGACACGGTCGGCATCTGGGTGACCGACTCCTTCAGCAACACCGTACGGAGAGTCTCCGCCACCGGAACGGTGACGACGGTGGCCGGCCAGCCCGGAACACGCGGCTTCTCCGATGGGACCGGGTCGGCTGCGGTCTTCGCGACCCCGCTCGGGATCGCCTCGGTCGCCGCGGGCGAGGTGGTCGTCGCCGACTCGGAGAACCATGTGATCCGCCGGGTCAAGGCGGATGGCACGGTCACCACCGTGGCCGGCCGCCCGGGGATACGCGGCTCTGCCGACGGGGCGGCTGTCGAGGCGACCTTCAACTACCCATCCGGCGTGGCGGTGGGGAGCGACGGCAGCATCTGGGTCGCCGACTCATCCAACCACGCGATCCGCCGCGTGGCTCCGAACGGCCTGGTTTCCACCGCAGCAGGCGCGGCCCTCGTGTCCGGCGACGCCGACGGCCCGGCCTCGGCGGCGCGGTTCCGCTCGCCGGGTGGGCTCGCCTTCGACGGCAACGGGAACCTCCTCATCGCCGACACCGGGAACCACACCCTGCGCCGCCTCTCGGCCGCGGGTGAGGTGACCACGGTGGCCGGCCTGCCAGGACACCCCGGGGACACCGACGGGGTGGGCAACAGCGCCCGCTTCAACGCCCCCGCCGGCGTGGTGGTCGACGCAGGTGGGCGCGTCTGGGTGGCGGACACCGGGAACCACACCGTGCGGGTCGTGGCAACCGACGGTCGGGTCAGCACCGCAGCCGGTCTCGGGGACACGCCCGGCAGCACCGACGCCACCGGGCGGGTCGCCAGGTTCAACGGGCCAACGGGTGTGGCCGTGACGCCGGACGGCGTGGTCTGGATCGTGGACCGCAACAACCACGCGATCCGGCGCGGCGACGCGGCGATCGCCGACGTGGCCGTGGTCGACTCGCCGACCGGCAGCGCCGGGGTGCTGCGGCAGCTCGACACGTCTCCCCAGACCGCCACCGCCTGGCAGTGGTCGATCATCCGTCGCCCGGCGACGTCCGTGGCCACCCTGTCGGCCACCACCGTCCGCAACCCGACCTTCACCCCCGACCGCTCCGAGATGTTCGTCTTCCGCCTCGAGGCGAGCAATGCCAACGGGCGCAACGTCAGCACCGTCAGCATCTCCTCGGGCGCCACGGCGCTGCTGTCGGGTGGAGCCAGCATCTGCGCCGGGGGCTCCTCAACGCTGCAGGTGGTCCTCACCGGCACCCCGCCCTGGCGGGTCGCGTGGTCGGACGGCTTCGTGCAGGATGGCATCGGAGAAAGCCCCGTCACCCGGACCGTGAGCCCGGGGCAGAGCACGACCTACACCCTGACGGCGGTGTCCGATGCGACCGGCAGCGGCAGCGTCGGCGGCAGCGCCACGGTGACCGTGGTGAGCCCGCCGTCCGCAGCCATCACGGCCCCGGCGTTCGTGACCCCGAGCACCGGAGGGAACGTGGCGTCGGTGGCCGACGCGGGGACCGGCGCGACCTACGTGTGGACCATCACCGGCGGCACCATCACGGCCGGTGCGGGCACGAGGTCCATCACCTTCCTGTCGGGCGGCAGCAGCGAGGTGACGCTCCAGGTGGTCGTGACCAATGCGACCGGGTGCCCCAGCACCTGCACCAAGAAGATCCCGGTCCGCTACCTCCAGTACTGGGTGCCGGTGGCGGCCCATCAACCCGGGGTCGCCGGCAGCCAGTGGCGCACCGACCTCGGCCTGCTCAACCGCGGCAGCGCGTCGGCCACGGTGCACCTGCGGCTCCACAGCACGACCCTGATGGGCCAGACGCTGACGCTGGGGGCGAACGCCCAGGCGATCCTCGTTGACGTCGTCGACCAGTTCGACCACTTCGTCGGGGCGGGCACTCTGGAGATCCTGGCGGACCAGCCGCTGATCGTCACCTCCCGTACCTACACCCGGAGCGCCAGCGGGACCTTCGGCCAGAGCTACGACGGCTTCACTCCCGAGCAGGGGCTGAGCACCGACGGTGTGGCCTACCTGCCGCAGCTCACCGAGAACGCCAGCTATCGCACCAACATCCTCATTGCCAACACCGGCAGGTCGAACGCCCAGGTTCGCCTCGAGCTGTTCGACAGCGCCGGCACCAAGGTGGGCGAGCCGACTGTCAACGGCGGCGCCCCCATCGAGTCGGGCAAGCGCGTGCAGCTCAACACCCCCTTCAAGACCCTGGGCCAGACGAACCTGGCGGCCGGGTACGCGAAGCTCACCGTGCTGGCCGGGGACGGCGTCATTGCCTATGCCTCGGTGGTCGACAACAACGCCGCCTCCAACGACCCCACCTCGGTGCTCATGAAGGGCCAGGTCTTCGGCCTCGCGTCCCAGTGGCTGCCCGTCGTCGCCCACCAGGCGGGATCGGGGGGCACGAACTGGCGCACCGACCTCGGGCTGCTCAACCTGAACTCGACGAACGCGCAGGTGACCTTCCACTTCCACGGCAAGACGACCCAGACAGGCAATCTGGAGGTGCCGGCCGGCAACCAGGTGATCCTGGCCGACGTCGTCGCCCGATTCACCACCGAGAACGACGCCGGGACGCTGGAGGTGTGGGCCGACACCCCGCTGATCGTGACCTCCCGCACCTACAACCAGACGGTGACCAAGGGCACCTTCGGGCAGGACTACGACGCATTCCACAGCGAGGCAGGGCTCGTGGCCGGGGAGTCGGCGTACATCCCGCAGCTCGTGCAGAACTCGTCGTACCGCAGCAACATCCTGGTGGCGAACACCGGAAGCGTGGATGCGGCCGTGAAGGTGGAGCTGTTCGCCGGCAACGGTGCGAAGCTGGGCGAGTACCTGGTGAACAACGGCGTGCTCGCGCCCGGGCAGCGCAGCCAGAAGGACCAGCCATTCAAGACGGTGGCCGGGCGCAACGACCTGCTGGCTGCCTACGCCAGGGTGACGGTGCAGACCGGGGAGGGGATCCTGGCTTCGGGCTCGATGGTGGACAACGTCTCCACCGACCCGACGACGCTGCCGATGCGGCGCTGAGCGCGGTCGCCCGGGCGGCGGTCCTGGCGAACCCGCGGGCGAGGTCCGATATTGGAGGCTGGAGGGAGGTTCCATGCGAACCACCGCGGTTGTACTCGCATGCTGCCTGCTCGCCGCGCTTGCCGTGGCCCAGGAGCCCGAGACGGGCGCCCCGACGACCACTCCCCGGACGTTCTCCCTCGACCTCCGGACCTACCCGCTCGGCTCGTACGAGGCGTCCAAGGAGCTTCGACTGGCGGTGTGGGACTCGCCGATGACCCGGCTCGAGTACGCCGCGGCGCGCGAGATGTACAGGGGGCGCATGGGCGGGATGGCCGGGATCGACACCCCCATCAGCGCGGCCATCCGGATGAGCATCACGCCCGGCGCGCCGGCCCGCCTCGTCCTGGCCGGGCCGTGGAGCGAGCAGTGGCACGACCTCGAGTGGAAGGACCAGCTTGCCGTCGCCGCCCAGTCGGCTTTCGTCATCGGCGTCCTCGCCGCCCTCGCACACAACCTGCGCTGAGCGTGCAGGACACCCCGGAGCGGCCGGCACCGGGGCGTCCCGCCTCGCCCCGTCGGTGTCGATGACCCTTCCCATTTCTCCGACAGGCTCCTAGACTCGCCTGAAGGCATGTGAAGCAGGCGGCGCTGGCGAGGAGGGGGAGGCCATGACCAGAGGGATCAGGCGCATTGCCATCAACACCGGGGGCGGCGACGCTCCCGGCCTCAACGCGGTCATCCGCGGGGTCGTGCTGTCGGCGCTGCGCCGGGGGTGGCAGGTGCTCGGGATCCATCGCGGCTACGAGGGTCTGCTGGACACCTCCAAGATCATCCCTCTGACCCGCGAGTCGGTGCGGGGCATCACCCACCTGGGCGGCACCATCCTGGGCACCACCAACAAGGGGAACCCGTTCGAGCTGCCCTACCGCAACGCCGACGGCTCGATGGTCGTCGTGGACCGCTCCGACGAGGTGGTTTCCAACTTCCACAAGCTCAACATCGACGCCCTGATCGCCATCGGCGGGGACGGCTCGCTCTCGATCGCCCACCGGTTCCACCAGAAGGGGATGCCGGTGGTCGGGGTGCCCAAGACCATCGACAACGACCTGGCGGGCACCGTCATCACCTTCGGATTCGACACCGCGGTGGGGATCGCCACCGACGCCCTCGACCGTCTCCACTCCACCGCCGAGGCGCACGACCGCGTCTTCGTCGTCGAGGTCATGGGTCGGTACGCCGGGTGGATCGCCCTCAACGCCGGGGTCTCGGCGTCCACTGACGTCATCCTGATCCCGGAGATCCCCTTCGACCTTGAGGTCGTGTGCGACAAGGTGATGGAACGGGAGGGCGAGGGCCGCCGGTTCTCGATCGTCGTCGTGGCCGAGGGTGCCAGGCCGGCAGGCGGCGAGATGATGACCCGGGGTCCCAAGGAGGCCGGGCGGGAGGTGCGCCTGGGTGGCATCGCCGAGTGGGTCGCCCAGCAGATCGAGGAGCGCACCGGCAAGGAGACGCGCGCCGTGGTGCTGGGCCACCTGCAGCGCGGCGGGCGCCCGACCACCTTCGACCGGCTGCTCGCCCTGCGCTTCGGCGCCGCCGCGGTGCGACTCGTGGCTGCCGGGCAGACTGGCGTCATGGTTGCCCTCGACCCACCCGAGGTGCGCGCCGTGCCCCTGTCCGAGGCGATCGGCCGCTCCCGCACCGTGCCGCTCGACTGCGACACCATCCACACCGCCCGCGAGCTCGGAATCTCCTTCGGCGACGGCTCGGCTGACTGATATCGAAGCGGCGCTGACGGAGATCGGGGTCCGGGGTCCGAGGTCCGGGGTCCGGAAAGGAGTGAGAGAAGCCTCCCGAAAGTGGAGGTGCCGCCCACCATCCACCAGTCAACGCTCGATTGCAGTCAGGCTCCCGGGTGGAGGTCGGACCCCGGACCCCGGACCCCAACCCTCCCCAGCGACGCTCCGCCCTCTGTCAGCCTCCCGGGCGGGGGCCGGACCTCGGACCCCGGACCCCAACCCCCAGCACGGTCGTGACGATCCCAGTCAGCAGACGGGGAGGGGGACCGGGAAGGGCAGGGTGGCGCGCCAGCGGGTGATCTCGTCCAGGGCCGCGGCCCCGGCCACCTTGCGGCGGGTGCCCTTGTCCCGCGGCAACGCCACCGGCGGCTCGGTCATCAGCCCCCAGGAGATGTTCGAGGGCTGGAAGAGGTGGAGCGGTCGCTCGGTGAGGTGGCGGATGAGGCCGCCGTGTGCGGTCCAGTGAGCCAGAGGCGGCGGCTCGGCGCCGGCCAGCTCGCAGGCCAGGAAGAGGCCGGCCAGGAGTCCGCACGCGGCCGACTCGACGTAGCCCTCGACCCCGGTGAGCTGGCCGGCCAGCCGGAGATCGGGCCTCTCCTTGATGCGCAGGGTGGTGTCCAGATGGCGGGGGGCGCACACGAAGGAGTTGCGGTGCACCATCCCGAACCGCGCGAAGCGGGCGTTGCCGAGCCCGGGGATGAGGCGGAAGACCTCCCGCTGCGCGCTCACGGTCATGCGCGTCTGGAACCCGACGAGGTTCCAGTGCTCGGCCGCCAGGTCGTCCTGCCGGAGCTGCACGACGGCGTAGGGACGCCGGCCGGTGCGCGGGTCGTCGAGCCCGACCGACTTCATCGGCCCGTAGCGGAGCGTGTCGAGCCCCCGCTCGGCCATCACCTCGATGGGGAGACAGCCCTCGAAGTGGGGGATGTCCCGCTCGAACTCGTGGAGCGGCACCTTCTCGGCCTGGCGCAGGGCGACGACGAAGGCCACGTACTGGTCGTGGTCGAAGGGGGCGTTGAGGTAGTCCGCACCGCCGCCCTTGCCGTAGCGCGAGGCGGCGAAGAGGACTCCCATGTCGAGCGAGTCCGCCGCCACCACGGGGGCGATGGCGTCGAAGAAGGAGAGCGACCCCTCGCCCAGCAGCTCTTGCAGTGCGGCGTGAAGCGGCGGCGAGGTGAGGGGGCCGGTGGCCAGGATGGCCGGGCCGTCGGGAAGGGTGGTGGCCTGCTCGCGCACCACCCGGATTCGCGGGTGGCCAGACAGGGCCTCGGCGACGTGCCGCGAGAACACCTCTCGGTCCACGGCCAGCGCGTCGCCGGCCGGCAGCGCCGCGGCGCGCGCCGCGGCCAGGACCAGGGAGCCCATGGCCTCCATCTCGCGCTTGAGGAGCCCCACGGCGTTGGACGGGTTGTCCGAGCGCAGGGAGTTGGAGCACACCAGCTCGGCCAGGTCCCCGGTGCGGTGCGCCGGCGTGAGCGTCGCCGGCCGCATCTCCCAGAGCTCGACGTCCACCCCGGCCGAGGCGAGCTGCCACGCCGCCTCGCACCCGGCGAGCCCCCCACCCACCACCCTTACCACCCGCCCTCCAGGGATGGGGGTCGAGAGCAGCTCCCCGGGGCGACGGGATGTTCGGAGGGTTGGGGTCCGGGGTCCGGGGTCCGGGGTCCGGCCCACCCACCCGTCCGGGATGGGAATCGGGAGCAGCTCGTTGGGCCGACGAGGTGTCTGAGGGGTTGGAGTCCGGGGTCCGGTGTCCGGGGTCTGGGGTGAATGCCCACCGGCCCAGGGACGGCCCCAACTCTCCCTGCCTGCGAGGTCAAGCACCCAGCCGCGGTCAGCTCCAGTGCGTGGGTTCGGAGCCCGGACCGCGGACCCCGGACCCCAACCCCCACCAGCGAGGCCCCGCCCTCAGACAGTTGAGCTGGTCTTCCCCGGACCCCAGCCCTCACCAGCGACTCCACGACTTCAGTCACTCTCGGCGGGGACGCGGTACGTGCATCCCTCCGTGGCGCAGACCCACTCGGTGCCGCGGCGGACGGTCTTCTTCTCGAGGACGAAGACGGCGCCGCAGGTCGGGCAGGGCCGCGGCAGCGGCCGGGCGTTGAGGGTGAAGGTACACTTGGGGTACCGGTTGCACCCCCAGAACGGCTTGCCGCGGCGGGAGCGCTTCTCCACCACCTCGCCGTCGCAACCGTCCTGCGGGCAGCGCACCCCCGATGGGGTGTTGGGGCTCTGGGGGCCCTTGGTGAGGCGGCGGGTGCCCTTGCACTCCGGGTAGCGGGAGCACGCCCAGAACGGGCCGAACCGGGAGCGCTTCTGGATCATCCCGGCACCGCACTCGGGGCAGACGGGGGTCTCCTCGGAGGGCTGGACGGCGCCCGGCTCGCGGGTGGTGCGGCACTCGGGGTAGCGCGAGCAGGCCAGGTACTCGCCGAAGCGGCCGAAGCGCAGGATCATGGGCGAGCCGCAGGTCGGGCAGCGCTCGGAGGTCTCGACGCCCTGGCGCTTGACCGACTGCATCTCGCTGCCGGCCTTTGCGAGGTCGGCCTGGAAGGCGCCCCAGAACCGGCCCAGGGTCTGCCGCCAATCCTCCTTGCCCTCGGCGACGGCATCCAGCTCCTCCTCCATGCGCGCCGTGTAGCGCTCGTTGATGAGGTCGGCGAACGAGCCGACCAGGAGCCTGTTGACGAGCTTGCCGAGCTCCGAGGGGGCGAAGGCGCCCTTCTCCTTGCTGACGTAGTCGCGGTCGGAAATCACCGAGATGATCTGCGCGTAGGTCGAGGGTCGACCGATGCCGTTCTCCTCCAGCGCCTTGACCAGGGTGGACTCGGTGTAGCGCGGGGGCGGCTGGGTGAACTTCTGGAGGGCGTCGAGCTTCTCCAGGCGCAGGACCTGGCCCTCGGCGAGGGGCGGCAGCTTGCGGGTCGTCGGCTCCTCGTCCTCGGCGTCCGCGACCTTGCGGGGCGGCGGGGCCTCCTCCTCCTCGCGGTAGACGCGCAGGTAGCCGGGCTCCACCTCGACCTCGCCCCTGGCCTTGAAGGAGTACCGCCCGGCCTTCACGACGATGTCGGTGACGTCGAACTGGGCGGGCCGCATCTGCGAGGCGACGAAGCGTTGCCAGATGAGGGTGTAGAGCTTGAGGGCGTCCGGCTCCAGGTGGGAGGCCAGCGACTCCGGCGTGCGGGTGGGGTCCGACGGGCGGATCGCCTCGTGGGCGTCCTGGGCCTCGGAGCGGTTCTTGAAGTAGTTGGGCTTCTCGGGGAGCAGCTCGGGGCCGAACGCGCCGGCGATGAAGCCGCGCACCGCCTCGAGGGCGTCGGGCGCGACCCGCACCGAGTCGGTGCGCATGTAGGTGATGAGGCCGACCCGCTCGCCGCCTCCCAGGTCGACGCCCTCGTAGAGGCGCTGGGCGAGCTGCATGGTCTTGCGCACGGCGAACCGGTACCGCCCGGCGGCTGCCTGCTGGAGCTTGGCCGTCACGAACGGGGGAGGCGCCTTCTGCTGGCGTCGCCGCCTCGCGACGCTCCCCACCACGAACGGCTGGCCCTCCACCTCGGCCCGGATCGAGGCCGCCGTCTCGCCGTCGCGGACATGCAGCTTCTTGCCGTCACGCAGGGCCAGGCGGGCGACAAAGGAAGGGGGCTGGTCGGCGGCGAGCAGCGCGTCCAGGTGCCAGTACTCCTCGGGGACGAAGGCCTCGATCTCGGCCTCGCGGTCGCAGATCATCTTGAGGGCCACGGACTGGACGCGCCCGGCCGACAGCCCGCGCTTGACCTTGTCCCAGAGCAGGGGCGACAGCTTGTAGCCAACCAGGCGGTCGAGCACCCGCCGGGCCTGCTGGGCGTCCACGAGGTGGGCGTCGATGGGCCGCGGATGGGCGATGGCCTCCTGCACGGCGCGCCGCGTGATCTCGTGGAAGAGCACGCGGCTGATGGGCTTGCCGGAGTCCCGGAGGAGCTCGGCGAGGTGCCAGCCGCCGCCGCACGGATTTCGTTGATGACCTTGCGCTTCGCCGGCATCACCAGGTAGTGGGGAGCGAACCCACCCGCCACGTCGATGCCCAGGTCGTTGCGGGGGAGGTCGCGCACATGGCCCACCGACGCCATGACGGTGTACCCCTTCCCCAGATAGCGGCCCAGCGTGCGCGCCTTGGCCGGCGACTCGACAATGACGAGGATTCTGCTCACCTCACCTCCGCCGCGGCACAATAGCAGCTCAACTGTTGACTGGTAACTCTCCGCCTGGGGTCGGGTTGACGGTGGGCTGTCTCCAGGGGAGGACAGCGCAACCAGTGGGAGAATGCCGTCGTAGTTCGATACGTTCTGAAGGAGCGCGGTTGGCGCGCGTATTGCAACGAAGTCTCAGGGTAAGCGGTCGTCGGATGATGGCCGCGGGAGGAACACCTCATGAAGAGCAAGTGGACAGTCGCGCTGCTGACGATCCTTGGTCCCGCCGCCCTGGCCGGCTGCACGTCGGCGACAGCCAAGGACGAGAAGCCCCTTCCCAAGCAGGCATCCGTCGAGCAGGTGGGCGCCACGGTGGTCAAGTACGCCGGCCCGGACGTCGAGCTGGCGCTCTCCTACCGTTTCGCCAACATCAACCTGGGCATGGAGTGGCTGCTCGTGGACGTGGCGGTGACAGGAACGAGCCGGGTCTCGGTGGAGCTCCCTCGCGAGAAGATCTCGCTCCGCACCCCTGACGGCGACATCGTGCCGTTGCCGAAGCAGGAGGAGCTGGGCGACGCCTTCTCGAGCATCCGCGCCGCCAACCTGCGCGCCGATGTGGCCTCCGAGCCGTTGCGCTACTGGGGCGGCCGGCGTCAGTGCAACCTCAACTTCCTGGTCGAGCCCGGCTCGAACCTGGCGATGCAGTCCATCTGGGTCAACGACGAGCGCTGGTGCACGGGTCGGCTGTACTTCCCGCTGGCCAAGAACGTCCAGCCGGGGCGCTACGAGCTGCGCATCGACCTCCCCGAGAGCAAGGTGCGGGTACCGTTCGTGCTGGGCGCTACGCGGTAGCGGGGCGGTGCTGGCGCCGGAACCTGCCGTCAGGCTCGCGGGCCACCCGGCCCTCCAGCTCGAGCTGGACCAGCGACTCGAGCACGGCGGCCACCGGCATGCCGGTGGCCGCGGCCAGGTCGTCCACGCTGAGCGTGGTTCCGGGTCGGAACGCCGCCAGGAGCCCCTGAGCCGGCTCGTCCGGGGCCGCTGGTCGCGCCTCGACGCCAATGACGTCCAGGATGTCCCCGACCGTGAGGGCAGGGGCCGCGCCCGATCGCAGCAGGCCGTTGGGGCCAGCAGAAAGCGGTGCGAAGACGGAGCCCGGCACCGCCAGCACGTCGCGACCCTCGTCGAGCGCAAGGCGGGCGGTGATCAGGGCGCCCGAGCGGACGTCCGCCTCCACCACCACGATCGCCTGGGCAAGGCCGGCGATGAGGCGGTTCCTCTCCGGGAAGTGGTGAGCGAGTGGCGGGCTGCCCGGCGGGTACTCGGAGAGGAGCGCGCCGTGCTCGGCGATCCCGGCAGCGAGCTGATCGTGCTCCGGCGGATAGATGCGGTCTGGCCCGCTGCCCCAGACGGCCGTGGTGGGTCCTCCGGCCCCCAGCGCGCCACGGTGAGCGGCCGCGTCCACACCCCGGGCCATGCCGGACACGACGTTGACGCCGGCCCGCGCGAGCTCCAGGCCGAACCACTCGGCCACCTCGCGGCCGTACGCCGACGCCTTGCGGGCACCCACCAGTGCCACGGCGGGCCCGACCGGCAGCGTCCCGCGCACGAAGAGGCCAAGTGGTGGATCGCCCAGCGCGGCGAGCCGGGGCGGGAAGTCGGGCTCGCGGCTGTCCCACCATCGCCAGCCCAGGCGGTCGAGCGCGGCGAGTGTGGTCCCGACCCGGGGCAGGGCAGCCTCGGCTGCTGCGGCCCTGGTCGGCTCGACGAGCTCGCCGGTCATCCAGGCCCGGGCCTGGCGACGGCTCTCCCTGGCGCCGTCAGGGTGCGCCAGGACCCAGGCGAGAGCATGGCGGGAGTTGGCAGTTGGGGCGGTCATGTGTGCCTATAATACCGGGATGTTCAAGGGGGCTGTATGCGCTGGAGCGTGATGGCGGTGGCACTGGCGGTACTGGCCGGTGGCTGCGCGAGCTCGGGATCGGTGGCGAGCGCGGACGTGGAGATTCGCGCCGGGGTCCGGGCGGCGACCAGGGAGTACTGGCAGGAGGCTCTCTTCCGCTTCCAGCGGGCACAGCAACTGGAACCGGAGAACTCCAAGGTGCTCAACAACATTGCGGTCTCGCTGGAGGCCCTGGGCCGCTACGAGGAGGCCCTGGGAATGTACAAGAAGGCCCTGGAGAAGTCCCCATCCAACACTGCCGTCAAGCGCAACTACGCGCGGTTTGCGGAGTTCTACACCAGCCTCGCGCGGGGGGTGAAGCCGAAGGAGAATGGCCGTGCGAAACCTTAGGAGCCTGTCGGAGAAATGGGAAGGTCCGCGCGCAGGGGGCTTGCCGGGTGCAGGCAAGGCGCGTGGAGGCACGCGATGTGGGGCATCGAGGCCGACGAGCAACGCCGCATCCACCCGGCAACCCCCCTGCGCCCTGCGGGTGACGGGCGGCGTGGGGCCATCTGCGGCGTTGTCGCGCCTCGTCGATGAACCCGCATCGCCTTCGGCGCGACGCCTTGCATCTGGCCCCACGGCGCCCGTCACGCGGGCCTTCCGCTTTCTCCGACAGGCTCCCACTGCCGGTCTGTGCGTGCTGCTGGCGGCTGCCGCGGTGCAGGCGGGGACCCGCGAGGTCGAGCTGTCTCTTCCGGTGCGGTCGAAGCTGCAGATCTCGGGTCACGAGCGGCTGTACATCGGGCCCTTCCTCCGCGAGACCCGGGGCGACGAGGCACCGGCCGAGCTGAAGTTCGACGTCGCCCAGGAGTTCGAGCGGTTCCTCCGGAAGATGCTGCGCAAGGAGGGCAAGTTCGTCATCCTGCCGGCCATCGAAGGGGTGCGGCTGCCCACCACGGACTCCCTGCAGCTTTCCAAGGACACCGAGTTCTGGCGCGACCTCGGGACCCGGGCCGGGGCCGACTACGTGGTGGCCGGGTCCATCGAGTTCACCGTCCAGGACACCACGCAGCCCAAGATCGAGTCCTACGAGTCCCCGGTCGACGGGCGCACCTACTACCGCCAGGTCATGGTGGAGCAGACCGGGTTCTCCTACGACATCCTGCTCAATGTCTTCGATGCCCGCACCGGGGCGCTCGTCTTCCAGGAGCCGTTCAAGGACACGCAGGAGCGCGAGGAGCGCAGCTTCGACGAGTTCACCGGCATGTTCGCCAACCTCTACGCCCTCGAGAACAAGCTGGTGGGGGTGTTCGTGCCGCGCACCGTGAAGACCAAGCGGTTCCTTTTCCTGCCGTGACGGGGGTGCCATGAAGCGACTGCTTTCCATCCTGGCTCTCGCCCTGCTGGCGTCGTCGCCTGCCTCGGCGCAGTACTTCGGCAAGAACAAGGTTCGCTACGACACCTTCCAGTGGATGGTCTATCCCACCCCCCATTTCCGGATCTCCTACTACGACCGGGTCGAGCCGTCGCTCCCGAAGCTGGCGTCGTTCGCCGAAAGCGCCTACGACGAGCTCGCACGCAAGCTCAACTTCCAGATCACCGAGCCGATCCCGCTCATCGTCTACGCCACCCACGCCGAGTTCGAGCAGACCAACACCATCGTCGAGTTCATCCCCGAGGGCGTGGGCGCCTTCGCCCTGCCGTCCCGCAACCGCATGGTGCTGCCGGCGGACCTGCCGGACAAGGAGCTCCAGAAGCTGATCCAGCACGAGCTCACCCACGTCTTTCAGTTCGAGATCCTGTTCCAGGGAAGGCTCGGAAAGGCCCTCACCTCGAGCCCGCCCCAGTGGTTCATGGAGGGGATGGCATCGTTCTTCGCCGACGACGAGGACGCCCGGGCCAGGGCGATCATGCGCGACGCGACCCTCGGGGACCGGGTCGCCTCGGTGGCCGAGGGGCCGCGGGGGTATGACGCCTATCGGTACGGCCACATGGTGTTCAAGTTCGTGGAGTCGGAGTGGGGCATGGAGGGCGTGCGCGATCTCGTGTTCGAGTTCCGCAACAGCCTCTCCGGCTCCGTGGGCAAGGCTGTCAGGCGCGCCTTCGACCTCGAGCTCGAGGAGTTCGACTCCCGCTTCCGCTCCTGGCTCCGCAAGTTCTATCAGTCCTTCAGCGAGCGGGGCGATCCACGGGAGTTCGGCCAGCTCTTCCGCGTGGAGGCGGCCGGAGGCATGGAGACCTACGAGACCTCTCCGGCGGCGTCCCCGTCCGGCGACCTCATTGCCGCGTTCACGACCTACAAGGAGGACGTGGACGTCGTCCTCTTCGGTGTGCCCGACCGGAAGCTCTACCGCAACCTGACGCGAGGCAACACGACCCGGTACCAGTACCTCATCGCTCAGATGCTGACCGTGGGCCCGGATCGGGGCCGCGATCTGGCGTTCTCGCCGGACGGCGACCGCATCGCGGTGTTCGCCCGCCGTGAGCGCGGCCGGGACCTGCTGTTGCTCGACTCGATGAAGGGCTCGATCGTGCGCCGCCTCCCGATCACCGTCGACCAGGCCATGCAGCCGGCCTTCTCGCCCGACGGCAAGGTGATCGCATTTCATGCATTTGCAGGTGGTCGCGCCGACATCTACCTGCTGGACCTCGAGTCCGAGAAGCTCACCAACCTCACCCAGGACGAGGCGTTCGACTCCGATCCGGTCTACACGGCCGACGGCAAGCACATCGTCTTCTCCTCTCAGGCCGGCGAGAACACCAAGCTCTTCGAGCTGGACCTCGCGAACCCGACGCAGCGCCGACAGCTCACCTTCGGGGGAGGTGACGACGAGGGAACCTCGTTCTCGCGCGACGGGAAGCGCCTGTACTTCGCCTCCGACCGCGATCAGGGTGTCATGGACATCTATGCCCTCGACCTCGAGACCCGCGAGCTGACGCGCCTCACCTGGGTCATCGGAGCCGCCATCAACCCGGTGGCCATCCCGACCCGGGACGGTGAGCGCGTGGTCTTCCAGGCCTACGCCAAGGGGCGCTGGGCGCTCTACGTTGCGGACCCCGCTCAGGGCGAGCCAGCCGGGAAGGAGGAGGGGCCCAGGGAGGCTCCGACCCGCGAGCGCTACGAGCCCGCGATCTCGGTGGCGATCAACAAGGAGAAGGCCGAGCCGGTGAAGCGTCGAAAGCTCGGCGTCGAGGACATGCAGGTGCTGGTCGGCATCAACAACGACAACACCCTGCTCTCCCAGACGTACATCTCCCTCGCCGACAACTACGGGGACCGGCGGGTCAACCTCATGCTCGCCTCGGTGCAGGGCTACACGACCTTCTCGGCGTCCTACCTCGACCTCTCCAGGCGCCTGCAGTGGGGAGCGATGATCTTCGACGATCGCTCGTACTACGTGTACACCGCCAACCAGGTCGAGGGCCGGGTCGAGCAAGAGCAGGCTGTGCGGCAGACCGGCGCAGCGGCCTTCGCCCAGTACCCGCTCTCGCTCTACCATCGCGTCGAGGGCACAGTCGGCTACATCTCCCAGTCGGTCTCGTACCCGGTCTTCACGGAGCAGGGGGTGCGGTTCACGTCGATTTCGAACGACATCCCGTGGCTGGGGGTCAGCGCAACAGGTGACACCACGTTCTGGCAGTACTACGGGCCGCACGGCGGGAGGCGGTTGCAGCTCTCGATCAACAACTCGGTCGACACGCAAAACGGTGGGAGCCTGTCGCGGGACTACATCCTGGACCTCCGCCAGTACGTGCCCATCTCGCGGCGCAACGAGCTGGCGCTGCGGCTCTACGCGGCCTGGGCCGACGGCAACCAACCGAACCTCTACTACTTCGGTGGCATCGACACGCTCCGCGGCTACGACTATCGATCCCTCGTCGGCAACCGGGTGGCCTATTTGAACGCCGAGTGGCGCTTCCCCCTCATCGACCACCTCGTGCTGCCGTGGCTGCATCTGACCTCGGTGCGCGGGCGCTTCTTCATCGATGTCGGCGCCGCCTGGTTCGACCTGCCGGCCTACACGGTGGAGTTCGGGGGCCAGGAGATCGAGGTGCCGGCCTACAAGCAGGACTTTGACTTCATGGAGGACGGCGTGCTGAAGGATGGCGTGTCCTCCTATGGGTTCGGCTTCTCCCTCAACCTCTTCGGTCTGCCAGCCCACTGGGACTTTGCCAGGCGCTGGGACTTCAAGAACGCCCTCGACGAAGGCTATCGCACCGAGTTCTGGATCGGCATCAAGTACTGAGGGGAGAGGGGAGAGGGGAGAGCCCCCCTCCCACCCTGGGGACGGGGTCTTGAACCTGGACCGTGGGAGGGCTGAGCTCCCTCAGGGTGTTCTGCGGGGTGGGGCGATGGCGTCGATGGCCGCGAGGGTCTCGGTGGCGAGCCGGGCCTGGAGCTGGCGAAGGGTCTCGGCAGATGGGGGCTGAGCGCCCCACCCCTGCTCGGCGGCCCGCACGGCGGCAAGGACCCGACCTTCCTGCGCCAGGAGCGGTGCCAGAACCCCGGTGTCCTTGGCGGCGAGAGCCGAAACCTCGAGATAGCGCTTCTGGTCCCCGCGCCAGGTGGGGTAGAGCCTTGCCCGGACGCGGTCACACGCGGCGTTGAGGGGCGCGGGCTCGGCTCCGGCCGCGAGCTCGCGGGGGACCGAGGCGGCCTTGACCCACACGGGCGACGCGACGCCGGTGACCGGCTGGCCGAGGATGAACCAGGCGGTGGAGAAAGCCGGATCGCCACCCGCCTTGACCCCCGAGATGAGCGTCACCGAGGCCGTGATGTCCCGGTTGATGCTGTCTCCGACCCACGCGAAGCGGGCGGCGGCGGGCGACTGCAGGGGGAAGGCCCCCGTGTTCGGGTTGGCGACGTCCCGGCTCACCCGTCCGAGCAGCGTCGAGGCGTTGAGTGCGCCAGCGGCCACCAGCTCGTCCACCAGGGCCGTGGCGCGCTGGCGGCGCAGCAGGCCGGAGCCGGTGTCGGTCGTCCCCGTGTCCGAGTAGTTGGTGCGGATCAGGTATCCCCTGGGCGCGGCCGCCGGGTCCGTGGCATCGAAGCGCTTGAAGGTCGTGAGGCCGGTCTCGAAGTAGGCGGCCCCGCCCTGGGCGTCGATCACCCCGAAGTTGGCGGTCGTGTCCCGCGCTCCCTTGAGGTTCGTTTCCCCGAGCAGCCGCTCGAAGTCGGCGAGCGTCGCGCAGGACTGCAGTGCCAGCTTCATGAGCATGCCCTCGGCGGTGGTCTCGGCATCGTCGAGGTTGTAGGACGCCGAGTTCATGATCGCGAAGCCGGCGCTGTTGACGCCGGCCCAGATCTGCAGGCCGGCGGTGTCCCCCTGGTTGACCACGCCGACGTAGGCGTAGCGGCCGTCCTCGCGATAGACGACCTGGTTGTGGAGGTCGTCGGCGTCGCGGTTCTTCCACAGCAGCGGCCGGCCGTCGGCCGTGGCCGCGCCGGAGATCACGGCCGTCGTGCAGGCGGTGGCGGGCACCGGCACGGTGCCCGCGAGGGCGACAAGCACGACCACGAGCATGACGGACCTGACGACTGCGGGCTTGGGCATCGGTCTCTCCAGGCGCGGAGTCAGATGGCGGCCGACGGGCGGCAGGCGCATCTGTCGAGCGCTGCGGGGAGCCTACCTCAGGGGCGCCGCGGATGCCAGAACCCTGCGCCGGCAGGTGTCGGGCCCGGCGCGCCCTGGTCTTCCTACCCGGCGTGCTGCCCGGGCCGGCGCCCCACACGTCCGAGGAGAACATACAGCACCAGACAGACCAGGAAGTCGAGCAGGAGACCGAGGTCGTAGGCGAAGGGGCGGTGGCGGAGAGCCGGCGGGAACTGGGGCTGGAGGACGAGGAACCAGAGGACGTTTCCGACCACCACGGCGATGAGGGCGCGCACCCAGGCGTTCATCTGGTCATGAGGGTACTGCGGCGGTGCGGATGTGGCAACGTCGCCTGGGTGCCGCCGGGGCCTTGCTGCCGGGGGTGCCTGTTCCTACAATGCCCGGGCAGTCCGCCGGCCAGGGCCCTTCCGTGCAGCGTGGCGACGTGCTCGTGTCATCAGCGCGGAGGGGCAGGCGCCGGGTTGGGCGGCGAGGAGAGGACGATGAACGAGTCTTCCCGCAAGTACAACTGGTTCGCCATCGGGGACATCAACGGCTTCTTCGGGTTGATGTTCGACAACCTGACGGTGCTCTCGTTCCTGGCCGGCATCCTGGTCTTCGCCTTCGGCTTCCCGGCCGAGATCGTGTACCGGCGGATGTTCCCTGGCACCGCGTTCGGGGTGCTGTTCGGCGACCTGGTGTACACCTGGATGGCGTTCCGCCTCGCCAAGCGGACCGGCAACACGAGGGTGACGGCGATGCCCCTCGGGCTCGACACGCCGTCCACCATCGGCATCGCGCTCGTGGTGCTCGGGCCGGCGTTCGTGTCGCTGAAAGCCCAGGGCATGCCGGTGCAGGACGCGGCGATGATGACCTGGTACATCGGCATGGCGACCATGGTCATGATCGGCGTCATCAAGCTCGTCCTCTCGTTCTGCGGCGGCTGGGTGCAGAAGATGGTGCCCCAGGCGGGCCTCCTGGGGTCGCTCGCCGGCATCGGCCTGGCGCTCATCGGCTTCGTGCCGCTCGTCGACATCTTCGGCCTGCCGCTGGTGGGCATGGTCTCGCTGGGCCTGATCCTCTACAACCTGGTGGCGCGCATCCGGCTGCCCTGGAACCTCCCCGGCGTGCTGGTCGCCATCGCGGTGGGCACGACGCTGTACTACACCCTCGGGCCGCTCGGACTCGTCGGTGGCACCTACCAGCCGTTGCCGCCGGTCGAGCTGCACTTCGGCCTGCCAATGCCGACTCTCCTGTGGATCCAGGGGATCGCCGGCGCCCTCAAGTACCTGCCGATTGCGATCCCCTTCGCTCTCCTCACCGTGGTGGGCGGCATCAACGTCACCGAGAGCGCGCGCGTCGCCGGCGACGACTTCAAGACCCGGGACATCCTGCTCACCGAGGCGGTGGCCACGCTGATCGCCGGGATGTGCGGGGGCGTCGCCCAGTCCACCCCGTACATCGGCCAGCCGGCCTACAAGGGCATGGGGTCGCGGGCCGGGTACACCCTGATCACCGGCCTGTTCGTGGGGCTGGGCGGCATCCTGGGGTACGTGGGCTACATCGTGGAGCTGATCCCGCGTGCCGTGCTGGCACCGATCCTCATCTTCGTGGCCCTCGACATCATGGTGCAGGCGACCCTGGCGTGCCCGCACCGGCATGCCCCGGCGGTGATGTTCTCGTACTTCCCGACCGTGGCGCGGCTGCTCGCCATCAAGCTCTCCACCTTCGTCCCGCTGGCCACCATGGGCGTGCTGCTCGCCAAGCCGGGCAAGGAGCTGCCCGAGGTGCTGGTCACGGTCGCCCTGGGCAACGGCTTCATCGTCACGGGCATGCTGTGGGGCGCTTTCCTGGCCGAGATGATCGACCGGCGGCTGCGCCACGCCTCGCTCTACCTGGGCATCCTCACGGTCTTCACCTTCTTCGGGGTCATCCACTCCTCGGCGGCGGACGGCAACATGTACCTGCCGTGGCAGATCGCCGACCCGCTGCAGCGGGCGATCCCGTA
>JALOLB010000408.1 GCA_025456225.1 Thermoanaerobaculaceae bacterium
GTAGAGGTCGGCGATCCGCCGCACCGCCTTCGGCTGGAGCTGCACGCTCGTGCTCGCCGCCACGGTGCTGCCGTCCTTGGGCAGGATCTCGAGCAGCACTGTCCTCGCCACGGTGCCAGCGTTGTACAGCACCGCCTCCGAGCGCCACTTCGTGCTGAGGGAACCGGCCAGCGAGGCGACGCCGGGGAACAGCACGACACTCTGCGTCGTGGCCAGCAGCCCCCGCACGGTGGTGGGGTCGCCGGAGCCGGGGTCGATGGTGGACACCACCCCCGCCCAGCGGCCGGTGGCGCGCACGACCAGCACCGCCAACCCGGCCGGGAGCTGCAGGAAGGTGCCGACCTTGTCGATCTGCGTGTACGTCCCGCCCGCCACGGTCTTCGTGGTCGACTTCGAGCCGGAGGTCAGCGTGAAGGTGACGGGTGCCGACTCGAGGTTCAGGAGCAGGAGGTTCGACCGGTACTCGGTGGCCTGGTTGGCCGGGGTGGTGATCGGGAAGAGCACGTCGGTGGCGGCCGCGAAGGCCTCGCCGGGCGAGGCGGGCGGCACGTCCTGGCCGAAGGTGCCGGGGCTGCCCTGGTTGAAGGTGCGCACCCAGGTCAGCGCCTCGCCGGTGACGCGCAGCATGCCGGCCCCCGAGGTCACGCCGAGGTCGGCGTAGAGGTCGGCGATGCGCAGGAGCTGGCTGGCCGGGACGGTGCGCGTCGCGGTCTTCGCGACGGTCGCCGCGTCTCGCGGGATGAGGTCGAGGGTCGCCGTCTGCGCCGCGGCCCCGGGGTTGACCAGCACCGCCTCCGAGCGCCACTGCGTGCTACCGGAGCCGGGCAGGGACGCCACGCCCGGGTACAGCCGCGCCGAGGGCTGCCAGCTCTCGCTCGCCAGCGCCGGCGTGAAGACCATCTCCTGTATCTGTCCGGAGGTGTCGGTGAACGCAATGCTGAAGCTCGACATGAACGACGAGCCCAGGCTCGTGGTGCGGACCGTCGAGGGCGTGAAGCAGGTCGTCTTGAAGTGATACGTCACGCCGCCCATGTCGGAGCCGCCGTTGATGTCCATGAAGTACCGCGCCCGCTCGGCCGGCGTGCAGGTCGGCAGGCTGCCCTTGACGTTCGGGCCGTTGAGGTCGGGGGTCTGCGCCGCGGCCTGGGCGGCGGTCATGCCGGCGAACTGGAACCAGACCGGATCGCCGAGCATCGCCGTGGTGTTGCCCAGACCGTCCTCGAGGTAGGCGTCGAGGTACGCCTGCCCCGTGCCGTTCCCGGTGCCGCGCGAGCGCAGCAGCACCCGCGTGCCGTCGGGCTGGAGGATCTCGTACTCCACCGCCTGGTAGACGAAGGAAGCACCCCCGGCCGCAGAAGGCTGGGTGGAGGCATACAGCCTCTTGGTCACGGTGTAGCCCGCCGGCAGGCCCGGCACGTTCCCGAGCAGCGTGGTGCTGGAGTCCACCGGCACCATGACGTGCTCCTTCAGGCGCTGCCCGGTGCGAAGGTCCAGGAAGTACGAATGGGCAGCGGTGCTGTTGGTCACCCAGATGCTGCCATTCCAGAACATGGCGCCGTTGGTGTTCTCGAACTGCCCGTCCCACTGACTTCTGGTCCCGACATCCACGTCACCACCCGCCTCGATCCTGACCTCGATCGGCGTGGTGCCGGCCGCGCCAGGAGAGGCGAGGACCAACCCCAGCAGTGCCGCGACAAGGAAACGCCCCTGCATCATGCTTCTCCGCCTCGACGGCATCCCAGGATGCCCATGAACCCGCCCCGGTGCAGGCTGGAGCCTCGCAGATGTCCCGGACGTGCTCAGCGCACCGACCATTCCAGCCTCCTGCACGGCGCTTCTCTTCACATCCGCACCTCGTGAGAATCGTGATCGCCGCGACGATAGACCTCGCCGATGATCAGCGCAACCCGTGCACCACGCACCGGGGCGGGGCTTGTGCGGAGGCGACCGAGGGCGCACGCTGGCAGACGGCATGAGCCCTGTCGAGTGCCAGACAAACCGCTCGCGCGCGAGAAACCACACCCACGCGCGAGGCGGCGCAAGCGGACCTGCTGACAATCCTGAACAGCGGGCCGACTGGCGGAAAGCGAGGTGAGCACGTGGTGATCGAGGTCCTGAAGCAGGTCGCCGTCGAGGTCGAGGTCGGAACGACCGTGGACCTGGTCGTCACGAGCCCGATCGCGATCCCCTTCGAGCTCAGGTGTCAGTGGCAACCCGCACCCGTGATCGAGGGAGGCGCCGTGCGGTTTCTCGGAGCGAAGGTCGAGCTTCCGCCACCCGACGTGGACGGCGGCGTGGCGACTCACCACTACGAGCTGAAAGCCGTCGCACCCGGACAGGCTCGCGTCATCCTCACCGCGACCGCCGCGAGCCCCGAGGCCGTCTGCCCGCCGCGTCGCCTCGACATCCTCGTCCGGGCCAGCAGCAGCTGAAGCTCCCGGGCCTACAGACCCGTTCGCGTCTTGCTGCCTGAGCCGCTCAAACCCACTCCTTCAGCAGGGACGGGGCCTCACCCGGGGACACTTCAACCTCGGAGTCGGGCCTCCTGGCAGCTTCGCGCTCATGCTTGCCCCGTCTCCGCTCCCGGCGCCAGTAGTTGGGCGGATCGCCCCGACCCGTCCATCTCAGCGCGAGGTCCCGACCACCGTCGTGGGATCGCCGGTGAATGGGTCGATGGTCGAAACGGTACCCGACCAGCGGCCGTCCGCCTTCACCGCGATCGTCGTCCACCCTGGCGGCACACCGAGCCAGGTGCCGACGTCGTTGAGCTGGGCGTACGCCCCTGCCGGCACGGTGCAGGTGATCGCCATGGTCTCGTGGTTGAAGAGGATCAGGTTCGAGCGGAACTCCTTCGCCTTGTCGCCCGGCTTCGAGATCGGAAAGAGGATCTCCCGCCCGGCCTCGCTGCCCTGGCCTGGCAGCACCGACGGTACGTCCTGGCCGAAGGTGGCCGAGGCGCCCTGGTTGTAGGTCCGCACCCAGGACAGCACATCCCCGGTGACGCGCAGCAGGCCCGACCCGGACGCCGCGTGCAGCTCGGCGTAGAGGTCGGCGATCGCACCGCCTTCGGCTGGAGCTGCACGCTCGTGCTCGCCGCCACGGTGCTGCCGTCCTTGGGCAGGATCTCGAGCAGCACGGTCCTCGCGGCCGTCCCGGGGTTGTACAGCACCGCCTCGGAGCGCCACTGGGTGCTCAGGGAGCCGGCCAGCGAGGCGACGCCGGGGAACAGCACGACACTCTGCGTCGTGGGCAGCAGCCCCCGAACGGTGGTGGGGTCGCCGGAGCCGGGGTCGACGGTGGACACGGTCCCGGCCCAGCGGCCAGTGGCGCGCACGGCCAGCACGACCAACCCGGCCGGGAGCTGCAGGAAGGTGCCGACCTTGTCGATCTGGGTGTAGGTTCCGCCCGCCACGGTCCTGGTCGCTGACTTGCCGCTCGCGGTCAGGGTGAAGGTGATGGGCGCCGACTCGAGGTTGAGCAGCAGCAGGTTCGAGCGGAACTCCTCCGCCGGGTCGGCCGGCGTCGAGACTGGGAAGAGCACGTCAGTGTCTGCGCCGAACGCCGTTTGGGAGGCCCCGGGCGCATCCTGGCCGAACGTGCCGGGAGATCCCTGGTTGAAGGTTCGCACCCACGTGGGCACACCACCCCGCACACGTAGCATCCCCGCGCCCGAGGCGGCGCCCAGGTCGGCATAGACGTCCGGTATGCGCACGGTCTGCCCGGGCGACACCGTGCGCTGGGCGCTTTTCGTCACGGCCGCGGCATCGCGGGGGATGAGGTCGAGGGTGGCCTGTGCGGGTGTGGTGTCAGGGTTGTGCAGCACGGCCTCGGAGCGCCACCGCGTGCCGCCGGAGCCCGAGCTCGAGGCCACGCCGGGGTGGAGCACGCCCGCCGGGGTGAACGTCTCCGCGAAGACGGTCTTGCCGGGCGCGTCCATCCACTTGAGCTCGAAGCGCACGATGTATGCCGGGCTGACCGTGCCGAGGCCGCCGGGCAGCGGCGCGGTGTGCAGCTCGAACGACCGGCCGATACCCGCTGGCCCGAGGTCCGATCCGCCGCCGATGTCCAGGTAGTAGTCGCCCTCGTTGGTGCCGAGCTTCGTCACGGCGCCGGAGAGGCTCCCGGTCCGGTGCGCCTCGTCCGGCTCGATCAGGGCGGCGTCCCGGGCCCGCACGCCGGGGAACGTGTACCATCCCGGATCGCCGAGGAGCGCGGTCGTCTGGAGCTTCTCGTCGTCGATGAGGACGTCGAAGTAGGCGTTACCAGCCCCACCACCGGCACCGCGCGAGCGCAGCACGACCTGCTTGCCGGCCGGGTCGGTGATCGTGGTTTCCACCGCCCCGAAGCAGGTGGTGCCGAGCCCGGCCGGGGAGTCCTTGGTATACCAGTAGGCCCGACTCGAGACCTGGTGGCCCTCGAAGGTGCGCGAGGGATACCCGTCCCCAAAACCGGCCGGCCGGCAGTCCTCGGTCCCGGGCGTGGGCCGCCCCGACACGGTCACGTCCGTCGAGGCGTAGTCCTTCAGCCGGCTGCCATCCCGGACGTCAATGTAGTACCTGTGAGCGTAGGTGGTGTTGACGATCCACTCGGAACCGTTCCACACCATCGCGCCGTTGAGGTTGCGCAGTTCAGGCGTGCCAAGCCGCACAACGTCGCCGAAGCCCTCGGTCATCACGTTGATGATGGTCGTGCCGGCTCGCGCCTGGGGACCGCCCACCACGACGCCCAGCAGGATCAACGGGGCGAGCACCCTTGCCGCCACCAGCAACCTCCACCAGCTTGCATGTCGTGTGCTCGTCGTCATCCCATGCCTCCACCACAGTCCTTGAAGCGGAGCCCGAGTGTCACCCTGGCAGCACCCGCACGCCACCTCGCTGCGGCCGCCGACTCGCTGGTGCCTGCCTTGCCCCACGTCATCTCCCGATCCCGACGACGGTCGTCGGGTCGCCTGTGTAGGGGTCGATGGTCGAGACGGTGCCGGACCAGCGGCCGTCCGCCTTCACCGCGATCGTCGTCCACCCTGGCGGCACACCGAGCCAGGTGCCGACGTCGTTGAGCTGGGCGTACGCCCCTGCCGGCCTTCGTCCCCGCCATGACCGTGCAGGTGATCGCCGTCGTCTCGTGGTTGTAGAGGATCAGGTTCGAGCGGAACTCCTTCGCCTTGTCGCCCGGCTTCGAGACCGGGAAGAGGATCTCCCGTCCGGCCTCGGCACCTCCGGCCGGCAGCACCGGCGGCACGTCCTGGCCGAACGTGGCCGAGGCGCCCTGGTTGTAGGTCCGCACCCAGCAGAGCACGTCGCCGGTTGCGCGCAGCAGCCCCGACCCGGACGCGGCGTGCAGCTCGGCGTAGAGGTCGGCGAGGTGGCGGACCTCCTTCACGGCGAGCTGCACGGTGGCGCTGCCTGCGACGATGCTGCCGTCCTTCGGGAGGATCTCCAGGCGCACGCTACGGGTGGTGGTGGCCGGGTTGTGCAGCACCGCCTCGGAGCGCCACTGGGTGCCGAGGGAGCCCGCCACCGAGGCCACCCCGGGGAACAACACTACCTCGCGCGTCGTGGGCAGCAGCCCACGTACCGTGGTGGGATCGCCGGAGCCGGGGTCCACGGTGGAGACGGTCCCGGCCCACCGACCGGTGGCTCGCACCGCCAGTACGGTGCGGCCCGGAGCGAGCTGCAGGAAGGTGCCGACCTTGTCGATCTGGGTGTAGGTGCCCCCTGCCACGGTCTTGGTCGCTGACTTGCCGCTCGCGGTCAGGGTGAAGGTGATCGGCGTCGCCTCCAGGTTGAGCAGGAGCAGGTTCGAGCGGAACTCCCGCGTCGGATCGGCCGGGGTCGAGACCGGGAAGAGCACGTCGGTGTCGGCGCCGAACGCGGTCTGAGGGGCCCCGGGCGCGTCCTGGCCGAAGGTGCCGGGGCTGCCCTGGTTGAAGGTGCGCACCCAGGCCGGGAGGCCGCCGCGCACGCGCAGCATGCCGGCGCCCGAGGCGGCGCCCAGCTCGGCGTAGACGTCCGGCATGCGTACGGTCTGCCCGGGCAACACCGTGCGCTCGGCGGACTTCGCCACCGCCGCGGCATCGCGGGGAATGAGCTCGAGCGTGGCCTGCGCGGGCGCAGCACCCGGGTTGTACAGGACGGCCTCGGAGCGCCACCGCGTGCCGCCGGAGCCCGAGCTCGAGGCCACGCCGGGGTGGAGCACGCCCGCCGGGGTGAACGTCTCCGCGAAGACGGTCTCGTATGCAGCTCGAAGGACCGGCCGACACCGTGAGGTCCAAGGTCTGCTCCGCCACCGATGTCGAGGTAGTAGTCGCCCTCGTTGGTGCCGAGCTTCGTTACGGCACCCGGGAGGCTCCCGGTCCGGTGCGACTCGTCCGTTGTGAGCAGGACCGCGTCCCGGGCCCGCACCCCGGGGAACGTGTACCACCCCGGATCGCCCACAAACGCCGTGGTCTGCAGCGTCTCGTCGTCGATGTAGACATCGAGGTACGCGTTGGCGGTTCCACCACCCGCGCCCCGCGAGCGCAGCACGACCTGCTTGCCGGCAGGGTCCTCGATGACGTGCTCGACCGCCCCGAAGCACGTCGTGCCGAGCCCGGCCGGGAACTCCTTGGCGTACCAGTAGGCCCGGCTCGTGACCCGGTGACCCTCGAAGGTCCGCGAGGGGTACGTGTCCCCGTACCCGGTCGGCCGGCAGTCCTCGGTCCCGGGCGTGGGCCGACCCGACACGGTCACGTCCGTCGAGGCGTAGTCCTTCAACCGGCTGCCGTCGCGAACATCGAGGAAGTACTGGTGTGCGTACGTGGCGTTGACGACCCACTCGGTGCCGTTCCACACCATCGCGCCGTTCGAGTTGCGCACCTCAGGCGGGCCGAGCCGCACGACGTCGCCGGACCCCTCGGTCCTGATGTCGATGACGGTTGTTCCGGCCAGCGCCAGGCCCAGGACCGTGAAGGCGACCAGGCTACCCATGACACACGCGTGCACGGTTCCCCGACACGGCACCACCCGGCATCTGCACGCCAAGACGGCTCGGGCCATCGACGTTCCCTCCACGCCCGACAGCATCGCCACGCATCGTTGGAACAGCGTTGGAGACGGCGGTGAGGCTATGCTCTGGCCGACTGCCGTTGCAGGAGCTTCTCGAGGTACCGCGACCTGAGCTGCCGGCTTGCCAGGGCCTGCTTGAGCGGCGGCAGCTTGAGGATCACACCGAGGATGGCGGCCATGGCGCGGTGGCTCCACATCGCCTGGTTGTCGAACACCAGCTCCTGGAGCAGGCCACGCTCGATCGCCATCACCACGACCCGGTGCGCCGAGCTGACCGGGGTGATGACGCGGGTGGCGCGGGGCTGCAGTCGGATCGCCGCGGTCGGGCACGCGCTGACACACACCCCGCACCCCAGGCAGAGGTCCTCGTCCAGGCGGGCGGTCAGCCGCCTCGGCGCCGTGGCGTCCCCGGGCGAGATCAGCGCCAGCGCCGCCACCGGGCAGGCGCGCACGCAGGCGCCGCAGCCGGTGCAGCCCTGGGCGTCCACCTCGACCATGAAGTTGGTGGTGTGAACCGGGTGGAGCATCCCGAAGCGGCGCGCCGCCAGCATCGCCTCGCAGCAGCAGCCGCAGCAGTTGCAGATGAACGAGACCTCCTCGCGCACGTTCTCGCCGAACTGCACGAGCCGTTGGCCGACAGCAGTGTCCAGCAGGTCGAGGCCCTCGGAGGGGTCGACGCGACGGGCGTGCCCGTGCCGGATGAGCGAGTCAGCGACGGTGCCGAAGGTCATGCAGATGTCCAGGGGGGCGTCGCAGGCGCGGTCCACGTGCAACATCTTGTGCCGGCAGTAGCAGGTGCTGACGCCCATGCCCGGGGAGCTGCGGATGACGTGGCTCGCGCGCTCGTAGTCCAGCACGTGCAGCGCCAGCTCCCGGGGCAGCGCCGCCTCCTGCACGAACGCCCGCCCGAGCTGCGTCTCGCCCCGGGTGAAGAGCTGCCGGATGAAGTCGTCCTCCACGTTCATGTACTGGTAATACAGCTCCGCGAGTGCCTTCCTGTCGGGCTTGCCGTGGAGGCGCATGAGCGAGAACTCGAAGAACCCGGCCATCGGCGGCGGCAGGGAGTACTCCACGCGGCCGCTGCGCTCGACGTCCAGGAGGATCGCCCGGGAGGCCAGCTCGTCGAGCACCGTGCGCGCCTCCGCCTCCGGCATCTTCCACGCCCGGGCCGCCACCTCCGCCGTGAACGGCTTGATCGGCAGCAGCGCCACCAGCGCGGCCTCGCGCTCGGAGAACAGCAGCTCGAGGATGGCGAACAGCCGCTCCGACGGCACCACGCCCTGGGGGAAGCGGTTGAGCCGCTCCACCAGGCGC
>JALOLB010000156.1 GCA_025456225.1 Thermoanaerobaculaceae bacterium
CCTCCCGCCTCTACCAGCGCCTGGTGGAGACCGGCACGTGCCTGGACGTGCAGGCCGTCTGCTGGCAGCTCCGGGATCCCGGCCTGTTCCAGGTCTTCGCCAGCCTCAACCCGCCCACGACCCACGCCGAGGTCGAGACGGTCATCCGGGAGACCGTCCAGGCCCTGCAGGGCGACGCCATCACCGCGGACGAGCTGGAGCGGGCCAAGGTGCAGGTGGAGGCCCAGACCGCTTTCCACCGGGATGCCCCGGCCCAGATCGCCTCGGGGCTCTGCGAGGCCATCTCGTCCGGCGACTGGCGCTTCTACTTCGACTACCTCGAGCGCATCCGCGCCGTCGGGCCCGAGGACGTACAGCGCGTGGCGAGGGCGTACTTCTCGGACGACACCCTCACGGTCGGTCACTTCGTCCCGCGCGACGGCGCTCCGGCGGCGGCCCACGCGGTGGCGCCCGGCCCACTGCCGGTGCAGCCGCGGCCGTGCTACTGGCGATCGGACCTCGCGAGCGAGGTGCGGGATGTGCGCCTGCCGGCCGGGGGGCGGCTGCTCCTGCTGCCCCGCCACCTCAACTCCACGGTGCACCTGCAGGGCTCCCTGCTGGCCGGCCACGGCATGGTGGGAACCCGGGAGTGGAGCGCTGCCTCGGTGCTGCCGGACATGCTCGAGCGCGGTACGGCGGGACACACCCGCCTGGAGCTGGCTCGCGCCCTCGAGGACCGGGGCGTGGAGCTCGACATCTCGGGCGAGAGCTACAACCCCCTCGAGGTGTACATCGGCGGTCGATGCCTGGCGCGGCACCTGGACCTGGTATGCGACCTGCTGCTCGAGATGCTGCGGGAGCCGACCTTCCCGGAGGAGGAGCTCGCCAAGGTGCGCCAGCTCCGCCTGGGCGAGCTGGCCCAGGCCCAGGAGGACACCTTCCTGCGGGCCTTCGAGGTGTTCAGCCGGCTGCTGTTCCCCCCCGGCCATCCCTACCACCGCCGGCGCCTGGAGGAGCGGCGGGCCGGCCTCAACGAGCTGAGCCGGAGCCTGCTGCAAGGCGTGCACCACCGTCTCTACGGGCCGGCCTCGCTCGTGCTGGCACTCGTGGGTGACTTCGATGCCGAGCGGGTCAGCAGGCGGATCCTCGGTCTTGTCGAAGGCTGGGAGGGCGGGCAGGCCGAGCCGCTGGCGGTGGAGCGCCGGAGCTGGGTCGACGGGACGCCCGCCGAGGCCGTCGAGGCCATGGCCGACAAGCCCAACCTCGACGTGCTGCTGGGCTGCCCGGGAGGGCTGCGGCGCCGGGACGACGACTTCATCGC
The DNA here is from genome assembly GCA_025456225.1 of Thermoanaerobaculaceae bacterium. Classification (GTDB taxonomy): domain Bacteria; phylum Acidobacteriota; class Thermoanaerobaculia; order Thermoanaerobaculales; family Thermoanaerobaculaceae; genus JAAYVZ01. The sequence goes on from JALOLB010000156.1 coordinate 1,301, forward strand.
CGCGCTGCTCGGCAACGCGGTGCTCGGGCAGTCCACCCTGTCGTCGCGGCTGGGGCGGCGGCTGCGGGACCAGGAGGGTCTCACCTACGGCGTCGTGTCTCGGTTCTTCGGGGCCTCGCTGGTGGACGGGCCCTGGGCGACCACGTTCTCGGTGGCCCCCGGCAATCTCGAGAGGGCCACGGCCCTGGCGCGCGAGGAGATCGAGGAGCTGGTCGGGGCCGGGCCCACTGAGGCCGAGCTCGCCGATGAGCGGGCGGCCATGGCCGGGTCGTACCGGGTGTCGCTGGCGACGCCGTCCGGTGTGGCTCGCGAGCTGGCGCGACTGGCGCGACACGGGCTGCCGTTCGGCGAGATGGACACCCTGCCCGAGAGGATTCTGGCCACCCGCCGCGACGCCGTGGTCGAGGCCCTGCGCCGCCATGTCGGCCCCCATGCTCTGGTCCGCGCCGTGGCGGGGGAGGTCGTTGCAAACCCCGGGGCGGATCGATAGCATCGGAGCACCATGCTGGGGGAGCTGGACGTCCGGAATCTGGGCATCATCGAGCACATCCACCTGTCGCTCGGCGAGGGGTTCGGTGTTCTCACCGGCGAGACCGGAGCTGGTAAGTCCCTGCTCGTGCAATCATTGCAGCTCCTGGCAGGGGTCCGGGCGGAGACCGAGCAGGTGCGCAGCGGCTGCGACCGCCTGCAGGTGGAGGGACGATTCGCTCCCCCCAGGGCTGCGGCAGCGTGCGCCCTCCTGGCAGAGCTGGGGGTGGACGGCGGCGAGGAGCTGGTGGTGCGGCGGGAGGTGACGGCCAGCGGCCGTTCCCGGGCGTGGGTGAACGACGTGGCGGTGACGGTCGGGGCGCTGCAGCGGCTCGCGCCGTGGCTGCTGTCCATCGACGGCCAGCACGAGCAGCGGGGCCTCGCCGACCCGGAGACCCATCTCCAGGTGGTCGACGAGGCGGGCGGCCTCGAGGCGCTGCGGGGCGAGGTCGGCCAGGTCTTCGCGAGCTGGCAGCAGGTCGCCGGGCGGCTGCAGCAGCAGCGCCAGGCCCTCGCCAGCCGGCGCGATCGCCTGGATGTGATCTCCTTCCAGAGCCACGAGATCGAGGAAGCACGCCTGCAGCCGGCCGAGGACCTGGCGCTGCGGGAGGAGCGCAGCCTGCTGCGTCACGCGGGCCGCATCGCGGAGCTGGCGGCGGGTGCCCTGCAGAGCCTCGGCGGCGAGGGGGGCTCGACGGCGCTGGCGCGGGCGGCCCGGGCGGTGCGGGATCTCGAGCAGCTCGGCCTCGGCCTCGGCCAGACCGGGGACGACCTGGCCCAGGCGCAGATCCTGGCCGAGGAGGCCGAGCGGGCGCTGCAGGACCTGGCGGGGCGCGTGCGGGTGGATCCGACCCGCCTCGAGGCCGTGGAGGCGCGGCTGGCCACCCTCGAGCGCCTGACCCGCAAGTACGGTGGCACCCTCGACACGACCCTCGCCCATCTCGACGCGCTGCACGACGAGCGGGCAAGGCTCGAAGCCGTGGAGGACGACATCGCCCACCTCGAGAACGAGGACCGGGCCATGGCCGCAGGCTACCTGGAGCTGGCGCTGCAGCTCTCCCAGGCACGTCGGGAGGCGGCCGCGACCTTCTGCCGGGAGGTGGTCCAGGTCCTGGCCCGGGTGGGGATGCCACGGGTGGAGCTGCGGATGGAGCTGCGCCGGCTGGAGGCGCCCGGCGGCGACCTGGTGGTCGGTGGCACGCGGGTCGAGGCCACCCCGTTCGGTATCGACGGCGGCGAGTTCTTCATCTCTCCGAACCCTGGCGAGGAGGCGAGGCCGATGGCACGCATCGCGTCCGGAGGCGAGCTGTCCCGGTTGCACCTCGCCATGCGCACGGTGCTGCGGGAGCGACAGCGCGACGGCGACCGCCTCACCCTTCTCTTCGACGAGGTCGACAGCGGCATCGGTGGCCGGGTAGCCGACGAGCTGGGGGAGCTGCTGGCCGAGCAGGGTCGCCGCCACCAGGTCCTGGCGGTCACCCACCTTCCCCAGGTGGCGGTGCGGGCGGGAACCCACTTCGTGGTTGGCAAGGCGTCCCGGAACCAGCGCACGGTTGCCCACGCGAGGGTGGTCGAGGGCGAGGAGCGGGTCGAGGAGATCGTGCGCATGCTGGGCGGCGGGGCCACCGACACGGCCAGGGCTCACGCCCGTGCCTTGCTTGGCCTGGCCTGATGCGGCGCCTGCGGTTTCGTGAGATAGGGGACCTGGCTGGGGCGGTGGAGGCCTGCCGCGAGGCGATGGCCCGCCACGGCGTCATCGCTTTTCCCACCGAGACCTTCTATGGGCTGGCCGTCCCGCCGGATGACCCGGCAGGCGTGGACGCCCTCCTGGCGCTCAAGGGCCGGCCGGCCGACAAGGCGTTGCCGCTCGTGGCTGCCGACCTCCGACAGGTCGAGGGGCTGGTCCGGGTGCCGCCCGGCTGGAGGGAGCGGCTAGCCGGAACCTGGCCGGCGGCGTTGAGCGTCGTCCTTGTGGCGTGCCGGCCCCTCGCCGCCTGCGGGTCGACGGCCGCCGTGCGGATCCCGGTGCATCCGTTGCTGCGAGCGTTGCTGCTCGAGCTGGGGCCGCTCACCGCGACGTCCGCCAACCGTGCCGCCTCCCCTGCATTGTCGGACCCCGAGCTGGTGGCGAGGGATCTCGGACACGGGCTGGACCTGCTGCTGGATGGGGGATCCAGTCCGGGCGGCCTGCCGTCGACTCTCCTCGACCTCACGGCCGACCCTCCGAAAGTGCTGCGTCCAGGGGCTTTTGCGATGCCTCCGGAGTGGGCCGTGAACGGCGCGTGAACTTTCCGCAGGTTTTGTGGAAAACCCTGTGGAATTGTCTGTCGAAACACGGGGAAACCCACGGTCTGCAACAGCTTAGGCACGGTGCACTGAAACCAGTGCGAGAGTCTAAGTAGTTCACTCGCAAGATGTTACACCTTACTGCTGTGCTTTCTTCGACTTCGGCAGCGCCCCGGCGATGTCGATTCCACAGCCTCTTGCAGGTCGGAGGTTTACGTGCCAAGCCTGGCGACGGTCCGAGGGCTGTGCTAGCGTTGGGGTCGCCGTGGAGGTCCGCTCATGCGAGTACGAAGCCATGCCGGCAAGCGCCCTGCCCTGGGGAAACGGGTGTTCGTGGCGTCGACCGCCGTGCTGATCGGGGACGTGGCGCTCGGTGACGACGTGAACGTCTGGTACGGGGTGGTCATGCGGGCCGACATCAACCACATCCGCATCGGCGCCCGCACCAACATCCAGGACAATGTCGTCGTGCACGTGGACGCACCGGACGCCCCGACCGAGGTGGCCGAGGACGTGACGGTCGGGCACGCCGCGCTGCTGCACGGGTGCAGGGTCGAGCGTGGCGCCCTCATCGGCATGCACGCCACCGTCCTCAACAAGGCGGTGGTGGGGGAAGAGGCCATGGTCGCAGCCCACGCCCTGGTGCCGCCCGGCATGGTCGTGCCGCCGCGGACGCTGGTGGCGGGTGTGCCGGCGAAGGTGCGGCGGGAGCTGGAGCCGGCCGAGATCGAGCACATCCGGCGCGGGAAGGGGCTCTACGTGGAGCTCGGGGCGCGATTTGGGGCCGAGGACGACGAGCGTGAGGTCGATGCCGCCGGGGAGGGCTCATGATCCAGCGACCACGAGGGACCCGCGACCTGCTGCCGCCCGAGAGCCGGCTGTGGCAGGCGGTGGAGGAGCTGGCGCGGACCGTGTTCGCGTCGTTCGGGGCCGACGAGATCCGCACCCCGGCGTTCGAACCGACCGAGCTGTTCGTGCGCTCGGTCGGGGAGACGACGGACATTGTCCACAAGGAGATGTACACCTTCGAGGACCGCAAGGGCCGGTCGCTGACCCTGCGACCCGAGGGCACGGCCGGGGTGGCGCGGGCGTGGATCGAGAACCGGCTCCACGACCGCTCCCACCCGCTGCGGCTCTACTACATCGGACCGATGTTCCGGTACGAGCGCGCCCAGCAGGGGCGGTACCGGCAGTTCTCGCAGATCGGCCTGGAGCTTCTCGGGGCCGACTCGCCGCTCGCCGACGCCGAGCTCCTGCTCGTCCTCCACGAGCTGTTCACGCGGCTCGGGTTCGACGACCTGCAGGTGCACCTCAACAACCTCGGCGACCCCGAGGATCGTCCCCGCTACCAGCAGGTGGTGCGTGAGACCCTGGCCGGCAGGCGGGAGGCGCTGTGCTCCGACTGCCAGCGCCGGCTGGACGAGAACCCGCTCCGGGTACTGGACTGCAAGGTGCCCTCGTGTCAGGTGATCGTGGCCGACGTGCCGCCGGTCTCGGACGTTGCCAGCGAGGCATCCAGGCAGCACGTGGCGGCGGTGGAGGCTCAGCTCGAGCGGCTCGGTGTGCCGTTCGTCCGCAACCGCCGGCTGGTGCGCGGCCTCGACTACTACCTGCGCACCGTCTTCGAGGTCGTCTCCCCGCGGCTCGGGACCAACGCTGTGCTGTGCGGCGGCGGGCGCTACGACCGGCTGATCTCCGACCTGGGGGGGCCCTCCCTGCCAGGCTCCGGGTTCGCGATCGGCGAGGACCGGCTCGTGGACGTGCTCCCGGAACCCTTCAAGGAGCGTGTGCTGGGTGCCCGCCGGCTCTACCTGGTGCCCCTCGGCGCCCCGGCCCAGGCCGAGGTGCTGGCCCTGGCGCGCGAGTGGTCGAGGGCCGGTGTGACGGTGGAGGTGGAGCTGACGGGCCGTTCACTGAAGTCGGCTCTGAAACGGGCCGACAAGGAGGGCTTCGCCGCCGTGGCGATCCTCGGGGACGACGAGCTGGCGGGCGGCGTGGTGGCGATCCGGGACCTGGTGGCCTCCAGTCAGCAGGTCATGGCTGCTGCCGCGGTGCCTGACTGGTGGAAGGGCCGGGGGTGAGGGGAAGTCCAGAGTCGGAAGTCAAGAGTCGAGAGTCGAGCCCCCCTCCCAGCCCCTGTGTCGACTCGGCGTGGCTTGGGCTCCTGGACCTGGAGCTGGACCACGTTCAAGATGGTCGGCCGCAGGTGGAGCCCTCGGCCAGCCGATCAGCGTGGGGTCGCTCCTCGGGATGTCACGATGCCAGTCAGCTCAGGCCCAGAACCAGGTCCAAGTCCAGGTCCAGGTTTCGGTACTGGGTAGGGAGGGCTGTGTCAGCTCCCTGTCGCGGACGGGATTGACGGCGGAGCCCCGCCCCGGAACGCGGTGGCGAAGGCGTGAACAGCCACGCAGTGGGCCAGGAAGCGCGTGGCGGCGACCCCGATGCAGCACAGCAGCAGCCCGAGCTGGGCCAGCACCTCGGCGGTGATCCCCACCACGAACGCCAACACGTAGGTGCCGCCCGCGGCACGGAGCCGGTGGGTCACGAGCGGGAGGTCGAAGGCGGCAGCCAGGTCGTCCCTCGCGATCGCGGCGACCAGGGCGGCCGGCGTGAGAGCAAGGGTCAGCAGCGCTGCGGGCGCGGCCACCAGAAGCGCTGTCAGCCAGGCGATGGCGGGTCCTCCCAGCTCGGCCGCGACCAGCCAGACCGTGAAGGTCGCGGCGGCCGCCGGCAACCACAGGCCCACTGCCGCCAGCCAGAGTGCGAAGCCCTCCTCGAGGTCCTCGACCGTGCTGTCCCACGCGGGAAGCCCTTCCAGGGTGCCGTCCAGCACCCCCCGCACGAGCCGGCGCAGGTAGCCGAGGACCACGAAGCGGCTCGCGAGCCCCAGGAGCAGCGGCAGGAGGAGCAGCGGTGCGGTGCGGGCGGATGGTGCCCTGACCAGGAGGTAGAGGGCCGGGGCTGCCAGCAGCGCCGGAGCCAGCTCCAGCAGGGCACCGACAATCACGCGGTGGAGCCAGCGCGGATCGCGGAACATGAAGGTGAAGCTACCCGTCATCACCGCCCCTGGCCGTCCTACGCGGTCTGGCAGGGATTGTTTCCTGCTACCATCGAGCCCGCAGACAGTTGGAGGTGGTCGTGGTGAAACGACTGGTTCGCCTGGTGCCCTGGCTGCTGCTGCCCGCCGCTGTTCTGGCGGGGTTGCTCCACGCCCCTGCCGCGGTACGCTTCTGCCTGGCAGGGGCCGCGCTCATCCCGGTCGCCGCCCTCCTGGGTGAGGCCACCGAGCAGCTCTCGGCGCGGTTGGGCCCGGTCGCTGCGGGGCTGTTGAACGCCACGTGCGGCAACGCCGCCGAGCTGATCATCGCCGTGCTGGCCCTCCGTCGCGGCCTCGTGGAAGTCGTGCAGGCCTCGCTGTCGGGCTCCATCATCGGCAACCTGCTGCTGGTGCTCGGACTCTCCATGGTGGTGGGCGGGACCCGGCACAAGGTCCAGAAGTTCTCGGCCCTGGGCGCGGAGAGCCAGATGGGCTCGCTGGCCCTTGCGGTGTTTGCGCTGCTCTTTCCTGCCGTCTTCTTCCACCTGGCCCGGGTCGCCCACCACGAGGCGCTGGCCCTGCCGCTCTCGGTGACGGTGTCGGTGGTCCTGCTGGCCGTCTACGGTGCGGCGCTGCTGTTCTCCCTCAAGACGCACCGGCACCTGCTGGGCGGCGGGCACGTGCCAGGGGAGGCGAAGTGGAGCACCAGGCGGGCCACCGTCACGCTCCTGGGTGCTGGTGCGGCGACTGCCCTGGTCTCGGAGGTCCTCGTGGGTAGCGTGGAGGAGGTCGGCCATGCCCTCGGTCTCGGACCGGTGTTCATGGGTGTGGTCGTGGTGGCGGTGCTGGGGAACGCCGCCGAGCACGCCGCAGCCGTCTTCCTGGCGTGGCGCAACCAGATGGACGCGGCGCTGTCCGTCTGCTTCGCCTCGTCGCTCCAGGTGGCGCTGTTCGTCACCCCGGTGCTGGTGCTCATGTCGTTCCCGCTCGGGAACCCCATGACCCTCGTCTTCTCGGGGGTGGAGGTGATCTCGGTGGCGGCGGCCGTGGGGCTGGCCGGCCTCGTGACCCTCAACGGCGAGAGCAACTGGTTGGAGGGCGTCCAGTTGCTGGCGCTGTACGTGATCCTGGCGGTGTGTCTGGCGCTGCTCCCGGCCGGTGAGGCGTTGCTACCTCTGTGATGCTCCAGCGGATCGTCTCGGGGGGCCAGACGGGGGTGGATCGCGCCGCCCTGGATGTGGCCCTGGCCCTCGGCATCGAGTGCGGAGGGTGGTGTCCACTCGGTCGGAAGGCCGAGGATGGCCGCATCCCCATGGCGTACCCGGTGCGCGAGACGCCAAGCCGGGAGTACCGGGTGCGCACCGAGTGGAACGTCCGCGAGTCGGACGCCACGCTGGTCCTCACCTGGGGACCGGCCGGGAGCGGCACGAGCCTCACCATCAACCTGGCGCAGTGGCTCGACAAGCCGCTGCTGGTGCTGGACCTCGGCGAGGACCCGGACCCGGCCGAGGTGCGCGGCTGGCTGCAGGTCGGCGCCTTCGAGGTGCTGAACGTGGCGGGTCCGCGTGAGAGCCTCAGCCCCGGGATTCACGCCCTGGCCCGCGAGTTCCTCCACGCCGTGCTTTCCCCACTCCCGCCCGGTTGAGAGTCAAGAGTCGAGAGTCGAGAGGGAAGGCAGAGAGTCTCCACTCTCGACTCTCGACTTTCGACTCTTGACCTTCTCCGAAAGGCAGCGCCGGGCTACGTGACGGTGACTGCGTCGACGATGCCGACGATGACGGAGCGCAGGGGGGCGGTGGCCGAGCCAACGACCTGGCGGGCGCCGGTGCCCTCGTCGAGGACCAGCACGCGCTCGCCGAACCCCGCGCCCACCGAGTCGATGGCAATGAGGCAGTCGCCGGTCAGCTCGCCAGTCGGGGCCAGCCGCTCCACCAGGAGAAGCTTCTTGCCGTCGTAGAACGGGTGATTGATGGTGGTGGTGACGGTCCCGGCCACGCGCCCGACGATCATGGCTGGCTCTCCCCGCCGGGGCGGTGGAACGCGTCCACGATGCCGACCACGGCGTGGTCCACCGGGACGAACCAGGGGTCCAGCAGCAGGGCGGCCTCGCGGCCCCCTTCGTAGGTGACGATCTCCCCGGGGCCGGCCATGCGCGTCGGATCGGCCGCCACCAGGGTCCGGCCCTTCGGCCTGCCCTCCCGGTCCAGGGGTTGCAGCAGCAGCATGGGCACTCCCTGGAGTCCCTCGGTGACGACGCAGGGCACGACCACGCCGATGACCCGTCCGAGCAGCATCAGCTCACCTCCCCGCCCAGGTCCAGCACCGCGGCGTCCCCGAACGAGGTGGTGCGGGAGGTCTGCTCCAGCGTGGCCG
>JALOLB010000409.1 GCA_025456225.1 Thermoanaerobaculaceae bacterium
CCAGCGACCATCGAGCGCCCGTGACGTCCATGCGATCCGACACGAGGTGACGGCAGGCACCTTCGACGACGCCAGTTGCGATCGGCAGCCCGGCCGCGAGGTACTGGTCGTAGCGGAGGTAGCGGGTGTGGCCGAGCAGGTACTTGGCACAGGCGTCGACCGCCTTCCGCCGGCTCTTGCTCAGGCGACGCCGCGTCGCGCTGCGTCTTATGCCGGCAGCCACCTGACTGGACCCGCCGGAGAGGATGCGGAGGAGCCGCTCTTCCACCCAGTCCTCGCGGCCAGCTTCCTTCTCCCCGAAGAAGCCAAGCGAAGCTTTCCACACGTACTGGCTGACGTGGATGAAGTCGAGCACCATCGTCAGGTCGACCTTGTGGCGCTTCGCGATCCTGCGCAACACGCGCAGCTGATGGCCGTTGCCGTCGACGACGGCAACCCACCTCCGCTCGTGATGAGGATCGCGTCGCTCCGCCTCGACGAAGGCCTCGGCAATGACCTCCTCGGCTTCCTTCTCCAGACTCGCCCACACCCGCTTCGACTCCGGTCGGGGCCGTTCCGACAAGACCCTCTCGTGCCTCGGCGCCAGGGCACGCACGATGTCGGTCGGTTCGCGGACGTTGGCGGCGATCGTGTAGACCGTTGCGACCGTCGCCATGCGCTTGGCGTTGCGCTTCTCCCCCTTGGTCAGACGGTGGCTGAAGCGCGGCGGGCGAGCCTCGGCGGCTTTGCGCGTGGCCTCGCGCAGGTCACTCCGGCGCATGACCACACCCTTGCCGTCCACCGAGATCACGAGCACCTCACCACCGCTGCCTGCAGGTGGTGCACGCAGCTCGTAGAAGGCGTCGAAATCCTGCGCCGCCCGCCGGACCAGCTGCTCCACCTGCCGTTTGGCCAGCTCGGCCCCGGTCTGCCCCTTGAGGCTCGCTACCGCCTCCTCGAACGAGCCCTTGGCCACCTCCACCGCCGCGAGGCGCCGCAGCCCGAACGAGTACTGCTCTGCAGGGAGATTGAGCTCCGCGTCGAGCGGGTGCAGGCTCTCCAGGCCTTCCTTCCCGTACCCGAGCCGCCTCACCGTGACGTCCCCGAAGACGCTCGTCAGCGTCCTCTCGTGCTCACGCGGACCCGCCGTCCGTTCCACCCCCTCCGCATCGACGACGGGCGCCGCCGCCTCCCCGGGGCCCCGAGCGTCGATGTGCGCCTGCAGCAGATCGCGCAGCACCTCCCACGCCCGGTCCCGGATCGTCGCCTCGAGGTCGGAGATCTTCATCTCCTTGGCCTCGCCCGACTTCAGGAACGAGATGATGGTTTCGAGGTCCATACGCGCCACGCCGTAGGGATCTTGGCACACACCGACGAGCGGGAGGGCCATCTACCTGCACCCCTGCCGCAGCCGCGCCCGCGCGTCGCTCACCAACGGATAGGCCAGCACCGTCTTGACCCTCGCTCCATGCCGGGCGTGCTCGCGATCCATCCGGCCCCGCCCCGTCGTCTCGCCCAGCTCGATGAAGTTCGCCGCGCGATAGCAGTGCCCGCTGTAACGCTCACGATCGACCAGCGTCTCGACCAGCAACGGATCGATCCCGTAGCGCCGCCGCCAGTCCTCGCCGAGCCGCCTCGTGGCCCGCGACAGCAGCAGACTCGCCAGGTTCTTCACCCGCACCCAGGGCAAGATCAGGAAGCGGCTGTTGTTCACCACCCGCTGGAGCTGCTCTCGCCGGGTCCCCTCGTCCCAGCCGATCCAACGGTCTCGCACGGCCATGCGCCAGGCGGGGCTGGAGAACTGCAGGCAGGCCACCACCGCCCGCCCCGGGCGCGAGGCGTACGCCAGGTAACGCAACTGCGCCCCGTAGGCCACCGCGAAGCCCAGGTAGTGGTGCCGGCCCACCAGCTCCCGGAACAACTCCGCCTGCGACGCCGTCTCCACCAGCTCCAGCTCGATGGGGGCGAAGTCGTTCACCTCCCCCACGAGCTCACGGCCCGCCTCGCCACGCTCGGTCACCGGAATCCGCGTCCGGGATCCCACCGGCCGCGTCCGTTGCTTCCGCGGAAGCTCCAGCACCCCGGCCGACTCCAGCCGCTCGAGGTACGCCGCGCACTCGAGCGCCTTGAGCCCGCCCGACGGTCGCTTCCACCCGAGCAACTCGCACACGGTGTGGGCAAGCTCCTTGCGGCTGAGGCCCCCGCAGCTGTCGATGACTTCCTTGATCAAGGCCAGCTCCGCTGGCGCGAAGCTGCGGCTCCCGTAGCTGTTCAACGCCTGCCGGTCTTGCACGGCATGAACGTACACAACCCGAGAGCAGAAGTCCAGCGAAAAGTCCGGCCCAGCACGGCCGGTGCGCCTTGGGGGCCTATCAGGCGAACGAGGGCCTACCTCAGCCGCAGACCGCCCGTCCCGTTACCCATCACAGACTGTAAGTCGCTCCAGCCCTGAAGGATCACGCCTGTGCCAGAAGAGCCGCACCCGCCTGGTATGGCGGCTCTGTCCGGAGAGGAACTCCATCTGTTTCGAGACGGGTCCTACGTGTATTGCGAGTGGGCGGACATAATGGCACTTACCATCGTCGACAAGGGCCGCTGGGTCGTGAGCGGCGAGGGCGAGCTCCGGTTGAACTCGGATCCCGTTGTCGTGTGGACTCCGGAGGTCGACCGCCAGTGGATTGGTGTAGCGCGGAAGGCGCGGCCCGAAGAGGTGGCGTTGGTATCCGAGGGCAGACTGACCTACCTCGAGAAGCACCGGGAAATGGCCGCCGATCCCCTCCGTGTCGTGGCCCTGTTTCTGACGAGCA
>JALOLB010000018.1 GCA_025456225.1 Thermoanaerobaculaceae bacterium
TCGCGGAATTGGATGACTCACGACAAGCAGGCTACCCTTCAGGCCAGGATCGGCGAGGCTGAAGAGCGCGATGGGTCGGGCCATGGTGTGGCACGGCTACCCGAGGTTCAGTGGCGCTCGCAAGGCCGCCAGGCTCTGAGTGTGGTCCTCGAGGCGCAGCCTACCTGCGCGGGTGATGTCCCTGAGGATGTCCGTGAGTGGGAGCAGGACCAGGTGCACCTCGCTCGGGGCGTCATGGCCTGACCGGCACATGACTCGCTGGTACCGGTCGGCAAGCATCGGCGTCCGGTCGCGCTCGTCGTCTGAAGGCAGAGGGCAGATGATGATCGCCTTGGGTGGGCGCGCCAGGGCGTGTTTGAGTTGCAGCCGTTGAGAGTAGAAGAAGAGCTGGTAGAGATCGTCATTGGCGATGCGCTGCTGCGGCTCGCGTTCGTAGCCGCTGCCCCGCCAGTAGTCCTTGTACTTTGCGTCGATCACCGCGACCGGCAGCTCGCCACGATAGGCCACGACGTCGGGTCGGATCGCGCGGTAGACAGCACCTTCACCGTCCACCAGGGCTCGCCTATCCGCCTGTTGCGGCCTCATTTCCAACCCCAGCGTGCTCCCGACCAGCGCCAAGATGTGCTCAAGGAAGCGCTCGAACAGGGCCGCCATGTCGAGCACCAACCCGGCTGTCGTCACCGGGCCGAGATCGAAGATGCCCGAGGGCCGCAGCCCGCGGAGGATGACCTCCGAGAGACTGTGGGCCAGGCGGTAGTGGTCGGTCAGCCGGTTGTACCGCGCACGAACGGCGTCGAAGTCGGTCGGCCCTGGCGCCATAAGCGAGGCCAGGCTTGACCAGAGACCCCTGTGCTCCAGGAGCTGCCTGCGCGTCTGCACTTGTACGTCAAGCATAGCCGTTTGCTCGAGAGCCGCTCGCACGAGCCGGTTATCGAGGTTGTCGTAGGTCAGCTCGTGAAAGCGGCAGGCCACGCTCGTCGTGCCACGGTCGTTCCAGGGGAAGCTCGCGACGAAGTCGGGCCGCCCGCGGAGCACTGGCAAGGCGGCCGTCCTCCCGACGTACTGCCTAGAGAGCCCGGCCTGGCGGACCACTGCGAGCTCGGCGCCGAAGATGGAGCAGATCAGCTCGTCCATCCCATTTCGATTGAGGTCGATAATGGATCGGCGCACTGCCTGCGGCCGGCCACCGAGGGCGATGCGAATCAGCGTGGCGAGCTCGGCTGCAGCCATGCGCGGTTTGACATCGACACGGAGCTGGCCGATCCGCAGCGTGCCGACCTTTCGGCCAGCCTGGACGCGGACCTTCCCCGCCGCCCAGGACGGAGAGACCTCTACGAGCGGCCCGAGGGCATCGACGAGCGCCGCCGGGGGCACACCGGCCGCTTCGCTGAGCTGGCTGGCCGCTTCCTCAACGCAGTCGTTCTCGACGATCGAAACACGGTGCAACAAGGTCACTGCGGCGTCCTGACCTGCTCGCCGTCAGCGCTCGCACCCTCAGCTGCCAGCGTTGCCAGTTCCTTTGTCAGCCTCCCGTCGTCGAGAAGGACCGTCTCGTTCACAAGGCCGTCCTCGCTCACCAACTGCCCGAACACCTCGCGCATGAGGCCCCGGTTGGAGTAGCAGTACTCCTCGACCAAGGGGACGATGTCGTACCGGAACCGCTCGCGCAGAGCGTCCAGCGGGTTGGGCTCGTCGGTCGGGATCATGAAGTGACTGTGGCCGACCGCACGGTCGCGGTCGACGCCGACGCGCAGCAGCCTCGCATTGAGGCCACGCATCAGGTCGCACAGGTCGATATCGGCGATCACGTGGAGCTGCCGCGGCGAGGAGCGCAGCACCTCGGGGTCCGGTCTGAACTCCAGAAAGCAGAACCGGCGGCGGATCGCGATGTCGAGCAGGCTGATGCTGCGATCGGCGGTGTTCATCGTGCCGAGCACGTGCAAGTTCTCGGGAACCCAGAGCTCCTCCTGCGAGTAGGGGAGCGTCCGCTTGGCTCCCGAGTGGCGCTTGTCGGCCTCGATGAGCGTGATGAGTTCCCCAAGGATGCGGGCAACGTCACCCCGGTTCAGCTCATCGACGAGCAGCAGGAACTGCCTCTCGGGCTCCTTTGCGGCGAGTCTGCACACCTTCACGAAAATCCCTGCACGCAGCTCGAACCTCCCGCTGACGTCGGGCCGGAACCCCTCCACGAAGTCTTCGTACGACAGCGTCGGGTGGAAGGTAACCTGCCACACGCTGTCGTCGCCTTGCCACTCCCGCCACGCCTCCGCCAGCTTTAGCGACGCGTGGGTCTTCCCTGTGCCGGGCGGGCCGTAGAGCACCACGTTCTTCCGGCGCAGAACCAGGCGACCGACCATGCTGCCCCGAACTAGCTCCTCTGGGCTGGGACCATCGCCGTTGTCTCCGTCAGGCGGGATACCCTCTCGGTACTCCAGGAATGCCTGCCAGTCGCTCTCGGCCATGGCCTCGGGCTTCTTCTTCGACTTGGCCATGGCCCAGAGGACTCCCTGCGCATCGAGCCGATCGCGCAGCGCCAGGCCGAGTCTCCCACACTCCTCGCGGAACCTGTCCAGGAACCGCAACGCGTGGTCGTACCGCGAGCCTTCGTCGGCGCCCCTCGCCGCCGGCGGGAAGCCCGTCTTCTTGCAGGCCCAGTCAAACGGTGTCGCCCGGAACGGCGGGCACGCGACCGGGTCGAGGACGAAGAGGAAGAAGGAGGCGAGTGCCGTGCGGTTGCCTGCGGAGTCGACGACGGCTGCTGGCAGCGAGCTGAGGAACGCGCGGACCCGCTCCGCGGCCGAAACTGTCCGATCAGCCACCGTGCCGAGCATCGCCGAAGCCGAAGCCTCATTAGCCAGGCACCAGGCGACGAACGGGTCGTAGTCCTGCCACCTCACGAGGTTCTGGTCGCGGCTCCGAAGGACCTTTCGGAGCTGATCGAGCCTTGAAGCGCTCGCTCCCTCGATCAGGCCCTCGACGATGGGTGTCGCTGCCTCGGCAAGACGCAGCTTGTAGTCCCGCTCCGACTCGTCGAAGTTGGGGAGGCCGTAGAAGACCTTCGCGAAGCGGACGAAGTTGTCCCACAGAGCCCCAGGCTTCCACACCGAGAGCAGCTCTGGGTCCCAGAAGCTCAAGTCACCTCGGTGCGTCCTTCGCAGGCTCTCGCGGATCTGCAACAGCTTCCGATCGACGTCGTCCGTGGGCTCTGTGACGAGCGACGCAAAACCTTGCGCGATCAGTTCTTTCTGCTCCCAGGATGTGATGTCCTCGAAAGTCCTCGGATGAACCAAGTGAAGCAGGATCTCTGCCTGGTTGCGCGCCTTCGGCATGGGAAGCGAGAAGACGAGCACCTTGAACGCCCACGGGTCATTGAGGGCACCAGCCCGCTCCTCGTCGCCCAGGGACCGCCACCTCCGTGCGAACTCCAGGAGGTACGCCAGGAGGTGCGGTCGGTGGGTCTTGAACGCAACTCCTTCACCCACCAAACCCGTGTCGAGCGCCCGTGCGAGCTTCGTCGGCAACTCGACGGGCGCCGGCGACCAACCCAGGACAGTGTTCACAAGCTCCCTCTTCCGGGCACCTCCAGTGCTCCTCGCGGGCAGCAGGTGCACGAAGAGCACCTCCGCGGCGAGCTGGTAGCTGTCCGCCGGCCCGCCGGCGAGCTGCCTTTGGAGCTTCTCCTCGAAGGTTGAGGAGGACACGTCTGGGCTCTTCACAAACCGCTGGTAGAGGTCCTCGATTGTCTCGCCCCTCCACACCGGCTTTCCTGGTGTGAACATTGAGTCCTGACGCCTCAAGGCCGCGTCGACGAAGAGGGTCGCAGCGTCGTACAGAAGCTCCAGATCATCGCCCTGCCACTTGACCATGGATATCTCCCCTTAGGATGGTCAGATCGTGTTCGTTAGAGGCGTGGAGCCCGCGCCGGCGCCCGGAACACCTCCTTGCGGTGCCAGCGGACAAAGCGCGTAGCGGGTTGCGGCCGGCCGGGAAGTGGCGGTCGGAGCGGTGACCCGGCAAACCGCAGCAGCCACTCCTCGACGGCCTGGCCGCCGCGAACCTCTTCTGAGACGAGGATGCGGCAGTTGTCGTCGAGGCCGAGGGCGCCGCGGTCGAAGGCCTTGTGGTGGAGGGTACACAGCGCCACGCCGTTGTCCTCGGAGTCGGGGCCGCCAGCCATGTGCCACATGACGTGGGCCGCCTCGATGCCGAGGTCCGTCGAACCGAGCTGGCCGTCGTAGCCGCAGACGCCGCACTGGTGGCGGTAGATGCGCAGGATCGTCTGGCGGAACGCTGCGTCTCGGGACGCGATGGGCGTGACCGGCACCCACGGCATGCCGACGGCGTCGAGGATGTCCTCGTGGATGCTGGGCGGGAAGCTCGTCTTGAGCAACTGTGCAGCAACTTGGTCCACGAGGTCGGGGCGGGCGCGAAGCAGCTTGAAGAGCTGCGCGTCGAGACCGCCCTGGGCTCCCGCCTCGCGGATCACGGAGACCCGCGGGTTGTGGCGCCACTCTGCGATGTCGAGGTCGTGCTGGAGCGCCTCCCGCTGCGGGATCTCCCAGACGCCGTCCGACTGCAGGTGCCAGAAGGGGTACGCCGGGCTGGTCGACCGAGACGGGCCGAAGTCGCGGAGGAGCTTGCCGACCGCCTCCTCGAGGCGGGCAAACGGGATCAGGCGGGGCTCGCGACGCTGCAGTGCAGCCAGGGCGTAGAGCAGGAGCAGCGACTTGTGCGGCGCCCGCTCGCCGCCACGCGTCCAGACCCTGATCGCCGCGAAACGCGCGAGCATCGCCTCGTCGGCGCCTGCCGATGCCCCCTGGCGGCGCTGACCTCGACTCGGGCGACTCTCCATGATCTCAAGTAGACAACGCGCCGCGGGAACTCGCAAGGCCCCGGCAGGCCCTCCCTCGCTCCTCCCCGAACACCACCTCGTAGCACGGCCCAGGCCCGCGACAACTGGCGACGTCTTCGTCATCCAGGGCGATCTGATGGGGATTGACTGCGACGGCTGGCTGCTGCCGGTGGTCCGGAAACTCGATGTGACGCAGAGTTGGTGGCAGCCGGAGCTGGTCGGACCGCTGTTGCAGGACCTGTGGCAGGGGGAGATCGACTGGGTCTGTCTGGACGATGGCGATGCGGGGGGCGCGGTGGCGGAGGCGGCGCGGCGGAGGCTCGGGCGTCCGGGGCGTGGCCGGCGGTCGAGGCGCTGCTGGGGAGGTTGGGGGCGAAGGGGGCGGGGACGCGGTGAGGGAAAGGTGATGCGGGTCGCTCGGCGTGGCGGTATGCTGCGCGCAGACGCCGCACCGTGATCATCATCCATGGCGTGTCCAGGAAATCGGGTGCGGTACGTGCGCCCGCTGCCGAAGACGGCTGGAGGCCAGACACCATGCCCAGGGTCAAGCTCGATGCGCCGGCGCCAGCGTTTTCAATGGTGGACTACCAGGGTCGGGAGCGGAGTCTGGCGGAGCTCCGCGGCCGGCCAGTGGTGCTCGTCTTCAACCGTGGGTTCGCTTGACCGTTCTGCCGCCGGCACCTGGCGCAGTTGCGCCAGCTCGCACCGGAGCTCGCTCGCCGCAGCGTGGTCGTGCTCGTCGCCGGACCGGAACCCGCGGCGCGCTTCGATCGCTTCTTCCGCCGCGCCGGCCTGCCGTTCATCGGCCTGCCCGACCCGTCTCACGCACTGCTCAGGCTCTACGGGCAGGAGGTCAACCTGTTCAAGCTCGGGCGCATGCCCGCGCAGGTCGTGATCGACTGCGACGGCATCGTGCGCTGGGCACACTACGGGCATTCGATGGCCGACATCCCAGGCTCGGACGAGCTGCTCGCCGCCCTCGACGGTGTCGCCTCGATGTCCAGACCGGCGTGACGTGCCGGCGACAGCCCGCGACCGCGGTTTCGGGCTCACTGCGCCATCCTGGTGGTGTGCCGGCTCGCCCCGGCCGTGGCTCGTGCGGGTCACGGGCCAGGAGCGCGTTGCGCATGTGCGGCAGTGGGTCGCCGAGGCGTCGCGGCCCGACTGGCGCGGCATCTCGGCCGACCGGTCGCTCGCCTCGCTGCTGCGGCCGCCTGTCGAGGCACCGGCGGAGGCTCGTCCCCGAAGTGAGCTGCGGT
This sequence comes from Thermoanaerobaculaceae bacterium, assembly GCA_025456225.1. Classification (GTDB taxonomy): domain Bacteria; phylum Acidobacteriota; class Thermoanaerobaculia; order Thermoanaerobaculales; family Thermoanaerobaculaceae; genus JAAYVZ01. The sequence goes on from JALOLB010000018.1 coordinate 6,112, forward strand.
CCTGGCCGAGCCCTCGGGGCGTGTCACGACGTCGCAAGGGTACGACTGGCCGGACCGCGGAGACTCCTCGGCGCCCACCTGGGTCTGGACCTGGTCGCTCGGTTCACGTCGTCTCCCACAGCCCCCGGATCGGCACGGCGAAGAGCCCCTCGCCAAACCCTGCGCTCGTCTCGCCGTCGTAGAGCACCACTCCCGCCGTGAAGCGGTTTCCGACCGCTTCGCGGAGCTTGCGAAGCCCGCGGAAGTCGCTGCCAATCACGGTTGCCGCCGCCTTCACCTCGATCCCTGCCACCTCATGCGCACCCCGCTCCAGGACGATGTCGACCTCGGCACCGTCCTTGTCGCGGAAGTGATGGAAGGTGATCGCGGCATCGTGCCAGCTCGCGTGGCGGCGCAGCTCCTGGAGCACGAAGGTCTCCAGAAGCTGTCCGAGCAGGGATCGGTCGCGACCCAGCGCAGAAGCATCAAGCCCGAGCAGGGCGCACGCCAACCCGGTGTCGCTGACATGGAGCTTCGGCGTCTTGATGAGGCGGCTGAGCCGATTGCTGTGCCAGGGCGGAAGCTCCTCGAGCATGAACACCCGTTCGAGCAGCGTCACGGCCAGGTGCAAGGTTGTTGATCGGCCACTTGTAACCTTACGGTCTGGATGCCGAGAGGTGTGCCGCGGCGGCGCCTCCGGCGCCGATGCACGGCCCGGAGGTCCGCGCCCACCTTGCGGGCGGTGAGGGGAGCGCGTTCAACTACCACGTCCACCCTTGTCGACATTGTTGAGGGGCCAGGTCACGTCCCAGAGTGCCGCGCCACCGGCCATTCCATGCGAGATCAAGCGGCGGTGCTCGCGGACCGGTCGACCCCCTTTGCCTCAGCCGCCTGGCTGGCGTGAAGCCACGACCGGCGACCTCGCGGGAGCTGTGTCAATCGTGACGGGCATGCTTCCGAGGTCGGAGCGCCCTTGTCATGGTGTTATAATGCCACTATCATGTGATTCATCATGACTGTCTATCGCCGCAGGGCTCTGGGTCGGTTGCTCAACGAGGCGCTCGCTTCACTCCCCGTGGTGGTGGTGACCGGGCTGCGCCAGGCCGGCAAGACCACGTTTCTGCAGAACGAGCCCGGGCTGGCCGGGCGCCGTTTCGTCACGCTCGACGACTTCGCGCAGCTCGCGGCGGCGCGGAGCGACCCCGAGGCGTTCGTCCGCTCGGAGGGTCCGCTCACCATCGACGAGGCCCAGCGTTGCCCGGAGCTGCTGCAGGCGATCAAGCGCGAGGTGGACCGGGACCGCACGCCGGGGCGCTTCGTCCTGTCGGGATCCGCCAACTTCGCGCTGCTGCAAGGCGTCTCGGAGAGCCTGGCGGGGCGGGCCGTCTACCTGACGCTCCATCCCTTCGGACGGCGGGAGCTGACGGATCGCCTCGATTCGCAGCCGGTGCTGCGCCGCCTGTTCGAGTCGGGCCGCCCGCCTCACCTGGGGGACGTGCCTCACCTGGCGATGGGGGAGGTCGTGCTCGGCGGCCTGCCGCCGGCGTGCCTGCCCGGAGAGCCGGGGCCGGCGCTCTGGTTCAAGGGGTACGAGCAGACCTACCTCGAGCGGGACGTGCGCGCCCTCGCCCGGGTGGGCGACATCATCTCCTTCCGCAACCTCCTGCACCTCGTGGCACTGCGGACCGGTCAGGTGCTGTCCACGGCCGACCTGGCCCGGGACGCCAAGCTGTCGGCGGCCACGGCCGGGCGACACCTGGGCCTGCTCGAGGCATCGTTCGTGGTCTTCCGCCTCGCGCCCTACCTCGCGAACCGTGCCAGCCGCCTGATCAAGGCGCCCAAGGTCTACATCGGCGACTCGGGTCTGGCGTGCCACCTGACCGGCTGTGCCGGGCTCCGCGACGGGCAGGCGCCGCTGTCCGGCGCCCTGCTCGAGACCTACGTCGCGAACAACCTGGTCGCGATCCTCGATGCCGAGTGGCCCCAGGCGCGCCTTGGGTACTGGCACGTGCAGGGTCGTCACGAGGTGGACTTCGTCGTCGAGGAGGGCACCGATTGCCTGGCCATCGAGGTCAAGACCTCGGGCCGCTGGGACGACCGGGATCTCGCCGGGCTGCGCGCCTTCCTGGCGCGGACGCCGACTTGCCGCGTGGCGGTCCTCGGCCACGGCGGCGACAGCACAGTCCAGCTCGGCGACCGTCTGTGGGCGATGCCGCTGGGGAGCATTCTGGCGTAGTCGCCTGCGCCTGCCGTCGCCGCACGCAGGGCCCGGAGGTCCGCGCCCACCTTGCGGGCGGTGAGACATCGTGGCCAGGTTCGGTGCCATGAAGGGCGCAGCGGGCTGTGTTACCTTCGAGGTGTCGGGGGGGAGGTGCTCCGATGAAGCCACCACGGAAGCCAGCGACGCGGGCGGTGACGGTGCGGGTGGGGGCGGAGGACTGGGGGGTGCTCCAGGCGGCGGCCGCCGAGGCGGGGGTGCCGGCGGCGAGGGTGGCGCGCGTGCTGCTGCGCCACGCGCTCGAGGCGCTGCGCGGCGGCGACGCCGGGATCACCCGCGCGGTCAAGTCGTCCCGGGACGGGTAGGCGGAGGGCTGGTTCCGGCGGCGACGGCGCGTCGGTCTCCGGCACGTCAGGCTCGACTGGCCTTGGGGCGCGCACGCCGAGATCGTGCGGGCTCTGAGTCGTCAGCTCGACGGTCGCGTCAGGGTTCAGCGTGGACAGAACGTGGGGGGTTGTGCCCAAGTCCCGAGGTCTTGCTTGGTCGAGCTGTCGGAGCCTGGCGCCGCGGCCGATGACCATCGGCCGCTACAAGGACCGCGGGGTCCTGCCTCTCTTCTTGTGATGCGGAAGCTCCGGGGCTGGCTCCTGCCACAGTCCGCCGGGCGAGCTGAGTCGGTCAGGCGAGCGTAGCTTTCTGAGGGCTCAGAACGAGCTGCCGAAGACCACGTAGAAGGCGGTGTCCTCCGGGCCCCACGCCACGTCGAGGCCCATCTGGATGCCGAGCGCCCGGGCCAGGAGGTACCGGAAGCCCACGCCGCCGGCCTGCACGCTGTCGCTGTCCCCGAGCGACCCCCAGTCCTCGCCCGTCCACCCGGCGCCCCCGAAGCCGACGGCCCACCACCGCTTGTAGACGTTCCAACGCACCTCGGCCTCGACCGACGCGGCGGTGTCGTCCTGGTAGCGCATCGCGGGGATGCCGCGAAGGTGAATGAAGGGCTTGGAGTAGAACGGAGGCTCGCCGGCAATCATCTCGGCCCTGGCCTGACCCGCCAGCACGACCCGGGGATGGACGTCCCGGTAGAGCCTGGCCACCATCTGGTAGTCCTGGAAGGTGCGATCGGAGCCGAGCCAGCTCCCGTAGAAGGTCCCGACGCCCAGGAGGTCCATGCCGCGGCTGGGCGTGAAGATGTTGTTGCGGGTGTCGTACCTGATCACGGCGCCGAGGCCCCCGATGGTCGAGTTGATCTGCGGGGTGGGAAGGTCCGGGGGCACTCTCTCGAAGTTGAAGCGCACCTCGCTGTCGAGGTAGACGAACCTCGCGCCGGCGAACAGGTCGGTCTTGCCGACTCGCCCCGTGAGCTCCTGGAAGATCCCCCAACTGTCCATGGTGAACTCGTAGGGCTGACCACCTCGGCCGTAGTAGTCGAGGGTCGGCTCGGCCCTCACCAGGCCTCCGAGGTACCGCCAGCGATCGCCCTTCCAGTACCCCATGTGCCCGGCAAAGGCTCCCCAGGTGCCGTTCTCGGTCGCCAGGCCTCCGACGGCCGAAACGCTGGGCGGGACGGGCTTTCCGGTCACCCCGAGCCCCCGCTGCGCCGCGCCGCCCAGTCCGCCGCCGCCGTGGAAGAAGACCAGGGCCAGCGCGCCGCCGTACCCCACGGCCGGCTCGGTGATGACGCTGAAGACCGGCAGGAAGCCCGTCTTCGAGGCCAGCCAGCCGCTCACGTCGAAGGCACCGTCCTGCGGGTCGCGGAACTTCGACGGCGGGTTCTCCGCCAGCGCCGCGGGGCCGGGCACGCCGAGAAGCAGGATCGCAACAACGGTGCACACAGCTCGTCGTGCTGTCATCGATGTCACCTCCCGTCACCACGATGATCGGTCGCCCGGTCCCGGGGCCGCCGGTTCCTGACACTCCCTGAAGCCGTGGCCCTCGTGTTTCGTGTCCGCGCCGAGCATACCCGAGTCTACACTGCCCGACGGGTCGCAGGCGCCGCGCGGAGCGCGACGCCCACCTTCTGCTCTGCGACGGCCCGGATGAGCGAGGCAGAACCTTGTGGTCCGAGGGTGGCCCGCGCACTCCGTGCGCGGGATCGGCGCCCGCAGGGCGCCGGCGCGGCCCTGCGGGCCGCGAAGCGCCGCGCGGAGCGCGACGCCCACCTTTCGGACCGTTGGGGGGTGCGGCAAGGTGCCAGGCTCGACGCGGACGCGCCATCCGCCTAGGCTATGGACGTGCACTCCCGCGCTACCTCTGTGCTGACCACCCGGACCCTCGTCGTGGGGGCCACAGCCGCCGATCCGGCCCTGTGCCCCTGTCCCCTGTCCCCCGTCCCCTGTCCCCTGGGCGGAAGGGCGGGCGCATGAAGGCCGGCGCGGTCGTCATCAACCACAACGGGGGCGAGGACCTGCCGCGCTGCCTTGAGGCGCTGCGCGCCCAGACGGTGCCGCTCGACATCGTGCTCGTGGACTGCGCGTCCACGGACGGCTCGCGGGCGCTCGCCGAGCGGCCGCCGGATGGGGTGACGGGGCTGCCGCTGGCGGGCAACCTCGGCTACGCCGGCGGCGCCAATGCCGGGCTCGCGGCGCTGTCCGGGGATGTCGAGGCTATCGGCTTCTTCAACCCGGACTGCTTCCCGGAGCCGGGGTTCTTCGCGGCGGCACTGGGGCGCGTGGGCGGGGACGCGGGCGTGGGTGGCGTCGCGGCACGGCTCGTGCGGCCGGGCGGCGAGGTGCTGGACTCCTGCGGGCAGGTGCTGACTCCGTGGCTGCTGCGGGTGCGGGATCGCGGGTACGGGCGGCCGGCGGCAGGAGCGTTCGCCGAGCCGGCGGTGGTGCTGGCGGGGTGCGGCGCCGGGATGGTCTACCGGCACGCGGCGCTGGTGGACGTCGCGGTGGCGGGCCGGGTGTTCCCGGACGAGTTCTTCGCGTTCTGGGAGGACCTCGATCTCGGGTGGCGGGTGAGCGCGGCGGGGTGGCGGGTGGTCTACGAGCCGTCGGCGATCGCGGTGCACCGGCGCGGCGCCACGGCGGCTCCGGGATCGGGACGGCTCGTGTTCCGGCGCCCGCCCGCGGTGGCGGCGGGGATCCTCGTCAACCGCTGGGCGACGTGGCGCCGCAACCTGGCGGCGGTTGATTTCTGGCGGCGCTTGCCCGTACTGTTGCCGGCAGATGCCGTGCTGGTCCTGCTGGTCGCCCTGCGTCGCCCGGCCGTGCTGCCCGCGCTGGTCCGCGCCCTGCCCCGCCTGCGGGTCGCGTGGTCGCAGCGGCCGGCGGTGCGCCGGCGGCGCCTGAGGGAGCTGCCGTGAGCGCGCCCCTCCTGCTCCTGGTCTTCGTGCTGGCGGTGCTGCTGGGGCTGTACTTCACGCCGGTGGCGCGGCAGGCGGCGCTGCGGTTCGGGATCGTCGACCGCCCGGACGGGCGGCTCAAGACCCAGGGCGAGCCGGTGCCGTACCTCGGGGGCATCGCCATCTTCCTCGCCTACCTGGTGTCGCTCGGACTGGTGCTGCCGTTCAACAGCCTGCTGCTCGGGCTGCTGCTGGCCGGCACGCTGACGTTGCTGGTCGGGCTGATCGACGACTTCGGGGTGCTGACGCCGCTCGCCAAGGTGGCCGGGCAGGGGGTGGCGATCTTCGTGCTGGTGCGCTCGGGCGCCGTGATCGAGCTCGCGGAGGTGCCCGAGGCGCTGCGCTGGCCGCTCGCCGCCGCGTGGCTCCTCGCGGTGTGCAACGCCTTCAACCTGCTCGACATCATGGACGGGCTCGCGGCCGGCGTGGGGACCGTGGCGGCGCTCGCGATGGGCATCGTGGCGCTGGTCGGTGGGGAGTACCCGGAGGCCGCCGCGGCGTTCGCCCTGGCCGGCGGGCTGCTCGGCTTCCTGGTTTACAACTTCAACCCGGCCCGCATCTACATGGGGGATGCGGGCAGCCTGGCGACCGGCATCTCGCTCGGCGCCCTGGCGCTGGCGATCCGTTGGACCGACCGCAGCCCGGCCGGGTTCCTGGCGCCGCTGGCGATCTTCGTCGTGCCGCTGGCCGACGTCGTCTACGTGAGCGTGCTGCGCGCCCGGGCGGGACGGCCGTTCTGGCACGGCAGCCCCGACCACTTCCCGCTCCGGCTGCGGCGCACCCTCGGCGGGGCGGTTCGACCGGCCGTGCTGACCTGCTACGCCCTGGCGCTCAGCGGCGGGGTGATCGGCGTGGGGAGCGCGCTGTGGTGGTCGTGGCAGCTCAGTCTGTGGCTGCTGGGCGGCTTCGGGGTCGCGATGCTGGCCCTGCTGGGCTGGCTGGCGCGCATCGACATGAGCCGGACGCCATGAGCGGGATCGTCGTCCTGGGGGCCGGTCTCACCGGTCTGTCGGCCGCGGCCGAGCTGCGCCGGCGTGGGGTCCCCTGCACGGTGCTGGAGCGGGAGGCCGAGGTGGGCGGCGCCTGTCGGACGCTCCACCGGGACGGCTTCGACTTCGACCTCACCGGGCACCTCCTGCACCTCGGGCGGGAGGGCAGCCTTGAGCACATCGAGGCCCTGGGGCTGGGCCCGAAGCTGCGACGTCACGTTCGCCGGTCGGGGGTCGCCCTGGCCGGTACCGTGACGCCGTACCCGATCCAGATCAACACCTTCCGGTTGCCTCCGGCGGTCCGACGGGACTGCCTGCTGGGGTTTCTGGAGGCCCGGGACCGGCCCGAGGCGCCGGAGTCCGGGTCGTTCGCCGCGTGGGCGCTCTCGCGCTTCGGCGAGGGGCTGTGCCGGCACTTCTTCTATCCCTACAACCGCAAGCTGTTCTGCGCCGAACCGGAGGACTTCACGGCCGACTGGGTGGGACGGTTCGTGCCCCGGCCGCGCCTCGAGGACGTGGTGGACGGCGCCTTCGGGCTCTACCGCCAGCAGGTGGGCTACAACGCCAGCTTCTTCTACCCGCGCCGGGGCGGCATCAGCCTGCTCGCCGGGGCGCTGGCCGGGGGTGTCGGGGATCTGCGCCTGGGGTGCGCCGTGCGCGCGCTGCACCTGGGCGAGCGGCGGGCGGAGCTGGAGTCGGGCGAGGTGCTCGGCTGGGAGAGGCTGATCGCCACGGCCTCCCTGGCCCACCTGGCGGCGCTGTGCGTCGACCTGCCGGCTCAGGCCCGGGCCGCGGCGCGCGCGCTGCGGGCCGTGGCGGTGCTCAACCTCAACCTCGGGGTCGAGGGGCCGCCGCCCCGTCGCGAGCACTGGCTGTACGTGCCCGAGGCGCGCGTCCCGTTCTACCGGGTCGGCTTCCCCTCCAACCACGGGCGCGTGGCGCCGGAGGGGTGCCACACGGTCTCGGTGGAGGTGAGCGTGCCGATGGGGGCGCCGGTCCCCGAGGACCTGTGGGAGCGCTGCCTGGACGGCCTCGAGGCGCTCGGCCTGCTGCGCCGCGAGCGCATCGCGGTGCGGGTGGAGGCGCGGGTGGACCCCGGCTACGTGGTCTTCGACCGGGCGCGGGCGCAGGCGGTCGACACCCTGCGCCGCTGCCTCGCCGGGGCCGGGGTGGTGCTGGCGGGGCGCTGGGCGGAGTGGAAGTACGCCTCCATGGAGGACGCCCTCCACGACGGGATCGCGGCGGCGGGGGCGTGCTCGTGAGCGCGGCCCGGGTGCTGCATGTCATCACCATGCTGGAGCTCGGCGGGGCGCAGCGGAACACCCTGGACACCTGCAGGATGCTGGACCGCGAGCGCTTCGCGGTGGGCCTGGCGTGCGCCGACGAGGGGGAGCTGCTGCCCGAGGCGCGGGGCCTTGGGGACGTGCGGCTCCACGAGCTGCCGTCCCTGCGCCGGGAGGTGCGCCCCTGGCGCGACGCGCGGGCGGTCGGCGAGCTCAGGCGCGCGATCCGCGACTTCGCCCCCGACATCGTCCACACCCACTCCTCCAAGGCCGGCATCCTCGGCCGGCTGGCGGCGCGCCGGGAGCGGGTACCGGTGGTGGTGCACTCCATCCACGGCTACGGCTTCGGCGACCACCAGGCGGCCCCGGTGCGGGCCGCGTTCCTGGCCGTCGAGCGGCTGGCGGCGCGCTGGACCACCGCCTTCATCGCGGTGTCCGAAGAGAATCTCGAGCAGGGGCTGGCCCTCGGGCTGTTCGAGCGGGAGCAGGTGACCGTGATCCGCTCCGGCATCGACCTCGGGGCGTTTCGGCACCGGACCGGCGGCGACGGGGTGCGCCGCGAGCTCGGCATCGGCGCGGACGCGCCGCTCGTCGTCCAGGTCTCCTGCCTCAAGCCCCAGAAGGCTCCGGAGCGCTTCGTGGCGCTGGCCGCGGCGCTGGCGCCGCGCTTCCCGGACGCCCACTTCCTGCTGGTCGGGGACGGGGAGCTGCGGCCGCGGCTCGAGGCGCAGCGACACGCGGCCGGGCTCGGGGGACGGCTGCACCTGCCAGGCTGGCGGCGCGACATCCCGGCGGTGCTGGACGCGGCCACGGTGGTGACGCTCACGTCCCGCTTCGAGGGGCTGCCGCGCGCCGTCGTCGAGGCGCTCGCGGCCGGCAGGCCGGTGGTGGCGATGGCCGTGGACGGGGTGCGGGAGGTGGTGCGGGACGGTGTCAACGGCCTTGCCGTGCCGCCCGGCGATGTCGGCGCCCTGGTCGGGCGGGTGGGAGAGCTCCTGGCCGATCCCGCGCGCCGGGCCGAGCTGGCGCGCCACGCCGGCGAGGGGCTCGAGGGCTTCGACCGCGAGCTGATGGTGCGCCAGCAGGAGGCGCTGTACGGGCGGCTGCTGGCCGGGGTCGAGCCGGCGCGAGCGGCCGGGAGGACGTCGTGACTCCGGGATGGGCCGTCACCGCCATCGTTTTCGTCTACGGCCTGGCGATGGGGAGCTTCCTCAACGTGGTCATCCACCGGGTGCCGCGGGAGATGTCGTTGTGGCGACCGCGCTCCCACTGTCCCGGGTGCGGCGCGCTCGTCGCGTGGTACGACAACGTGCCGGTGCTCTCCTACCTGTGGCTACTGGGTCGCTGCCGGCACTGCGGGGCTCCCATCTCCTGGCGCTACCCGCTGGTGGAGCTGACGACGGCGGGCCTGCTGGCGCTCGTGCACCACCGCTTCGGGCTCACCGTGGCGGCCGCCGAGGTCGCGGTCCTGATGCTGCTCCTGGTCCCCCTCGCGTGGATCGACCTGGAGCACCACCTGCTGCCCGACGTGCTGACCCTGCCTGGCCTCGCCCTGGGGCTCGGAGGCGCCGCCCTCGAGGGGTGGCCGATTCTGCGTGACGCGCTGCTGGGCGCGGCGGTGGGGGCGGTCATCCCGATCGCCGTCATCTACGGCTACCGGTGGCTGCGCGGGCGCGAGGGCATGGGGTGGGGGGACGTCAAGCTCCTGGCCATGCTCGGGGCGTTCCTGGGGTGGCGCGGCATGCTCATGACCCTGGTCCTGGGCTCCCTGGCCGGCGGGGCCGTGGGTCTGGGCCTGATCGCACTGGGGCGGGGCAAGAGTGACACGGAGCTGCCGTTCGGGACGTTCCTGTGCGTCGCGGCTGTGCCGGTGGCGTTCTGGGCGCCCGAGCTCGCACGGTTCCTGGGGTGGGTCGGGCCGTGACCTCGGTGCTGCCCTCCCGCCGCTTCCGCGAGGCGAAGCTGCTGATCGGCGCGGCGTTGCTGATGCTCGTGGCGATGGTGGCGGTGGAGATGGGGGGGGTGCTGAGCGTCGCCAGCCTGGTCGAGGAGGAGGCCCGCTTCGGCACCGCGACGGCGGCCAAGCTGCTGGCCGGACACCTGTCGCCGGCCGAGTCGGCGCGCTACTACGCGGCGCTCCGCACCGAGGGGTGGGGCGCTGCGCTGTTCGCGGGTGGCAGGGTCGTGTGGTCCCTCGGCGAGTACGGCCCCCAGGACCCGGCCTGGTGGCCCTGGAGCTCGCGGCAGGCGTGGGAGCGGGCCGGCTCGCCCCAGAGCGGGCCGCATGCCTGGGAGGGGAAGCCGCTCGTGGTGGCCTATCAGCCCCTGGCGGACGGGCGGGTCATCCGCGTCGTGCAGCACGCCCGGCGGGCCAGCACCGCGGCCACCTGGCGGACGGCCGGCGCCATCCTGGCGCTGGTCGTGGGGGTCGGGGGCGCCGTGCTGGCCTGGGCGCTCATCACCCGGGCGCTCGCCCCCTACCGGGAGCTGCTGGCCGAGGCGGTCCGCGTCACCCGGGGGCCCGGGGAGGAGCCCGAGGACCGGTTCCTGGTCGCCACCTTCCGCGACGCCGTGCGCCGGCTCGAGACCTCGGAGGCCGACGCCCGGCAGCGGGCCGACGAGCTGGAGGTGCTGACGCAGGTGCTCAGCCGCGAGGCCTCCTTCGGGGTGGTGATCACCGATGCGACGGGTGCCGTGCGGGCCCACAACCCGGCAGCCCAGGCGCTTCTGGGCGGAGATGTCGAGGTGGGCAGGTGGCTCCCGGAGGCGCTCTGGAGCGACGGACGGCACGCCCTGGGGGAGAGGTTGATGGAGGTACGGCGCTTTCCGCTGCTGGCCTCGGGCGGTGCCAGCCTCGGCCAGGTGGTGTTCGTCAGTGACCGCACCTCCGTGGAAGCCCTGGAGCGCGCCCTCGCCGAGCGCGAGCAGATGGCCCAGCTCGGCGAGCTGTCGGCCGGCATGGCGCACGAGCTCCGCAACGCCCTGGCGACGATCCGCGGCTACCTGCGGCTGCTGCCCGACGCGGACGAGGCGCGGCGCGACCGTTTCGTGGCCGCCATGGAGCAGGAGGCCGGCGGGCTGGGAGCGCTCCTGGACCGTTTCCTGAGCTTTGCCCAGCCCCACGAGCTGCAGCGCGGGCGCTGCGAGATCGGTGCGGTGCTGGAGGAGGTCTCCCAGCGGGTGCGGGCCTCGTTCCCGGGCCTCGACCTGCGGGTTGCCGAGCTGCCCCAGGTCGTGGAGGCGGACCGCATGGCGTTGGGGGTGATCCTCGAGAACCTCCTGCGCAACGCGGCCGAGGCCGTGGCCGCCGGAGGGTCGGTGACGGTCCAGGCAACGGAGAGTGCTGGCCGCCTGCGGGTGGTGGTGGAGGACACCGGGCCGGGGGTGAGCCCGGAGGTGAGGGGACGGCTGTTCCGCCCGTTCGCGTCGACCAAGCCGTCGGGAGGGCTGGGGCTGGCGGTGTCGCGGCGCCTGGCCCGGTTGCACGAGGGCGACATCACCTTCGAGGAGCCGCCCGGGGGCGGCGCGCGGTTCGTGCTCACGCTGCCGTCGGGTGGTGCCGCATGAGCGCGCCGGTGCTGATCGTCGAGGACCGGCCGTCCCTGGCCGAGATGCTGGCCGAGACGCTGGGTGCCGAGGGCTACGAGGTGGAGGTGGTGCTGCGGGGCGACGAGGCGGTGGCCCGGCTTGCCACGCCGGGGCCGATGCTGGCCGTGGTCACCGATCTCAAGCTGCCGGGGGCGGACGGCCTCCAGGTCCTGCGGGCCGCCCGGGCCGCCGACGCCCAGTTGCCGGTGTTCCTCATCACCGGCTTCGCCACCGTGCAGACGGCGGTGGAGGCGCTGAAGCTCGGGGCCCGCGACTACTTCACCAAGCCGCTCGACATGGACGTGGTGCTGGTTGCCCTGAGGGCCGCGGTGGAGCCGCGCCGGGTGCTGCTGGCAGCACTCCCGGTGGAGGCCGGCATGCCGGTGCTGGTCGGCACGGCGCCGAGCTTCCTGGCGGCCGTGGGGGTGCTGCGGCGGGTGGCGCCCACCGACGCCGCGGTGCTGCTGCTGGGGCCGTCGGGCAGCGGCAAGGAGCTCTTCGCCCGTGCCCTGCACCACCTCTCGCCGCGGCGCGGCGGGCCGTTCGTGGCGTTCAACTGCGCCGCCGTGCCCGAGACGCTGGTCGAGTCCGAGCTCTTCGGCCACGAGCGGGGGGCGTTCACCGGCGCGGCGGCCCGGCACCTGGGGCGCTTCGAGCAGGCCCACGGCGGCACGCTGTTCCTCGACGAGGTCGGCGAGGTGCCGCCGGCGACCCAGAGCAAGCTGCTGCGGGCGGTCGAAGAGCACCACATCACGCGGCTCGGGGGCGAGTCGGAGGTGGTGGTGGACGTGCGCATCCTGGCCGCCACCAACCGCGACCTCGAGGCACGGGTCGAGACCGGCCTGTTTCGCCGCGACCTCTTCCACCGGCTGCACGTCTTCCCGATCCGGCTGCCGGCGCTTGCCGAGCGGCGCGAGGACGTCCCGGCCCTGACCCTCCACCTCGCGAGCCGGGCCGCCGAGCGGCACCACGTGCCGCCGCCGGTCTTCGGCGCGGCGGCCATGGCGGCGCTGGCGCTGGCGCCGTGGCCGGGCAACGTGCGGGAGCTCGGCAACCTGGTGGAACGGGTGACGATCCTCCACGGCGGTGCGCAGGTGGGGCTGACAGATCTCGGGCTCGATGCGACGGCATGCCGCCAGTCCCTGGGTGATCCGGGTGCCGTCGCCCTGGCCAGACGGCTGGCCGGGAACCAGACCGGCGAGCTGCAGGCGTTCCTCGGCTGCGCCCTCCCCTGACCGCGCGGCTCCTCGTCCGCGGCGTCCCGGGGTGCTGGTGCGGGTGAGTCGGAGCGCGAGCCGGGGCCGCGACAGGCGAGCCCTCAGCTCGCCCCGCCTGCCTCCTGCCTGAATGGCGCGATCTCCCGTGCCAGCAGCGGGTTGATAGCCAGGGCCTGCTGCCACGCGAGCTCCGCCTGGCGGGCCGCGTCCCGGCGCGCCTCGGCGGCTCCGTCGTTCTGCCCGGCCAGCCAGGTGAGCGTCCCCTTCCAGGCCAGCAACACCGGCGCCCGGGGGTTCACGTCCAGGCCGCGCTCGACTGCCGCGAGGCCGGCCGTCAACGCGGCGCCGGCGTCGCGCCCCTGCCGGAGGAGCCAGCTCGCCCGCACCACGGCGAGCTCGGCGCCGACCTCGTGGCCGGCGATCTCGGTCGGGTTGAGCGCGACCGCCGTCGCCAGCTTCTCGGCCGCACGGTCGAGCGCCGCCACTGGCGAGAGCTGCCGGTCGGCAGCCCAGCGCGCCGCCACCAGCTCGGCACTCGCCTGATCCGCGAGCCCGCGGTAGGACCGCGGGTTGGCCTCCAGGGCGCGGCGGGAGGCGGCGCGAGCCTCGGCGAGCTGCGACGTGACACCCCGACCTGCCAGGAGCTCGACCCGGGCGGCCAGGATGTGGGCCTGGGCGGTGTTGTTGAAGACCTCCTCGCCGAACCCGGGGTTGACGGTGAGGACGCGCCGCAGGGTGCCGAGGGCCCGGGCGAGCTCGGCGCCCGGGTCGTCGCCGCGGGCCAGCAGGTAGGACGCGCGGACGAGGTGGGCCTCGCCGATGTTGTTGATCGCCAGGGCGTACTGGGGGTTGCGATCGAGCGCCTGCTCGTAGGCGGCGACGGCGCGTGCCAGGTCGGGTTCCGGGTCGACGCCGTGGCTGACCTGGTACTTCGCGACCGCCGCCCAGGCCGCGCCCATGAGGTTGTAGGCCTGCGGCAGCGATGGGCTGGCGGCGATCGCCTTCTCGCAGGCCTGCACGACCCGGGTGTAGGAGGGCCTGGGGTCGACCCCGTGCCCGCTTTCCCACAGCCCCCTGCGGTAGTGGACGTTGCCCAGGTTGTTGAGGAGGGGCATGACCATCGGGCCGACCGCGAGGACCTTCTCGAGGCCGGCGGCTGCAGCCTCGAGGCTGGGTCGCGGGTCGAGACCCCTGGCGATCTCGTACTCGGCGCGGACGGCGCTGCACGTGGCGCGGTTGACCTGGGCCGGCACGAGGCCGGGGTTGATCGCGAGCGCCCGGTCGAGGAACCCCACGGCCCGGTCCAGGGACGCACGGGGGTCTGCGCCCCGGCGCATCTCGACCTGCAGCGCCCGCATCATGTTGACCGTGCCCAAGGTCTGCAGCGAGATGGCGTCCCGGGGGTCGAGCCGCAGGGCCCGCTCGGCCAGCGCCGCCGCGGTGTCGAGGGCGTCCGGCGGCCCGGTGCCCCGCCGCAGGTGCGCCTCGCCCCAGTAGTAGTAGGCGGTGGCCTGGAGGCGGAGCGCCGCGACGTCGTCCGGGTCGGCGCGCAGCGCCTGCTCGGTCGCGCGGAGGGTCTGCTCGAACGGCTCCCGGAGGTCCGTGTCGCGCAGCCGCTGGATGCCGAGGATCGAGATGGCGTGCCGTCCCAGGGCCACGTGGACCCGGGGATCGGAGCGGGCCATGTCGGCGGCACGGGCGAACGCATCGTGGGCCTGGGCGAGATCGGCGAGGGAGGCGGCCACGTCTCCCCGGTCCTGCGCGGCCTGGGCTCGAGCCATCAGGGTCTCGCCCCGCAGCAGGTGCGGCTCATACAGCCAGGGCGCCTCCCGGGTGGCCGCGTCGCAGCTCGTCAGGGCCTGGTCGAACCGCTCGTCGAGCAGCGCCACCAGCCCCTCCGGGAGGCTCGGGGCCTCCAGGACGGCGCCGCGGCTGGCCTCGAGGTACTGCTGGGCCGGGGCGCGAAAGCTCGCCTGCAGCGCCGCGCGCCGGAGCTCGCGCAGCTCCTTGATGGAGATGCGCTGCACCTCGTCGAGGGCGTCGCGGTAGAGCAGGGCCATGGTCTGTCCGAGGGCGAACGCGGTTTCCGGTGTCCGGTAGCCGAGGCGCCACGCCTGCTCCAGGTGCTCCCGGGCCAGGGCCGGCTGGCCCAGGGCGAGGTGGCCGCGTCCCAGGGCGTAGCTGGCCGGTCCGGCCGCGGGCCGGCCGAGCTCCCGGGCCCGCGCCGCCACGGAGTCCATGCGGCTGCGCACGAGCGCCCGCTCGGGCCGCACGTCGTGGAGCGGCAGGGCATAGGCGTAGCGCAGGAAGCCCTCCATGCGCTCGATCTCCTGGCCGAACTGCTGGGCCACCCGGGCCCGCTCCGCAGCCCGCAGCCGGCCCCGCACACCCACCCCGACGAGGCCCAGCAGCACCACCAGGAAGATCGCCGCGGTCGCCACCACGGCGCGGTGCTTGCGGGCGCGCTTGACCAGGCGCTGGAGGAGGCTCGCGGGACGGGCGACGAGAGGATCGCCGTCGAGGAACCGCTGCAGGTCCTCGGCGAGGGCGCGGGCCGAGTCGTAGCGCCGCTGCGGATCCCGCTCCAGGCACTTCATGGCGATGGTGTCGAGGTCCGTGGGAATGTGCGGGGCCCGGAGGCGAAGGGGCGGCGCCTCCTGCTGCATGACCTTGAGCAGCACCTCCGCCTCGCCGCTGCCCTCAAACGGCGGCACGCCGCTCGCGAGCTCGTACAGGACCGCCCCGAGGCTCCACACGTCCGCCCGGCGGTCCACCGTGTGCGTGTCGCCCCGCGCCTGCTCGGGCGCCATGTACTGCACCGTGCCCATTACCACCCCGGTCCGCGTCAACCCCGGGGCCTGCTGGTCGAGGGCCAGGCCGAAGTCGAGCACGTACGGGGTCAGGGTGCCGTCGGGGAGCCGCTCGACCATGATGTTGCCGGGCTTGAGGTCGCGGTGGATGAGGCCCTGGCGATGGGCCTCGTGGACCGCCTCGGCCACGGTTGCGAGGACCCGGACCCGCTGCTCGAGGGTCAGCTCGGGCGCGATCCGGCCGAGGGTCTGACCGGCGATGCGCTGCATGGCGATGTACAGCCGCCCGCCCTCCTCGCCGACCTCGAAGACCTGGCAGACGTTGGGGTGGTCGATGCGCGCCTGGGCCTGGGCCTCCCGGACGAAGCGCTGCGCCAGCTCGGGGCTGTCGGAGCGCAGGACCTTGAGCGCGACGTGGCGCGCCAGGGACGGGTCGAAGGCGTCGTAGACCTGGCCCATGCCGCCGCGGCCGATCGAGCCGACGATCTCGTACCGGCCGATCCTCTGGCCGGCGGGGAGCTCGTCAGGGAGGGCCAGCAGGGCCATGGTGTTGAGGGCCCTGGGCGCCGACGAGCCGGGAGGGTCGGGGATGCCGGCGTCGAGACGGGTCACACCGGCCTGCAGGTCGTCCACCGCCGTGGCGGCCAGGCGACCGGAGGCCACGAGGCGCGCGACGCGGGATCCGGCGGGGCCTGCGCTCTCGACCTCGCCCAGATCCTCGAGCCGGAGATCCCCCCGCGCCACGGCCAGGGCCAGCAGCCGGTCCTCGCTCGCTCGGTCCATCGGCCCGTCCCCCACCCCGACCAGCGTATCAGCGAATCAGCCCCCCTACCAAGGCCTCAGACCTCAGACCTCAGGCCTCAGGCACTGCAAGACAGGACTGGGTGGGTGTGGGGCTGAGGCCTGAGGCCGGGCGGTAGGGTGGGTGGACAACCTGAGGCCTGGGTGGGGGGTGGGGGTCCCCTCAGTCCACCGTGAGCGTCTCGGCCACCACCCGGTTGTCGAAGAAGGTCGGGAGGACGAGGAGGTTCTCCCGGGGGATGTAGGCGAAATCGGCGATGACCGTGCCCGGCACGGTCAGGTCGAGCAGCACGGTCACCTCTCCCCTGGCGTTCACCTGGGAGAGCCGCCCCTGGTTGTGTGAGACCAGCCAGGAGCCGTTGGGGCCGTTGGTGACGCCGTCCATGAGGCCGCCCGGGAAGCTCGCGAGGTGGGTGATCTGCTTGCTCTCCAGGTCCACCGACTTCAGGAAGGCGTCGCCGTTGTTGGCCCACACCAACCGGCCGCCGCTCAGGCACACGCCGTTGGGCTGACTGACCTCGGGGCCGCGCAGCCAGACCTCTGCCTTGCCGGCGGTGATGCGGTAGATCACGCCCTGGAGCGAGTCCGACACGAACAGCACCCCCGCCCCGTCCACGTCGATGTCGTTCAGACGGCCCGCATCGGGCACGCCGATGCGTTGCCTGACCTCGCCGCCCGGCAGCGCGATCTCGACCACCCCCTGGCCTTCCACGGCAAACAGCGAGTCCCTGCGCACCACCAGCCCGGTGGGGTTGCGCAACCCTCTGGCCAGCACCTCGGGCTCGCCGCCCTGGACCGCGAGGCGGTGAATCACCTGGCGGCCCTCCTCGCGACTGGGATGGAACGGATCGTAGTTGGACACGTAGACGACCTCACGCACGGGGTCCCATGCGACCGACTCAGGGGTGCTGAAGCTCTTCCCCGTCTTCCACTTCCGCGTCACGCCCGGGGCCCGGAACTCGGCGTCGGCACGCTGCATCTCAAACCCCCAGCCGCCCATGAGCTCGCTCAGGCTGACCAGGAGCTCGTTCTCGCCCGCTCGGAGCGGCAGGCAGACGGTGTCGCTCAGGCCGATGATGCCCAGGAACGAGGGATCGCGACCCTGGTAGGAGCTGTCGCCGCTGAAGATCTTGCTGCCGTTCAGGTAGAGGGTGACAGCGTCGCTGTAGCCGAGCTTGTAGGGTCGGATCTCGGCGTGGTCGGCGGCGATCCTGGTCCTCAGGAACACGGTGTCGGGCTGTCCCGTCCGCCCCTGGACCCGGGCGATATCGACCAGGCCGTTCTCATCGGCCGGCAGATCGCGCCACTGCAGGTGGGCCGCCACGTCGGGCAGGCCGGTCCCGCTGTCGTCGATCTCCAGGGCCGGCAGGACCTGGGACACCTGCCAGGCGCGGATGAAGCCGGGGGGGATGTCCTGGCGCGGTGAGGGACCGAGGTCCAGCGCCTTCTCGGCCCGCACGGAGAAGTTGCTGAAGTAGGCCGAGCCGTCGGCCGGTCCCATCAGCATGATGCCGCCCGTGCGGAGGCCGTGGCGCAGGCGCGGGATCTCCAGGTCGGGCTGGGTGGCGTTCTCCAGGAAGACCCGACCCCGGTCGCCGGACACCTCGATCCGCACGTGGAGCCAACGCCCTGTGGGGATGACCGCGCCGGCGGTGTAGCCCGGACCGGAGTAGAGCTGCCAGGAGTCGACCCGGTTCCAACCGGGCAGATACTGCAGGACGTCGCTGTAAAGCGAGGGGGGAACCCGACCCGAGCGGTGGGGACGGATGTAGAAGCGTTCCCAGGAGCCATCCCCCTGGCTGCGGAAGATCACGCCGGGGTACGAGCGGGCGCCGCTGACCGCCACGTCGACCTCGATGACGCCGTTCTCGATCTCGACGTCTTTCAGGACGGCCATCCCCATCACGGCGCTGCGGTCGAGGTGCTGCACGACCTGGGCCCTGTCCAGGTTCCAGTGTGCATCGTCGAAGGGGATGACCGCCGCCTGAGCCAGCACCACGTCTGCCGACAGGAGACCAACCCCCACGATTCCCAACGCCTTCATGCTCATCTCTCTCTCCTTGTGAGGCCGAACCCTCAGGTCGAGCGGGCTCACCGCCGCCGGCTTGTCACGACCAGCCCTCCAGCATTCCCGAGGCGCACCATCAAGGTCCGTCTACGATGCAGACCGGGAGGTGGTTAACTCGAGGTCACCAGGCGCGGAGGTGCGCCAGGAGGCGCGCGTCAGCGTCGGTCGGCACCGACACCGCCGGCGGAGACAGTCCCTCAAAGGGAGGGTGGGGGACCTGAGGCCTGAGGCCGGAGGGGTGGGAGGGCGGAGAACCTGAGGCCTGGGTGGGTGGGTGGGGGTCCCTCAGTCCACCGTCAACGTCTTCGAGAGGTTGCGGGGGAAGTCGGGGTCGAACCCCTTGGCGACGCTCACCCGGTAGGCCAGGAGCTGGAGCGGCAGGATGCCGAGGATCGGCGAGAACAGCGGCCCCGACTTGGGCAGCACCAGCAGGTCGTGGCCGTTGGCGCGCAGGCGGGGGTCCTCCTCGCCGATGATGATGGTGCGGCCGCCGCGGCAGGAGACCTCGTTGATCCCCGAGACGATGAGAGGCACGTTCTCGGGGCCCGCCACGAAGATCACCGGGTACGCGTCGGAGACCGCCGAGAGCGGCCCGTGCTTGAACTCGGTGGAGAGCATCCCCTCGCAGTGGATGTACGTGACCTCCTTGAGCTTGAGGGCGCCCTCGAGGGCGATCGGGTAGGTCGCGCCGTAGCCCAGGCAGTAGGTGTCGTGCCAGGGCAGGAGCGCCTGCTCGAGAGCCGGGATCTGGGGCTCCACCTGCTGCAGCGTCGCCTCGATGAGTCGGGGCAGGTCGTAGAGCATGGCGGTCGGGTGCCCGCCCATGCGCATCGCCAGGTACAGGAACGCCACCACCTGGTTGAGGAACGTCTTGGTGGCCGGCACCGAGATCTCGTAGCCGCAGGCCAGGGGCAGGCAGCGGTCGGCGGTGACCATGAGCGTCGAGCCGATCACGTTGACCAGCGACAGCACCTCGACGCCGCGCTCCCGGGCGACGTTGAGGGCGTTGAGCACGTCCTTGGTCTCGCCGGACTGGCTGACGAACACCCCGACGTCCTCGGGCCCGAGGGCGGGGCCGTACTGGGCGATGAACTGCGGCGCCAGCACCGGCACGGCGGCGCGGCCGGCCAGCCGTGCCAGGTACACCGCCCCGAGCATGCAGGCGTGGTACGAGGTGCCACAGGCGACGAGGTAGAGGTGGCGGGCCTTGCGCATCTTCTCGACGTACCCGGCGACGTCCACGGAGGCGTCCAGCAGGTGCAGCAGCTCGCGGGCGACCTGGGGCTGCTCGTGGATCTCCTTGAGCATGAAGTGCGGGTAGCCGCCCTTCTGGGCCGCCTCCATGGTCTCGACGATCTCCTCGGGGTCGCGCTGGATGGCCTCGCCGTCGGCGACCCGCACCAGCTCGACGCTGCCCGGCGAGAGGATGGCGATCTCCCCGTCGTGGATGCGCAGGATGCGGCGGGTGAGGGGGAGGATCGACGGCAGGTCGGAGGAGACGCAGGTGGTGTCGTCGGTCAGCCCGACGACCAGACCGGAGCCCTTCTTGATGGCGTACAGCTTGTCTTCCCCGACGTGGCCGATGACGAAGGCGTAGTCCCCCTGCAGGTCGCCGTAGGCGCGGCGGATCGACTCGACCATGTCGAAGCCGCGGTCGAACCAGCGCTCCACGGCGTGCACGCAGGACTCGCCGTCGTTCTCCGAGCGCACGGTCATGCCCTCGGCGGCGAACTGGAGGCGCAGCTCGACG
This sequence comes from Thermoanaerobaculaceae bacterium, assembly GCA_025456225.1. Lineage (GTDB taxonomy): Bacteria > Acidobacteriota > Thermoanaerobaculia > Thermoanaerobaculales > Thermoanaerobaculaceae > JAAYVZ01. The sequence goes on from JALOLB010000018.1 coordinate 26,158, forward strand.
TTGTTGACGACGTTGCCGTTGTGGGCGCCCACGAGGTCGCCGTCGGAGTCGAAGTGGGGCTGGGCGTTGATCGTCGAGGGGGTGCCGAAGGTGGCCCAGCGGAGCTGGGTGATGCCGCGCGTGCCGGTCATCTCGGCGAAGCCCAGGCGGCTCGCCACCTCGTCGACCTTGCCCTTGTCCTTGCGGAGGTCCACCGAGTGGTCGGCGTGGAAGGTGGCACACCCCACCGAGTCGTAGCCACGGTAGGACAGCCGCCGCGCTGCATCCGTGAGCACCGGGCCGAGCCCCTGCTCACGGTTGGTGACGATCCCGAAAATCCCGCACATGCCTGCCTCCCGGGCGCCGCGACGCCGAACCCGAACGATACCATTCCCCGGACGCACAGGGTCGTGAGTTGAGAAGTGACAGCCTGGACGACCAGAACGCTCGAGCAGTTGTCGAGCAGGCCAGGCCTCAGGTCTTCCACCCGCCCCACCACCCGGCCTCAGGCCTCAGCTCCCCCACCCACCCTAATCCGTCCTTGTCTTGCCTGAGGCCTGAGGTCTGAGGCCTGAAGCCCGGGTGGGCGGGGGTGGATCAGCCGTATCGGCCTTCGATGTAGTCGGCGGTCTTCTCCTTGCGGGGGTTCAGGAAGAGGTCGGCGGTCGGGCTGTGCTCGACGACCTCGCCGAGCAGCATGAAGATGCACTCGTCGCTGGCGCGGCGGGCCTGGGCCATGTTGTGGGTCACGATGACGATCGTGTAGCGCTCCCGGAGGGTGAACATGAGCTCCTCGATGGCCCGTGTCGCCTCCACGTCGAGGGCCGAGCACGGCTCGTCCATGAGGATCACCTCGGGCTTGAGCGGCAGCAGCCTGGCGATGCAGAGCTTCTGCTGCTGCTCGAGCTGCAGCGTCGTGGCCCTGGCGCCCAGGCGGTCCTTGAGGTCCTTCCAGAGCCCGACCTCGGTGAGGGCGGTCTCCACCGCCTGGTCGAGCTCGGAGCGGCGGAGCTCCGAGCGCCGGGAGTGCACCCGCAGCCCGAACACGACGTTCTCGTAGACCGAGATCGGCAGCGGGTTGGGGCGCTGGAACACCATCCCCACCGCCTTCCGCAGCTCGATGAGCGACACCTCGGGGGCGAGGATGCTCTGGCCGAGGACCTCGATCTCGCCGGTGGTGCGGACGTAGCTGAAGCGCTCGTTGATGCGGTTGAAGCAGCGCAGCAGCGTCGTCTTGCCGCACCCGGACGGCCCGATCAGCGACGTGATCTGGCGCTCCCGGATGCCGATCGACACGTCGATGAGCGCCTGGAACGAGCCGTACCAGAGGTTCAGGCCCCGCGTCACGATCGAGAGCGCCGCGGTCGGGCTCATCCGAAGATCCCGTTGACGTACTCGTAGGTGCGGCGGCTGGCCGGGGTGTCCGAGAACACGACGCTGCTCGGCCCCAGCTCGACGATCTCCCCGTTCCACAGGAACATCGTGCGGTCGGCCAGGCGCCTCGCCTGCTGCACGAGGTTGGTGACGAGGATGATCGTCATCTCCCCCCGGAGCTCCCGGAGCACGTCCTCGATGCGCATCGTGGTGACCGGGTCGATGGCGATGGAGAACTCGTCCAGGCAGAGCACCTCGGGCTGGTGGGAGAGGGCGCGGGCGATCGTCAGGCGCTGCTGCTGGCCGCCCGAGAGCGCGGTGCCCAGGCTTGGGAGCCGGTCCTTGACCTCGTCCCACAGCGCCGCCTGGCGCAGGCAGCGCTCGACGATGGCGTCGAGGTCCGCCCGGTGGTGCATCCCCGCACAGCGCGGGGCGAACGCCACGTTGTCGTAGATCGACATCGGCAGCCCGACCGGCAGCGGCGCCACCATGCCGATCCGGCGCCGCAGCGAGAAGACGTCCCGCAGGCGGAGCACGTCCTCGCCGTCGAAGCGGATGGTGCCGGACAGGGTGGTCCCCGCCACCTGGTCGATGGTGCGGTTCAGGCACTTCAGGAGCGACGTCTTGCCGGACTGGGCGGGCCCGATCACGCCGAAGATCTCGTTGCGGTTGACGTCGAAGGAGATGCCGCGCAGGGCCTCCCGGGCGCCGTAGGCGAGGCGCAGGTCCCGCACCTCGAGGGTCACGGTGCCCCCGCTCACGGCCTCACCACTTCTTCCTGCCGCGCAGCCAGACCCGCACGGCGATCGCGGTGGCGTTGACGAGGAGCACGGAGCCGAGCAGCACCACCGCGGTGGCGTAGGGAATCGACTCCCGGACGTTGGGCACCTGGGTCGAGACGGTGTACAGGTGCATCGACAGGGCCATGCACTGGTCGCCCAGGCGGTACGGGAACCAGTCGCCGCGCTGCACCGCCTTGAAGAAGACGGCGCCGGTGAACATGATCGGGGCGGTCTCCCCGGCGGCCCGGCTGACCTGCAGGATGACGCCGGTGAGGATCCCGGAGATGGAGTTGGGCAGAACCACGGCGCGAATCGTCTGCCAGCGCGTCGCGCCGACATTCCAGCACGCCTCCCGGAACGACATCGGCACCGAGGCCAGCGCCTCGCGGGTGCTGGCGATGATCACCGGCAGGGTCATGATGGCGAGGGTGAGCGAGGCCGAGATGATGGAGTAGCCGAAGCGCGCCGCGTAGACGAAGGCGCCGAGGCCGAAGAGGGCGTGGACGATGCTCGGCACCCCGGCGAGGTTGATGACGGCGAGGTTGATCACGCGGTTGAACCAGCTCTCCCGCGAGTACTCGTTGAGGTAGATCGCGGCGAGCACGCCGATCGGCGCGGCGATCGCGAGCGAGATCGCGACGAGATAGAGCGTGCCCACGAACGCCGGCCAGATGCCCCCCTCGCGCATGCCCTTCTTCGGCACCTCGACCAGGAACTCCCAGTTGAGTGAAGGTGCGGCCTGGACGAGGAGATAGACGACGATTGCGACGAGGGGCACGATCATCGCGAGCGCCATGGTGAAGAAGACCCACTTCGCAACCGCCTGAAGGCGCTCGCGGCGTGCCACCCCGGGGGTGCGGGCGAAGCGGGTGACCGGCGGGGCGATGGCGTCCATGGTGGCCTACTTCCTCCGAATGCCGCGCACGACCAGGTCCGCTGCGACGTTCACCGCGAGGGTGATCCAGAACAGGAGCACCCCGGTCAGGAACAGCACCCGGTAGTGGCTGGACCCGGCAGGCGCCTCGCCCAGCTCGGCTGCGACGTTGGCCGTGAGGGTGCGCACCGAGTTGAGGAGCCCGTCGGGGATGTGCACGGCGTGGCCGGTGGCCATCAGCACGGCCATGGTCTCGCCGACCGCCCGTCCGACGCCGAGCAGCACTGCGGCCAGCAGGCCGTTCTTCGCGGCAGGCAGGAGGACCCGGTACACGACCTGCCAGCGGGTCGCGCCGAGCGCCAGCGCGGCCTCGCGGTACGAGTCCGGCACGGCCTTGAGGGCGTCCTCCCCGATCGAGACGATGATCGGCACGCTCATGAGCGCGAGGATGACGCCGCCGTTGAGGAGGTTCACCCCCACCGCCGTGCCGGTGAGCGCCATGATCGTCTTGCTCATCACGGTCAGGCCGATGAACCCCCAGACGACGCTCGGGATGGCGGCCAGCAGCTCGATGACGATCTTCAGCGATTCCCGGAGCCTCGGGCCGCAGAACTCGGAGACGTAGATGGCGGCCCCCAGCCCGAACGGCACGGCGAGGGCAATGGCCACGGCCGTCACGCTCAGGGTGCCCACGGTCAACGCGAGGGTGCCGTACCGGACGTTGCTCACGGAGGTCGGATACCACTCGGTGCTGAAGAGGAACTCGAAGATGCTGAACCCCTTGTCCCACAGCACCGGGGCCGCCTCCCGGAAGATGAAGAAGAAGATCGCCACCACGA
>JALOLB010000019.1 GCA_025456225.1 Thermoanaerobaculaceae bacterium
CGAAGGCGTACGCCATCAGCGTCCACGCGGCATATCCGCCAGCCGGGTCGAGGGGGGGCAGGTCCTGACCGAACGTCCCCTGCGCCCCCTGGTTGTAGGAGCGGAACCAGGCCGCGACATCGCCCGTCACCCGGAGCACCCCGGCGCCGTCCGGCGCCCCGAGCAGGTCGTGCACGCTGTCGATGGTGCGGGTCTGGCCAGGCTGGAGCTGCAGCGTCGTGAACACCGACGCGGTCGCCGATCCGCGTGGGATCAGCTCCAGCTTCACCGTCTGCGCCGCCGTGGTGGGGTTGTGCAGCACCCCGTCCGACCGCCACACCGTGTTGTTGGCGCCCGCGAGGCGCGCCACCCCGGGAAAGAGCTGCACGCGGGCCTCCGCTAGGCCTGCGCCGAGAACAAGGGTCACCGCGGCCAGGAACCTGCGTGTCATGTTGGATCCCCCCAAGGACCCCAGACCGGGCGTACCGTCACTGGCGTCGAAGTTGATAACACGTCTCAGCCGCCGGACCTTCCCCCGGGGGTTCCGATCAGCGGATCAGCCGTGCAGCGGATCGGCGAATCAGGGAATCAGGGGAGCTTCTTGCAGAATCCGACGTCTCAAGGGTTACCGCTCCGGTCCCCTCGCCCCGCGAAGCGGGGAGAGGGATAAGGTGATTGGCGCTTTGTTCTTGAAAATAAATGAGTTGCACTCCCTCACCCTGGCCCTCTCCCTCTGCGGGGGCGAGGGGGAGGGACGGAGCGCCGAGAGTTCTGCAAGAGCCTCAGGGAATCAGGGAATCAGCCTGTCATCGCCGTGCTCTCAGGCTGGGTTGATGTCTGGCCGATCTGCTGAAACGCTGATTCGCTGACACGCTGCACGGCTGGCGGGCTACACTGGTCACCGGACCCATGCGATCGCCCACCCTCGATCCCAGCCAGACGCCACCCAGCTCGGGACCGCCTCTCATCATCCCCGGGCACCCCGTCCCGGTCCTGTCGCCCAGCGGGCCCCGCACCGCTCCTTCGCCGTGGCGGAAGGTTCTTGTCGGCTGCGCGATCGGCTGCGGCGTCGTCGGGCTCGCCGTCGCGGCGTTCCTGATCTGGGGCGCGTGGTGGGTGGTCGCCCCCGGCTCCCAGGTCTCCACCGAGGTGGTCCTCGTTCCGGAAGCCGTCGCGGTCGTGCACTTCGCCGGGGACGAGCGCGCCCGGGGGCTGGTGGAGCTCCTCGGCACCCTCGTGACGGAAAGCGGCCGCAGGCAGAACGCACGGACGTTCAGCAAGCTGCCCGAGTCGTGGCGCTGGCTCGAGAGGCTCGGGGCGGGCCAGGACCAGCGGGCCGCCGGCGGCATGGGGGCGTGGGTCCCGAGCGAGGCCACGCTCGTGGTCGTCACGGGGCAGGACGAGCGAAGGCACGTCGTGCTTGCCGCGAACTTCAAGGGGTTCGTGCGCCCGCTCCGTGCGCTGGTCACCTCCTCCGCCAGGCGTGAGGGCAAGGCCAGCACGGTCACGACGCATGCCGGCCGGGAGGTGACGGTCTTTTCGGACAGCAGCTCGTTGAGCTTTGTCGGCGGGACGCTGCTGTGGTCGGACGACACGCGGCTGGTCGAGGCGGCGCTGGACCGGGCCGACGACGGGCCGCCCGCCCGCAGCCCGTCGTTCCTCCCGGAAGACCGATACGCCGGGCTCAAGGAGGGGCGCGTGCTGGTGGCGGCCGCCACCAACCGCACGGGGCTCCTGACCACCCTTGGCACCTTCGCCTCGGTGCGGGGGCCCTCCGACAGTCCTGCCGCCGGGAAGGTGACGGCCGAGCTCCCGGCCGGGGCTGCGGATTCTCCCGAAAACCCGCTCGTGCCACTCGTCGAGGGCCTGGATCAGGCCACGCTGGCCGTCACGGTGCCCACACGTGACCGGGCCGAGATCGAGCTCGTGCTCGTCCCGGCCGATCCGGCAGCCCTGCAGCCGTGGCGGGCCCTGCTCACCGAGAGGCTCGAGGCCGTGCGGCTGGCTGCGGCGGCTCACGAGGTCCAGCTCGACCACGACCTCCGGGTCGAGGGCGACCGGGTCGTCGCCGCGGTGCGCATGTCAGGGCTGACCAACCTCGCCCGCGAGTGGGCCGAGGTGACCGCCAGAGAAGACGAGTCTTCCAACCCGGGCATCGGCGAGAGCGACTCGACGCCACCCCCGGCCGAGGCTCCGGATGGTCACCCACCGGCGCCCCCTCTGCCGTGACCATCCCGCGGTGCGGCGGTGCCGGGGCCACTCGCCACCGGCGGGCCGCCGGCCGGCTGGCCGCGACAGGGCAGAGCATCTACCATCGAGATCGCGCGCGACGCGCGCCCCGGGAGGATTGAGGGCATGTCGACCGATCCCGTCACCCTGCACCTGCAGCTCGGCGCACCGGGACCCCTGAGCACGAGCAGGCGGGAGCGGTGGGCAACTGCGGTCGAGCAGGCCGGTGCCGACGCGCCGGCGCTCGTGTTCCTCGCCGAGCTCCTGGGGGTGGTGACGGGCGCCGAGCCCGCCTGCGACTGTCGCGTGTACACACGCTACGACATGTTCGGCGGGTGCTCCCGGGACTTCACGATCACGGCCGGGGCGGCGGAGGTGTCACGCTGCTACGAGGCCGAGATCTCCGAGTCGTGGTCGTCCCTGAACGTGTCGGTCGACACGACCTCGATCGAAGGGCTGCCGCGCCCGGTCTTCATCGACTGGAACGGCGAGTCCACCGGCGGCCTCTCCCTGTCGGTCGGCGGGCTCGACGCGATCGTCGCGGCGCGGGTCGAGGGCCTGGCCCGGGAGCTGTTCGGCGAGGTCGAGGTCCGCGGGGAGGTGACGCCCCGCCAGGCCCGCCTGCACGCCGATCTCCGGCGCGGGCAGAAGGCCGACGCCTCGAGCCCCGAGCCCGTGGAGACCCTGGCCGAGGCCTTCCAGTCACCCGACGTCGACGTGGCCCGGGGTGCGCTCGCGCGGCTCGCCGAGCTGGGAATCTGGAACGACCCGCGCATCGCCTCGGCCGTGCAGCTCGGGCTCCGTCACCCGGAGTGGGAGGTGCGAGCCGAGGTGGTCGAGACGCTCTGGAAGACCTTCGACCACCGCGCCGTCTTCCCGCTCGTGCGGGCGCTCCATGACGAGAGGGAGTACGTGCGTGGGAGAGCGGCCTCCGGCCTCTCGTGCCTCGGCGACGGCTGGGCGCTGCCGCCGCTGTGCGTGGCGCTCGGTGACCCGGCGAGCGACGTCCGGTTGCGGGCGGTGGCGACCATCAGCGACCTCCTCAAGGAGTGCCCCGACCCGCGGGTGCCACCGTTGCTGGCCCCCCTCCTGCGCGACCCCGACCGTTACGTCGCGAGCGCCGCGGCCTGGACGCTCTCCGAGCACCCAGACCCGGCGCTCGCCGCCGAGCTGGTGCTGTGCCTGGGCCACGAGTACGAGTCGGTGCGCCACGGCGGCGTGCTGGCGCTCGGCGCGCTGCGCGACCCGGCGCACGCCAACCGTCTGCTCCGGTGCCTGGAGGACGACGACAACTCCGTGCGCATGGCGGCGATGCGGGCGCTCGCGGATCTGGCGGAGAAGCGGGCGCTGCCGCTGGTCGAGAGGATCTCCAGGCGCAAGGACATCTTCGACCCGGAGCGGCTGCTGGCGCAGGAGACGATGGCGCGGCTCACATCCGGGACGCCCCCCGGGCCCAGGCTGGTCCTGCCTCCGTTCGAGCCACCTCCCGCCACAACCGGGTGCCGGTACCTGGAGAGCCGGGACGGCCATCCCCGCCGCCTCGAGGTCGAGCTCTCGACCCGGCGCCACCGCGAGGTCCCGCTCCCCCTTCTGCCCGCCGGCGCCACGGCGCGCGACGACGGCTGGTACGTGCTCCGCCACGGCGACTTCTACGGCATCCTGGCGTCGCCTCAAGGACCGGCCTTCTTCGCCAACGGATCGTGGGTGGTGCTGGAGCCCTCCGCAACCCGGTCCGAGCTGCAAACGGCGGACAGGGATCAGGAGCTGCGGCTCTGGCATCACGACGAGGAGGTCGCCGCCATCCGCTGCTCCGGACGGGAGAGCGGGTTCATGCAGGAGCTGGCGGACTCCCTCCGGGACGTCGCCTTCTTCGAGCGCCACACGCACTGACACCCTTCACGCTGTCGGCGACGACGAGGGCGTGCCGGGGATGCCGGTCTCGATACGGCACCCGGGCGCCGCATGTCGCTGGCTGACGGGGACCGCCGGAAGGAGTAGCCTGCGCCCTGTCGTGGGTGGGAGGTGAGCGATGGCGGGGTTTGGGGCGCGCGTGACGCTGGGCCGATCCGGGCTGTCGGTGGGACCGCTCGGCCTGGCCGGGGGCTACGGGGTCGAGGCGGCAGCGGTGCGGCGCGCCTTCGACCGCGGCGTGAGCTACTTCTACCACGGCAGCCGCCGGGCCGCCGGGATGACGGCAGCGATCCGCGACCTCGTGGCGGGCGGCCACCGTGACGAGCTGGTGATCGTGCTGCAGAGCTACTGGCGCCTGCCCGCGCTGCTGGAGTGGAGCCTCGGCCGCGGCCTGCGCCAGCTCGGCATCGACCACGCCGACGTGCTGCTCCTCGGCTGGTACAGGCACACTCCCGAGCGCGTCGTCGCACGCGCCGAGCGGCTCCGGGAGAAGGGCATGTTCCGGCACCTGGCGATCTCGGCCCACCACCGACCCTCCCACGTCGGCTTCGCCGCCGATCCCCGCTTCTCCGTGCTGCACCTGCGGTACAACGCCGCCCACACCGGCGCCGAGCAGGACATCTTCCCGCACCTCCCGAGCGAGGGCCGACCGGGCACGGTCGCCTACACCGCGACACACTGGGGAAGCCTCCTCAAGGCCGGGAAGATGCCGCCGGGCGAGCAGCTCCTGCGGCCGCGGGACGCGTACCGCTTCGTCCTCTCGAGCCCCCACATCGACGTTTGCATGACCGGCCCAGCCAACGGTGAGCAGATGGACGAGGCCCTGGCGGCGCTCGACGCGGGCCCGCTCTCCCCGGAGGAGGAGGTCCGCATCCGCCGCATCGGGGCGTGGGTGCGCTCCCCCCACCCTCCCAGGTAGGGGTCCGGGGTCAGGGGTCCGGGCTCCGTCAGATGGAGTGTCTCTGAGGGCCCTCCCGGGTTTATCGACTCCCAGCAGGTTGGCCAGGCCGACCGTCCGCGGGCGGCTGCTGGTCCTGCGGTCGGCGCGCTCGAACCCCGCTATCCGGACCCCGGTATCCGGACCCCGGACCCCGGACCCCGGACCCCGGACCCCGGGGTAGTATTGCGGGGGGAGGCCCCATGCACATCGCCCTCGTGCAGCAGCACGCCACCGACGATCTCGCAGACAACCTCCGCCGGGGGCTCGAGGCCACCCGCCGCGCAGCCGGCGCGGGGGCCCGCCTGGTCGCCTTTGCGGAGCTTGCCCTGACGCCGTTCTACCCGCGCCAGGACGCCTGCGGACCACCCCCGCTAAGGCTGGCCGAGCCCGTCCCCGGCCCCACCACCGACGCCTTCGCCGAGCTCGCCCGGGAGCTGGGCGTGGTCGTCGTGCTGAACCTCTACGAGCGCCAGGGCGACCGCGCCTACGACAGCTCCCCGGTGATCGACGCCGACGGGCGGCTGCTGGGCGTGACGCGGATGCTCCACATCGCCCACATGCCGGGGTTCTGGGAGCGGAGCTACTACACGCCGGGCGACCGCGGCATGCCGGTCTTCGACACGGCGGCCGGACACATCGGCGTCGCCATCTGCTACGACCGCCACTACCCGGAGGTCATGCGCTCCCTGGCCCTGCAGGGGGCCGAGCTGGTGGTGGTGCCCCAGGCCGGCGCCGTCGGCGAGTGGCCGGACGGCCTGTACGAGGCCGAGCTCCGGGTCGCCGCCTTCCAGAACGGCTACTTCACGGCCCTCGCCAACCGCGTCGGGCTCGAGGACCCCCTCGAGTTCGCCGGCGAGTCGTTCGTCTGCGACCCGGCGGGACGCGTCGTCGCCCGGGCGCCGGCCGGCCGCGACCACATCCTGGTCGCCGACATCGACCTCTCGCAGGTCGCCACCTCCCACGCCCGCCGCCTGTTCCTCCGGGACCGCCGGCCGGAGCTGGTGCCGGAGCTGCTCGGGATCAGGCCAGCCAGCCGGCGGCGCCAGCGATCGGAGTGAAGGCCCCCGTGAACGGAGACACACCCATGACGTCGACCATCCTCACCGTGCTCACCCTGACGCTGGCAGGCGCCGCCCTCGCGACCGCCCAGACCCCGCCCGTGCCCGCATCCCCGCCCGACACGGCGCTGGTCGTCATCGACATCCAGCAGTTCTACTTCGAGGGCGGCCGGATGCAGCTCGTGGGTCCGGTCGAGGCGGCCGCGAAGGCCCGACAGATGATCGACTGGTTCCGCGCCAAGGGCCTGCCCGTCGTCCACGTGCAGCACCTGGGCAAGGACATGGCCGCAGCCGACCCCGCCTGCCCCGACCCGCAGTACCGGATCCGGCCGGAGGTCATGCCCGTGGCCGGCGAGAAGGTCGTCGGCAAGCGCCACATCTCGAGCTTCCGGGACACCGACCTCGAGGCGTGGCTGCGTGCGAAGGGCATCACGAAGCTGGTGGTGTGCGGGATGCAGACGCACATGTGCCTGGAGGGAGCGACGCGGGCCGCCGCCGACCTCGGGTTCGAGGTGACGGTGATCGCCGACGCCTGCGCGACCCGGGACCTGGAGTTCGGCGGCGTCAAGGCCCCGGCCGCCCACGTGCACGCCTCCACTCTCGCCACCCTCGACGGCAACTACGCCGTGGTGACAACCGCCGCAGCGTGGCTGGTGGCTGCGGGCCACTGACGCCCGGGGTCTCCGGCTTCTCAACCTGGGCCTGGACTTGGACTTGGACCCCAACCGTCCAGCACCAGGTTGCTTCCAGGGCAATCAAGAACGAGCTGATCGATTGAGCCGCTTGCAGGATCTTCGGCGCTCTGTTCCTCCCTCTCGCCCCCGTAGGGGGAGAGGGTCGGGGTGAGGGGGCGCAAGTCGCTGTGGCTGAAAAACAAAGTGCCCCTCACCCTACCCTCTCCCCGCTTCGCGGGGGGAGGGGGCAAGCAACGAAATGTATCGTCCTGCGGGGCGAGGCGACCGGAGCGGTAGCCCTTGAGAAGTCGGATTCTGCAAGAGGCTCAGTTGATCGATTCCTGGATCCTGGTGCGACTGTCCACCTTGACCGGGGTCCAGGTCCAGGTCGAAGTCCAGGTCCTGGCCCAGGTTCTGTGGCGGTTGCGGGACGGCGAGGAGGGGCCTATGCTCCGGGCGGCTTGGAGCGCATGCGGATGAGTGAAGGCACCCAGCGGCCGCTGTCGATCCTGCAGGTCCTCGAGAAGAACCTGTTCAACACCGGCTCCGTGCACCAGATGTTCCAGGCGGCCACCGGGCTCGCGGCCCGGGGGCACCGGGTGGCGGTGGTGTCGCGCCCGGGGGGCGAGACCGAGGGGCGGTGCCGCGAGGCCGGGATCGACTTCGTGCCCCTGCGCATGCGCAACGAGTTCGACGTCGCGTCGGGGCGGAAGCTCGCGCGGGTGCTCGCCGAGCGGCAGGTGGACGTGGTCCACGTGCACAAGGGCATCGCCCACGCCGCGGCGCTGTGGGCCTCGCTCTGGACGCCGATCCCCTGCTTCGTCGTCAACCGGGGCGTGTCGTTCCCGATCGACGTCTGGATGCGCCCCAAGTACCGCACCCATCGGCTCCATCGCGTCATCACGGTGTGCGAGGACATCCGCACGGTCATCATCAGGACCGGCAAGCTGCCACCCGAGAAGGTCGAGGTCGTCTACGCCGGGGTGGACCTGCGGCGCTTCGACCCGGACACGGTGGACGCACGTACGGTCAGGCGCGAGCTCGGTCTCGCCGAGGACGCCTTCGTCATCAACCAGATCGGCGTGCGCTGGTGGAGGGGGTGGAGCTACCTGGTGGAGGCCATGCCCGAGGTGGTGAAGGCCAACCCGAAGGCCCACCTCGTGCTGGTGGCGTGCAAGGACGAGGCGGCGATGGACGAGGTCCGGGACCTGGCGGCAAAGCACGGCGTCGCGCAACACGTGACGCCGGTCGGCTACCGTCAGGACGTTCCGGAGATCTCGGCCGCGATCGACCTGTCCGTGGACCTCTCCTTCGCCGGCCTCGGGATCACCGGCACCCTGCGCGAGGCCATGGCGATGCGCAAGCCCGTGGTGTGCACCAACGCCGGGGGGAACCCCGAGCTGGTCCTCGACGGCGTCACCGGGCGGCTCGTGGCGCCCGAGAGCGCCGCCTCCGCCGCGGCCGGCATCATCGACGTCATGCAGGACCCCGCCAGGGCGAAGGCGTGGGGCGAGGCCGGCCGCAAGCGCGTCGAGGAGGGGTTCTCCATGGACGTGCGGATCGGGCGCCTGGAAGCGCTCTATCGCCAGGTCCTGGTCGAGAACGGGCGGCTGTAGTCCGCTGGGGGCACCCCGCCTGGCGGCCACCTGCCGGGGGCTTGCGCTGACCTTTTCCGACCACCGCTCCAAGGAGTAAGCTCAGGCAGGAGGGCATGGCCATGCGTTGGACGCGCGGGGAATCGCGGGAGAACGTCGAGGACCGGCGCGGCGAGGGCGGCGGCGGCCGATTCGGCGGCGTCAGCCTCGGGGGGGGACGCCTGCGCCTCGGGTGCGGCGGCATCTTCATCCTTCTCGTGCTGAGCCTCGTCTTCCGCAAGAACTTCTTCGCGCTTCTGGACACCGGCCCGACTGCCGACGTCTCCAACACCGGCGGGGCGCAGACGCAGACCACCCAGAGCTCCCCGGCCGAGCAGGAGAAGGTCGACTTCGTCACCTTCGTCCTCAACGACGCCCAGCGCACCTGGACGCAGGAGTTCTCCGCCCGCGGCGAGGCGTACCGCCCGACCCGGCTCGTGCTCTTCTCGGATGCCATCAACTCGGCGTGCGGGTTCGCCCAGGCGGCGTCGGGACCGTTCTACTGCCCGGGCGACGAGAAGGTCTACATCGACCTCTCCTTCTACGACGAGCTCCGCAGCCGCTTCGGCGCCGGGGGCGACTTCGCCCAGGCCTACGTCATCGCCCACGAGATCGGCCACCACGTGCAGACCCAGCTCGGCATCGACGAGAGGGTGCGAGCGCTGCAAGCCCGGCGGCCCGACCTGCAGAACGACCTCTCGGTGCGCATGGAGCTGCAGGCCGACTGCTTCGCGGGCATCTGGGCGCACTCCACGGCTCGCCGCGACATCCTCGAGCGGGGTGACGTCGAGGAGGCGATGAACGCCGCAGCGGCGATCGGCGACGACCGCCTGCAGCGCCAGGCCGGAGGCCGGGTCAACCCGGAGAGCTTCACCCACGGCTCGTCGCGCCAGCGCGTCGAGTGGTTCGACCGCGGCTTCAAGAGTGGCGACATCAGCCAATGCGACACCTTCCGCTGACCTCTCCAGCACACTGATTCGACGGCGAGGTGGGCGCGGACCTCCGGGCCGCGCATCGGCGCCCGCAGGGCGCCGGCCGGGCGCGCAGCGCCCGGATGCGCCGCACGGAGTGCGGCGCCCACCTTTCGCGCTGTCTGAACGATGCACGATCGAGGTTCCAGCGCGATCGTGAGCGGAGTCCCGAGTTGGGCGCGGTTGTCCCCAACCGCGCCTCACCGGCGCCGCATGGCACGATCGGGACGATCGCGCCCACCTTCCGGGATGGCGCGAGCGGCCGCTACGGAGCCGGCTCGACCTTGCCGAAGGGGGCGACCTCGGCCTGGATCTTCGCAACGTCGCCACCGATCACCACGGTCTGGGAGCGCGACGTGAAGTACCTCTGGCCCACCTCGCGCACCTTCTCGGCGGTGACGGCGTTGACCTTCGGCACGTACTCGCCGAGCGCCGCCGGCGGCAGCCCGAACACCCAGTAGCGGGCCAGGGTGCCGGCGACCGCCCCCTGGGTCTGGTTCTGGAGGGTGAAGATCCCCGACAGGTAGCGCTTGGCGCGCGCCAGCTCGTCGGCGGTAGGCAGGGTGGCGCCCATGCGGTCCAGCTCGTAGAAGACCTCGAGCAACGCCCCGCCGGTCACCTCGTTGCGCACCGCGGCGCGAATGCGCAGCAGGCTCCCCTTCTCGGAGGCGTTGACGCCGATCCGCGGCGAGTAGGTGTAGCCCTTGTCCTCGCGGATGTTCTCGACGAGACGGCTCGAGAAGGCGCCGCCGAAGATGGTGTTGGCCACCTGCACGGGGTAGAAGTCCGCCTCGGTGGGGCCGGGCATCGGCCGGCCGACCCGGACCTCCGACTGCACGGAGCCTGGCCGCTCGACGGCCAGGATCTTGGTCGGGCCCAGGGGCGGCGGCGCCGGCGTTGCGGCCACGCCGTCGCCGATGCCCTTCCAGCTCCCCAGCTCCTTGCTGGCGGCGAGGTTGACCTGGCGCGGCTCGGCGGCACCGACCACCAGCAGGAGCGCCTGCTCGGGACGGAACCGCTGCTGCCACGCCTTCACCAGCGCCTCGCGGGTGAGGGCGGCATAGGAGGCCTCGGTGCCGGAGATCAAGCCATAGGGGTGACCGCCGTAGACGGCGGCGCTGAAGGCCCTGTCCACCGCGAACTCCGGGGTGGACTCGGCGGCCTTGAGGCCCTGCAGCGCGTTGGCCCGCGCCAGCTCGAACTCCTCGGCGGGGAAGGAGGGGTTACGGGCCACGTCCGCCAGCACCGCGAGCATGGTGGGCAGGCCCGCGGCCAGCCCGCTCACGTCCACGAAGGTGGCGTCGTTGCTCGAGTTGACCGACAGGTCGGCGCCCACGGCCTGGAGCTCCTGGGCGATCTGCTGGGCCGAGCGGGTCGCAGTGCCGCCCTTGAGCGTCTCGGTCAGCACGTCCGAGAGCCCCGGGAGCTGCGCCGGGTCCGCGGCCGATCCGCCGCGCACCGCCAGCAGCGCGGTGACCTTGGGGAACCCCGGTCGTTGGACGACCCACACGGTGAGCCCGTTGGGCAGCCTCGACTCGACGACCTGGGGGGTGGGAAGTGGCTTGTCCTGCCCGTAGGGCGGCAGGTCCTTGGGCATGACCGGGGGCTTGGCAGCGTGGACGGCCGCGGCGACGACACAGGCAGCAACGAGTGCAAGAGCTCGCTTCATGACATCCCCCTGCTTACTTTCCCGCCTGGGGCGCCGGCTGGCGGTCCACCCAGGTGCGGTTGGCGACGGTGAGGTAGGTGGCGGCGGCGCGCTGCAGGTCCGCGGGCTTCACCGCGGCGATGCGGGCCGGGATCTGGTTGACGCTGGCCGCGTCGCCCGCGAAGGCCTGCCGCAGCGCCAGCATGTCGGCGCGCTCGATCAGCGACTCGACGGAGGCGTAGAAGTCCGAGAGCATCTTCGTCTTGACGCGCTCGAGGTCGGCCGCCGGCACGCCCTTCCTGGCGATCGTGTCGATCTCCTGCTGGATGCCGGCCAAGAGCGTCGCCGCGTCCGTGGTGGGCTTGTAGATGGCCAGCATGCCGAGCAGGCCTGGGCCGTTGAGCGTCCACGCATCGCCCAGCGGCCGGCCGAGGCCCCCGGCGATCTGCAGCACGGTCTGGTCGGTCTTGACGAAACGCTGGTAGAACCGGGACGCCTCGCCGTTGAACAGGAGCTCGCCCAGGACCGCGGTCGGCACCCAGTCGGGGCTCGCGGGGTCCAGGATCTTGTACCCCACCGCCAGCGCCGGGAGCTGGGCGAACTGGTCGGTCTGCCTGGCGGAGCGCTCGGCGGTGTTGAGCTGCTCCGAGACGTCCGGGCGGGCCGGGGTCGGCTGCGCCGGGATCGAGCCGAAGTGCTTCTCGACGAGGGCGAAGACCTCGTCGGCCCTGACGTCGCCGGCGATCGCGATGATCGCGTTGTTGGGGGCGTAGTAGGTGCGGTGGAACGCCGCCACGTCGGTCACGTTGGCGGCGTCCAGGTCCTTGAACGAGCCGTACCCGTCGTGCGCGTTCTCCCACCTGTCGAACGCCAGGCCGGCGACGTCGGTCCAGAAGAACAGCCCGTACGGGCGGTTCAGGACGTTGACCCGGATCTCCTCCTTGACCACGTCCTGCTGGTTCTGGAGGTTCGCCGGCGAGAAGTCGAGCATCCGCATGCGGTCGGACTCGAGCCAGAGGATCGGCTCCAGGGCCGAGACCGGCGCCGAGGCGATGTAGTTGGTGTAGTCGTAGCGGGTGGAGCCGTTGTCGACCCCGCCGCCGCCCTGGATGACCCGCGAGAACAGCCCCTTCTCGGCGTTGGGCGTGCCCTGGAACATCATGTGCTCGAACAGGTGCGCGAACCCCGTACGCCCCTTGGGCTCCAGGCGGAAGCCCACCTTGTAGACCACCGAGATGCCGAACGACGGCGTCGCGTGATCCTCCGACACCACCACCGTCAGGCCGTTGGCGAGCTGCTTCACGGTCACCGGCAGCTTGAGCTCCGGCGCCGTCGCGGCGTGGGCCGCCCCGGCGGCCGCCAGGACCAGCATTGCCATGCCCCAGATCTTCCACGTTCCTCGCATCGCTTCCCCCTCTATCGGCCCGCTGGGGGCCCACAGTGCAGACCCTGTCCATACGACAGGGTCGCAGGGCCTGTATACGCCCCCCGGCCCGAACAGTTCTGGTGGTCCCCGCCTTCCAGGTGGCGGACCGGCCGGCCCGTCTCGCTCCCGCCTGGAGACTCCAAGGGGCTGGCTCCTCGTGGTACTTTTCGGCGTGTGGAGTGTACCCTGCAGCCAGCCGGCCTGGCTGCCGGTCCTGCGAGGGTGGAGGGGGCGGCGTCCGCCACGACGACTCGAGCAGGAGGAGAGGTGATCGGGATGGTTGCGAACCAGCGCATGGCTGCCTGCCTACTGGGCCTGAGCCTGACGGTTCCGGGCCTCGCCTGCACGACAACCCAGGCCGTCGGCGCGGGCGGAGGCGCCACCACCGCCCAGGAAGCCTGCTTCAACTCGCGCAGGGTTGACAGCTTCTCCGCGTTGAGCGAGAAATTCGTCCTGGTCCGGCTTGGGGACGACACGCGGTTCCTGCTGACGCTCGACCGGCTCTACATGGGCCTGCCCTTCGCGATCGGCATCGCGATGCACGGCGAGTACGGCCGGGTCTGCTCGGAAACCGGAGCCAGGATCACCTTCAAGGACACCGGTGGCCCGGCCATCGCCCGCATCATCCGCGTCGAGGCCGTCGCCAGCAGGGAGGCGGCCCGGAAGCTGGTGGACGAGCGCTCGGCACCGAAGCCGAAGGGCTGACCCGATGCGAGCTGGAGGAACCATGCGGTGGCTGCGTTGGTCGTGCCTGCTGCTCGTGACGGCTGTGACAGCGACGTCGTTCGCCGGCGACATCCAGGTTCTCTGTGAGCCCGGGCTCCGAATCTACCTCGACGGTGCGCTCGCGGGCACCTCGAGCGACCGGGACGACGGCCTCTTCCTGGCGAACCTGCCGGACGGCACGCACGTCGTCCGCGTCGAGAAGGACGGCTTCGTGCCGCAGTCCTTCCAGGTACAGGTCTCGAGCCGGCCGGTCGAGGTGAAGGTGGAGGCGTTCGTCCCCCAGCCTGCGGCTCCGCGGACCCCGGAGGCCGCCAGCACCGAGGTCAAGCAGCCCACGGGCAACCTCCTCGTCACCTCGGCCCCCCAGAACTGCGTCGTCGAGATCGACGGCAGGACCGAGGCCAAGAGCACCCCGGTCCTCCTGCTCGAGGGACTGGCCCCGGGAGAGCACACGATCGCCTTCAGCAAGCCGGGGTACGAGCGGATCTCCGGCGCGGTGAAGATCCAGCCGGGTGCCGAGGTCGGAGTTCGTGGAGACCTCGTGGCGGGGAAGGTGGAGAGCTTCCAGGAGGGCAAGGGGTCGCTCCGCGTCATCTCGACCCCGGAGGAGTGCAAGGTCCGATTCCTCGGCAAGACACGGGACAAGAACCGTGCGGTGCTGAACCTCTCGTTCATCCCGGCAGGAGAGTACCCGATGGTGGTCACGTGGAGGAGCCTCGAGCTGTCAACGAATGTGGTGATCAACCGGGGGCAGAGGACGGTCGTGACCGTGAGCTTCATGAAGGGGGATCCCGCGTTCGTCATCACCCATGAGCCCGAGTGAGCGTGCCGCCCGCGGGGAGCCGAGGCGCAACCGCTCGGCCGGAATCTCGTAGATGAGGGTGTATCCGATTGCCGGCACGCACCGTGCGCGACCGGGCACAGTGGTGGGATACTTGGATGGTGATGACCACGCGTCAAGGCCAGCCGGGTGAGCCGGCCCCTGCGGTTCGGGATGGAGGCCCTCGCCGCCTGACGGAGAACGCTCCCACCTGGCCTCGGCTGGTGCTCGCCTGTGTGCTGGTCACTGCCGCTGCCTGCACGACCGCGCGTGAGGACGTCGCCAGGAAGGCCATCACGGCCGACGAGCTCCTGGCCGGGGGGCCCCTGGCCGTGGCGGGGAGCCAGCCAACGCTCGTCGCCGAGGAGGAGGTGCTCGCGCTCACCCCCGAGATGCGAGCCTTCCTCGATGCGCACGTGGACCGCAAGGGTGGCGGCAAGACCAAGCTGCACCAACTGGTGTCGGCGATGGTCGAGGCGGACAGCTTCGGGCTGGAGTACGACGAGATCACCCGCACCGCGTCCCAGACGTTCCGGGACCGGCGGGGGAACTGCCTGTCGTTCTCGAACTTGTTCGTCGCCATGGCCCGCGACGTGGGCCTGGATGTCGAGTTCCAGGAGGTGGACATCCCCCCCGACTGGACCTTCGACAAGGACACCTTCGTACTCAACCGGCACATCAATATCTTCGTGGGCCTCGGGTCGATGCCTCCGCGCGTCGTCGACTTCAACATCGGCGACTTCAAGTCCACCTACGACATGTGGAAGGTCTCCGACAGGAGGGCCCGCGCCCACTTCTACAACAACATCGGCGTCGAGCGTATGCAGGCGGGTGACACGGCCGTCGCGCTCGCGTGCTTCCGCAAGGCCATCGCCGACAACGACGCGGGGTTCTCACCGGCCTGGACCAATCTGGGCACCCTCTACCTGCGAAACGGCCACCCCGCCCACGCCGAGGCCGCCTTCCTGAAGGCGCTCGAGGCGAGCCCGACGGACCTCGTCGCCATGAGCAACCTGGCCAGGCTCTACGAGCGCCAGGGCGACCGGGAGCGGGCCGAGGCGTTCCAGAAGCGGGTGACCGAGCACCGCCGGCGCAACCCGTACTACCGCTACAAGCTCGCCCTCCAGGCCTACCGCGCGCAGGACTACGACTCCGCCATCGATCACCTCAAGTACGCGATCGGCAAGCGGGTGAACGAGGATCAGTTCTACTACCTGCTGGGCCTGTGCTACCTGCGGAAGGGGGATCAGCGTGCGGCCGGGCGCTGGCTGGCCCGGGCCGAGGAGGTCGCCGCCACCGACGCCCTCAAGCGCAGGTACTCAAGCAAGATCGACGCCCTGCTCCACCCCCACGATCCAGGACAGGACTGAGAGGGCGCGCAGCAGCCGCGAGGACGTTCGCGCTGCCGATCGGTACCGATGGCAGTGTGGATGTGGTCGTGGCCGTGGACGTGGTCGTGGACGAAAGTGCTGCGAGCCTGACGTTCACCGCAAGAACGCCAACAAGGCACCTCGCGGGACTACTGTTTGCCTCGCGACGCACGGAGCCCCACGTCCACGTCTACGACCGCGACCAGGTTTACGCCCTGAGGGCCTTCACGGCCCGACCAATCGCTCTCTCGCAGTTTCCTCACACGCTCTGAGAGGGCCAGCAGCAGGCGCGAGGACGTTCGCGGCGCCGATCGGTACCGATGGCAGCGAGGACGTGGTCGTGGACGAAAGTGCTGCGAGCCCGACGTTCACCGGAAGAACGCCACCGAAGCACCTCGCTGGACTACTGCTTGCCTCGCTACGAACGGAACCCCACTGCCACGTCCACGACCACGTCCACGACCACGATCAGGTCTTGGAAAGTGAGGGCCCAAAAAAAAGGAGCGGCCCCCGAAGGGACCGCCCCGTCTTGCTGAAGTGTTGCTGTTGGTTAGAAGGTGAACTGGATGCTGGTGAACAGGTAGCGGCCGTACGGATCGTACGTGCCGTGGTAGCCCGGACCGTAGTCGTTGCCCTGGTCGCCAGGACCGAGCGGGGGCTCCTTGTCGGCGACGTTGTTGACGCCGAGGGTGAACTGCACACCCTTCATCACGTTGATGCTCGCCGCGAGGTCGACGTAGTGGGCAGCGCCGAAGGAGTCCTGATCGTTGGTTTCCAGGAGCTCGACGTTGCTCGGGTCACCGATGGCCGGGTTGGAGCTGAGGTCGTCGTTGTCGACGGGACCGATCATGCGCCAGCCGAGGCTGAAGGTGGTCTTGAAGTTGGTCTCCCACGAGATGCGGGCCAGGTGCCGCCAGGTGGGGGTCGGGTCGCCGCACTGGTTGCCGAAGTAGCCGGCGCAGTCGTAGGCGTACAGCCCGGTGTCGACCTGCCGCTCCTCGAGGTAGGTGCCGATGAGGTTGAAGCTGAGGAGGCCGGCGTTGCCGGCAGCCACGAAGTAGGTGGCGTTGACGTCGAGGCCCTTGGAGGTGAGCACGCCGATGTTCTGGTTGTTGGCGATGGTGTACCCGGTCGGCATGAGCCACAGGGTGCCGGCCACGTCGCGGTGGATCAGCGAGCACAGCGTGGGGTTGCCGGTGGTGGCGCAGGTGTTGATGACGTCGTCCGGGAAGAGGGCGCCGATGACCTTCTCGATCTTGATGTCGTAGTAGTCGAGAGCGGCGGTGAAGGTCGGGAGCGCCGCCGGGGTGATCACGAGGCCGGCGGTGAGGGTGTCGGCCGTCTCGGGATCGAGGTTCACGTTGCCGCCCTGGAGGGCATTGTACTGGCCTGCCGGGTTCTCCTGGACGTGGCCGTACTGGGCAGCGCTCACGCCGGTGCGGGCGCACTGCTCCTGGGTGTACGACGGGTTTGCGCCGGCGCAGGGGTCAGAGGTGCCGGCGAGCACAACGCCCGCAGGCACGAACAGCTCCTGCACGTTGGGGGCGCGGGTCGCGCGGTTGAAGCCCAGGCGGAGCCGGAGGTCGGGCAGCGGAGCATAGGAGAGCTGTCCCTTCCAACTGGAGTGGCCGCCGCTGGTCGTGTAGTCGGAGTAGCGGTAGCCGAGCTCGAGGCTGAGGTCCTTGGCCCCTGGAGTGTCCTGCACGATGGGAATCAACGCCTCGACGAAGCCCTCGTCCACGCGGTAGGCACCCTCGACGGGCAGCGTCGGACCACCCTGGCCCGCGCCGTCGCCGGTCTGATACGCCATGTCGGGGTGGACGAAGAGGGACTCGTTCCGGGACTCGATGCCCATCGCGACCTGGATGCCCTCGCTGGCGGTCGGGATCTTTACGCCGGACTCGCCGAGGTCGCCCGTGAACTTCAGGCTGACCATCGAGGTCTTGGTGCCGGAGTCCAGAATCAGCGGAATCTCCAGGTAGTTGAGCGCTTCCTGGGTCACGCCGCCGATCCGGAAGATGTTGTAGGGAACGCAGTTGGGGTTGCCGGAGGTGCACTGCCAGGTGCTCGGGTCGTTCGGGTCGCCTTCGACGAGCAGCGCCTCCTGAAGGCGGGTGACGCTGAAGTCGTTCTGGTACTTCTGCGGGGAGTGCACCTCGCCCTGCATGCCGTAGAAGTCGTAGGCCCAGCCCTTGCCGAGATCGCCCTTGATGCCACCGAGGTAGCGGAGCGCGGTGTGGCGAAGCTGCGACACGCGGCCGCCGCCCTCGACGTTGCGCTTGAGGATGACGATGTTCGCGATGTCGGTGTCGCCCCACCCGGCGTTCGTGCAGAGAAGCTGCCGCTGCTGGGCGGAGAGCATCGGGTTGTCGCAGTTGAGCTGCTGGGTGTTGCCGAAGTCGCCCGAGGGGGCGATCTGGGCGTCCGTGTAGTCGTCCATCGTCATGATGTCGATGTAGGCCTCGAGGGCCTTGTTGAACTTGTAGTTGATGAAGCCGCCGGCTGCCCAGCGCTCGTCGGGGCGCTGCATGTAGTTGTAGGGGCCGTAGTTGAAGACGTCGGCGCCGGTCCGGGGCCTGAAGGTGTTGCCCGGGCCGTTCCGGTCCAGGGTGTAGCGGCCGGTGAGGTTCCAGTCCGCATCATAGGACTGGAACTGGCCGTCCGGGATCGTGCCCGAGCCGCCGCAGACCGGGCCGGTCGCGCCGAGCGCGGGGGAGCAGGCCAGGTAGTCGCGGCGCTCCTTCAGGAGGGCCGAGGTCCTGCGGTAGTCGACGTACAACGACGCGTGGCCCTTGCCCTCGGCGAACTTGCCGCCGTAGGCGATGCTGGCGCTGATCGCGCCGCCGTCCCATGCCTGACCCTCGGGGTAGCTGAACCCCTTGGCCTCGTTCATGCGCTGCGCCATGTCGTTGTCGTTGTTGTGCTGGTAGCCACCGAACTGGATGCCGCCGCGGAAGCCCTCGAAATCCTTGTCCAGCACGAAGTTCACGACGCCGGCCACGGCGTCGGCGCCGTACACCGACGAGGCGCCGCCGGTGAGGATGTCGACCCGCTTCACGAGCGAGGCCGGGATGAAGTTGAGGTCGGGAGACGTGGCGAACGCGTCGCCGCTCTGCAGCCGGCGACCGTCGACCAGCACCAGGGTGCGGACAGCGCCGAGGTAGCGCAGGTCCACCGTCGCCGTACCGGACGCGCCGTTGGCGATCGTGGAGTTCTGCGCCGCGAAGACCTGCGGCAGGGCCTGCAGGAGGTCCTCGAGCCGGGTCAGACCGCGGTAGCTGAGCTCCTCGATTTCCAGGGTGGAAACGGGGCTCATCGCTTCAAGGGTCGGACGCGGAATCAAGGTACCGGTAACCGAAACCTCTTCCTGGAACTCACCAGCAACCGGCTGTGCCTGGTCGGCCGGCTTGGCCGGTTCCTGGGCCGTGGCGGTCGCGGCAAAGCCGACCAGCCCGATGACCATGACGAGGACGCTGCCGAGAACAAGCGCCCGAAGTCCGCCATTTCTAAGATCTTGCATCAATCCCTCCTCCTTCGTTCTCGATTGGTTCAGTGCTCGGGTGGGTTCACTCCGTTCGGGGCGGTGGCCCGCGGGAGCCGCTGCCACCGGCAGGCCCCGTGTGCGGCGTCACGCGGTCTGCAGGCAACACAGGCATGCGAAGACTCGCAACACGCAGCCCCAGCGCCGCGACAGCGCGCTGGGAATTCCGGGAAGCGATCCCCCGGTTATACCTTCCCCTTGGCATCGGCGACAGGATACGACACATTTCAAGTGGTGTGAAGCAAGGATCAAGCCCACGGTCGACGTGGCACGGTCCCGCCCGCCGCGGTGACCTGCACGACATTCCGAATTCCTGTCCGGAGTGTCGGATTTCCCGCGCCCGCGGCCGGGGAAGCACCACTCAGGCCCATCGCCTCACCTGGCAAGTTGGACCTGGACCTGACGTGGACGTGGATGCAGACGTGGACGTAGACGTAGACCTGGACTTGGACCCGGTTCTTGGCCGATGGTCGTGTCGAAGGAAAAAAGTAGTCCTAAGAGGCACTTCGGCGGCGTTCTTCTGGAGCATGTGAGGCGCGCCGGCATCTCGGTCCAGCTCCAAGTCCAGGTCCAGGTTTGAGCCCAGGAACACTGAGCCCCCGCAGCTCGTGCGGGGGCCCGGGGATGACTCGATTGGTTCTGGCCACCGCCTGCGAAGCGGCAGCCGGCCCGGTTCGCGGCTGGACGGACAACAGCGGCGGTCGCGACCGGCTACAGGCCAGCCCAATCTCGCGAAACCGCCCCCGTCACTTCTTCGCGCCCAGGTACTTGAGCATCTCGCGGGCGCCGGGGGCCTCCGGATCGTTCGGAGCGAGCTCGATGAAGCGCTGGAGGTAGGGCTTGGCCTCCTCGGGCGCCCCCTGGGCGACGCAGATGATCCCGACGTAGTTGTTGGCCGTGGGCTGGTTCGGGTCGACCAGGAGGACCTTCTTGAAGCGGTCCTTGGCCACGGTCAGGTCGTTGGCATCGTAGGCCTCGAACGCCAGCTTCAGGAGGCCGTTCTTCGCGACCGCGGGCTCGATGGCGCCGATGCTCACCAGCGCGTCGACGAGGCGCGTCTTGTCCCCGAGGGCCAGGGCCGCGTTGAACCGGATCCGGATCGCCTTCTCGTTGTTGGGATCCGCCTCGAGGATGGTCTCCGCCGCGGTCAACGCCTCGTCGTTCTTGCCGATCTTGAGCCCTGCCGTGGCGAGCCCGAGCAGCGACTCCTGGAGGTTCGGGTCGACCGTGAGGGCTTCCTGGAACTTGGCGAACGCGCCCGCGTTGTCCCCGGTCTTCACGAGGGCAACCGCCTCGTTGTGAATCTTCTTCGCTTCCTCGGTCTGGCGGCCGATCCGTTCGAGCTCCTTCAGCGCCTCCGCGGCCTTGGCATCGTCCTTGAGGCTGCGGTAGGCCTGCCATCGGGTCGTCAGAACCGCCTCGTCCGAGGCGCCCATGGCGATGGCCTTCTCGGCCGCCTCCGCCGCCTCCTTGAAGCGTCCCATCTCGAAGTGGGCCGAGCTCAGAGCCGACCACCCAACCCGCAGGTTGGGGTCGGCCACAACGGCCTCCTTGAACTTGACCTCGGCCGTCGCGTAGTCCTCGGCCTTGAAGGCGGCGATACCGGTGTTGAAGGCGGTGACGGCCTGCTCCGAGGTCGAGACCGGGGCGCCATCGCCGATGGACGCCGACACGACGGCCGGCTGCATCGTCCACTCAAAGTGCTCCGTGCCGATCTTGTTCCACTCCTGGTTGACCTCCAGGGGCGCGAATCCGGACACCTGGAACTTGTACTGGTACGACACCTCGACCTGCTCGAAGTCGAGGATGAAGATGCCCTTCTTGTCGGTGGTCTTGACCACCCGGAACCCCGGGACCTGCTTCGACGAGGCCGTCACGGTCACGCCGGGGATCGGCTTGCCGTCCGGGTCGACGATCTTGCCGATGAGCCGCCCCTGCCGCGCGGCGAGGGCCACCCCGGGGACGATCAGGGTCAGGAGCAGGAGCCAGGCCAGTGTGCGCTTCGTGATGTGCATTGCGGTCACCTCTCTTCCAGCTCGATATTTGGTGGCGCCAGCGGCACGACCGGACCGTCGAAACCCAGCGACGACTCCACTCCCGGCTGCCACGGGCAGTCCCATGACGAACGGAAGTATAGCGTCGATTGAGGCCCTGGCAAGCCGAGCCGGAGCTTGACGGGGCTCTCCTCTGGTGCCACCTTGTTCTGCGTGGAGGCGGTCATCCCTATGGGAGGTGAAATCATGAGGAAGACGGCGTTGTGCTTCATGGCGGCAGCCCTCGCGGCGGGCGTCCTGCGGGCGCAGCAGGCGACCCCTGGCCCCCAGATCACCGGCGCGGACGAGCTGGTCCAGAAGAAGGGCGTGCTCGCCGCCACCTGGGTGCGGCCGGACGCGGACATCACGCGCTACACCAGGCTCGCCGTGTGGGAGCCGGAGTTCAGCTTCCGCGAGGGGGGCAAGACGAGCGTCGGCACGTCCTCCGCGATGCTGAGCGGGGACTACGGCCCGTACGTGATCCGCGAGGAGGACCGGGAACGGTTCAAGAAGCTGGTGAGCGAGACCTTCGTCAAAGAGCTGGCGAGCGGCAAGGTGTTCGAGGTGGTCAGCGAGGTGGGTCCGGGCACGCTCATCGTGCGGGCGGGATTCCTGGACATCACCTCCAATGTGCCGCCGAACGCCTCGCGCACGGCCAGTATTCACCTCGCGTCGGTCGGCGAGGCGTCGATCGTCTTCGAGCTGATCGACGCCAACACCGGGGTGATCCAGGCGCGCGCCGGGGAGCGCCGGCAGATCCAGCCAGAGATGCGGATGCGCGGGGTCAACGTCGCGCCGGCGAACTCGGCCACCGTGTGGACCGACGTCGAGCGCTGGACCCGCGAGGTGGCGCGCGGCCTGCGCGAGGCGCTGGAGAAGGCGAAGCAGAAGGCGGCCAAGTAGCCGGTGGGGCAGGCACCCCCGCCTGCCTCAGAGGTGAAGGTTTGTGGAGCAGGCACTCTCGCCTGCCCTCTTTGCAGCACCCCGCGAGCGAGAAAGGCTCGATCAGCGAGGTCTTGACCTGCTCTGACAGCCGTGTAGAGGGCAGTCCCGTCCGTCACCTCCCAGCGCGACCTTCCGCCCCCATGACAGGCCACTCCACCCCGCTCCCCGCGCGCCGTCAAGAGTGTCAAGAGTGGCGGACCTGGCACCGGCGGGGCGCTTCACATTTCTACACACGCGGGCAAGAAAGCGGCAATGCCGGGCGTCCACCTTGGGAGGCGAGGGCGCGATAGATGGTCGCGCCGGAAAGGGGAACGAACATGGAAGACACCGTCACTGCAACCCGTCCCACCCGCCGATGGAGGCGCCCCGCCACGGTCATCACCGGCCTCGCCCTGGTCCTGGCCGGCATCGCCGGCCTCGCCTGGGCGACCGGCGTCGGCCCGGCCGCCCTCGGCCCCGGCCATGGCTTCGGACACGGCTTCGGCAAGGGCGCGCACGTCCGCGACTTCGTCGAGTTCCGCGTGCACCGGGAGCTCAAGGGCGTCGACGCCACCGAGGCCCAGGAGGCGCAGATCCTGGCCACGCTCGACACGCTGTTCGCCCAGCACCAGGCCCACGAGACGTTCCGCAAGGAGATGCACGACCAGGTGGCCGCGGCGCTCACCGGCGCCACGGTGGACCGTGCCGCCCTCGAGGCGGCCCGCGTGCAGATCCTGCAGCGCGCCGATGCGGGCTCCAAGGACCTCGTCAAGGCCGTCGCCGACATGGCCGAGGTGCTCACCCCGGCGCAGCGCCAGGCGCTGGCCGAGAAGCACCGGCAGCGCTTCGAGTAGGATGGGCATGACCGGGGGCGGCGTCTCGCGGGGCGCCGCTTCCCGGCCGCCGGGGGCTCCGAGCGTGGCCGAGCGCGTGCTCATCATCGACGACGACCGCAAGCTGGCCGGGATGCTGGTCGAGTACCTGCGCCCCCGCGGCATCGAGGCCGACGTGGCCACCGACGCCGCACGCGGCCTCTCCGAGCTCGGCCGCCGGCCGTACGACGCGGTGGTGCTCGACGTGATGCTCCCGGACCTGGACGGCTTCGAGGTGTGCCGGCGCCTGCGCGCCGGCTCCGACGTGCCGATCCTCATGCTCACGGCGCGCGGCGACCCGGAGGACCGGGTGGTGGGCCTCGAGCTGGGAGCCGACGACTACCTCCCCAAGCCCTTCGACCCGCGCGAGCTGCTGGCCCGGCTGCGGGCGATCATGCGCCGGCGCCGCTCGGCCTCGGCCGCCACACCCGCGGTGCTCCGCTTCGGCCGGCTCGAAATCGACCCCGCGGCCCGCCAGGCGCGCCTGGACGGGCAGGTGCGGTCCCTCACCGGGTACCAGTTCGACATCCTCCACCTGCTCGCCCGCCACGCCGGCCGCGTGCTCTCCCGGGACGCCATCCTCGAGCGCCTGCGCAGCGACCCGGGCGAGAGCTTCGACCGCTCGATCGACGTCCACGTCTCGCGCATCCGCGCCGCCATCGAGGAGGATCCGCACCACCCCCGGCGCCTCGTGACGGTCCGGGGCGCCGGCTATCAGCTCGCGCGGCTGCCCGGGGATGACGGAGAGGACAGTCGAAGGTCGAAAGTCGAAGGTCGAAAGGTCCACCACCCAACCGGGAGCGGCGGAAAGGACGGGAGCGAGTGAGCGCTGGGACCCAGCGCAGGGAGGTTGACCGGGCGGTTGCTTCGGGGTCGTTCCGGCATCGGCTGTTTCACCGCGTCTTCTTGACGATGCTCGGCTTTGTCCTGGCAGCGGTTGCACTGAGCGCCCTCGCGGGCCACCTCCTGCTGAGCGAGGTCTTCCGCACCGGCGTGGCCGGGCACCTGACCGGCCGGGCCCGGTCGATGATCGGGGAGCTCGCCCCGCCGAGCGCCTCGCCGGCCGAGCAGCAGGCGGTGCTCGAGCGCCTCGCCGACGAGCGCAGGGTCGCCGCCGCCCTGTGGAGCGCGGACGGGCGGAGGCTCGCGTTCACCACCGCCGACCTCCCCTCGCCCGTCCCCGGCGCCTCCACCACGTACTGGCTCCCGTCCCGGAGCGGCCCGGTGCTCGCGATCCCGCTGCCCGACGGCCGGACGCTCGTCGTGCAGCCGCACCGGGTTCCCCGTCCGGTGGGGTTCCTCCTCTCGGTGATCGCCCTGGCGGCAGTCCTGGCCCTGGCCAGCTTCCCCGTGGCGCGCCGCATCACGCGCCGGCTCGAGACGCTGGAGGCCGGCGTGCGGCGGCTCGGCGAGGGCGACCTCGGCGCCCGCGTGAGCGTGGACGGCGACGACGAGCTGGCCAGCCTGGGCAGGAGCTTCAACCACACGGCGTCGCGCCTGCAGCGCCTCGTGGAGGCGCAGCGCCGGGTCCTCGCCTCGGCCTCCCACGAGCTGCGCTCCCCGCTCGCCCGCCTGCGCATGGCCCTGGAGCTGTCCCGCGACGATCCAGCCGACTCCCGGCCGCGGCTGGACGCGGCCGTGGCCGAGGTGGAGGAGCTCGACTCCCTGGTCGAGGAGCTGCTGCTCGCCGGGCGCATCGAGGTCCAGGAGGGCATCCCCGCCGCGGAGCCCGTGGACCTCGGAGCGCTGGTGGCCGAGGAGGCCGCCCGGGCCGGAGCCACGGTCGAGGTATCTCCCGTGACGATCCCTGGCGACCGCCGACTGCTGCGCGTGCTCGTGCGCAACCTCCTCGAGAACGCCGGCCGCCACGCCGGGGGCACCGTCGAGACCGGCGTCGGGCCCGGCGCCGCAACCGCGCGGCTGTGGGTCGCCGACCGCGGGCCGGGCGTCCCGGACGACGCGCGCGAGCGGATCTTCGAGCCGTTCTACCGCCCGGCCGGCCACGCCGAGAGCCGCGACGGCGGCGTCGGCCTCGGCCTCTACCTCGTTCGCCGCATCGCCGAGCGTCACGGCGGCACCGCCACCTGCCGCCCCCGCGACGGCGGCGGGACCGTATTCGAGGTCGCCCTTCCCCTGCCCCCCTCCCGACCGGCCGCATCCCCTGGCGCCGCGCCCGCGGTCGTCAGCGATGGGACTACGCCTCGTGTAGACTGAGCCCTGACATGCCAGGACCCGCACGAGGTGGGTCGCCGGCGCGGACAGCAGCGAGACGAGCGCCGCCCTCGCCCCTGGTGAGGTCGGCACTGGTGGAGACGAATCGGAGATGCGACTACCGATCCAGCGACGGCTCTTCTACAGCCACTTCTTCGCCGTGGTGCTGGTGTCCGGGAGTATCGGGACCTTCTTCTACAGAAGCGCGGTGGACAGCCTGTTCGGCAGCCTGCAGGCCCGGCTCAAGTACTCGGCGGGTCTCCTGTCGCGCTCGGTGGATGCCTCGGCCCTGGCGGGGATCCGGGCCGCCGCCGACACCGCCCAGCCTGCCTACTCCGAGCACCTCCGGCTCCTGCGCGACTTCCAGGCCGCCAACCAGGACATCGCATTCGTCTATGTCATGCGCCGGGATGGGGCGAGCATCTTCTTCGTCATCGACTCGGACACCTCACCGAAGCAGGCCATGCCCGGGCAACCCTACACGACGGCGACGCCCCAGCTCCTCAAGGGGTTCGAGCACGCCTCGGTGGACGACGAGATCGCGCGTGACGCCTGGGGCTTCTTCCTGTCGGGGTACGCCCCGCTCAAGAACGGCCAGGGCGAGTACCTCATCGGCATCGACATGCGCGCCGACGAGGTGCACCGCAAGTTCCAGGCGATCCGCGTTGCGGGGATCATCTCGCTCGCGTTCTCCGTGGTCCTGGCTTACCTGTTCTCGAAGCTGCTGGCCGCCCGCATCGTCAAGCCGGTGAAGCTCCTCGCGGCGCGCACCACGGAGATCGCCGCGGGTGTCCTCGGCGGCCGCGTCGACGTCGTGTCGCGCGACGAGCTGGGGGACCTGGCAGGCGCCTTCAACTCCATGTCCGCCGCCCTCGAGCTGAGCCAGGCGACGACCGAGCAGGCGATGGCCGACCTCGAGCGCGCGAACGCCACGCTCGAGGAGAGGGTCGCCCAGCGCACCGCCTCCCTCGCCGAGCTGAACGACCAGCTCACCGTCGAGGTGCAGCAGCGGGAGCGCATCCAGGAAGCCCTCGCCAGGGCCGCCACCACCGACTACCTCACCGGCCTCCTCAACCGGCCAGCCATGCTGGTGATGCTGGAGAAGGAGACGGAGCGCGCGAAGCGGCACCACCAGGTCTCCTGCGTGCTCCTCGCCGACCTCGACGGCTTCAAGGTCGTCAACGACACGCTCGGGCACGGCGTCGGCGACCAGGTCCTCACGGCCGTTGCCCATCGCATGTGCGCCACCGTCCGGGCCCAGGACGTGGTGGCGCGCTGGGGCGGCGACGAGCTGCTCATCCTCCTCCCCAGCACGAGCCCCGAGGGCGCCCAGTTGGCGGCGGAGAAGCTCCGCACCGCGTTCGAATCCACATCCCTCGTCGTCGACTCGCACGACACCCGCCTCACCCTGAGCGTGGGCGTGAGCGTCATCGACGGCTCCCTCCCGATCCGCGAGGTCATCCACCGGGCGGACACCGCGCTCTACCAGGCCAAGGCCAACGGCCGCAACTGCGTCGTGCTGGCCGAGTAGCTCCATTCGAAGCCTCACGACCCGGCCCGCCTCCGTCGAGGGTGCTCGGCCCCCCTCCATGTGAGGGGGGTCACAGACCCTGTGTCTATTCACCCATAGACTCATGCACGAGTTCCAGCCGGCACCCCCCCATGGCCGAGCCAGGAAGGGGGTCGAAATGCAGAGAGCCCGAACAACCGCACTTCTCCTGCTGGCGACAATGGCCCTGGTCGCGGCGCCCCTGCGCGCCGACGAGCAGGAAACACCCCTCGGACCAGCTCCTCGGATCGTCATCGAGAAGGCATCGTTCAGTCTGGCGGCCGCCGAGCTGCAGGTCTCCGGCAAGGCACCGGCCAGGGTCGCTGTCACCGTGAGTCGGGCCGCGACCGGGCAGACCCTGACGACGGTCGTGGCTGACAGGGAAGGCAACTGGCGTGCCAGGATCGCGAATCCACAGCCGGTTCCGTGCCGGGTGCGCGCCAAGATCGCAGGCGTCACCACCGCCGCCGAGCGCGCCGTGGAGGGTGCACCGGCCGGATGTGACGGTGTGGTGGCCCTCACCGGGCTTGCCATCAGCGGCCCCGCGGAGATCCCGGAGAACAGCACGGCGGCCTTCACGGCGACCGCCTCATTCGCCGGCGGCACGACCCAGAACGTCACGGGCCAGGCGGCGTGGACCGAGAACGTCAGCTATGCATCGGTGGCCGCC
The DNA here is from genome assembly GCA_025456225.1 of Thermoanaerobaculaceae bacterium. GTDB lineage: Bacteria > Acidobacteriota > Thermoanaerobaculia > Thermoanaerobaculales > Thermoanaerobaculaceae > JAAYVZ01. The sequence continues at coordinate 27,187 of JALOLB010000019.1, forward strand.
GGGGTCGTGACCACCACCGAGGTGACGGGCGATCAGACCTTCTCGTTGAGCGCATCGTTCACCGCCGGAGGGGTCACCAAGTCGGCGTCGATGCAGGTGAGGGTGAAGGACAGCGGGACGCTGGTCGGCTCGCACGTGGGTCGGTTCGCCAGCTTCGACGGGACGCAGACGTGCCTGACCTGCCACCTCTCCGAGGCCCAGGACATGCACGGTTCTGTGCACTACCAGTGGCTCGGGGACGCCAGCGAGGCTCGCGGCCTGACCACTCCGCTCGCCGGCAAGCTCGGCGGCATCAACGACTTCTGCATCTACCCCGACATCAACTGGATCGGCAAGCTGACCAACACCGCCGGGCAGCAGGTCGACGGAGGATGCGCGCGGTGTCATGCCGGCCTCGGTACGAAGCCGATGCCAGATCCCACCCAGGCGCAGCTCGAGAACATCGACTGCCTGATCTGCCACGCCCCGCAGTACAAGCGCACCGTGGCCAGCGTCAACGGCGCGTGGCGGTTCGTGCCCGACGAGGCCAAGATGGGCGTCTCGATCCTCCAGGCCGCGGTGGACATTCACCTTCCCTCCAAGGGTACCTGCCTGAACTGCCACACCAGGGCGGGCGGCGGCGACAACCTGAAGCGCGGCGACATCGAGGAGGCTCACCGCAATCCGACGGCGGCCTTCGACGTCCACATGGCACCCAGCTCCGCGGGCGGTGCCGGTCTGGAGTGCCTGGACTGCCATACCACGTCTGGCCACCGCATCGCCGGGCGTGGCGTCGACATGCGCGAGCGGGACATCCCCGACACCGTTGCCTGCACCAACTGCCACAGCGCCCAGCCCCACGACGACAGCAAGCTCAACCGGCACACCGCGCGCGTCGCGTGCAACACCTGCCACGTGCCGGAGTTCGCGAAGGTCACGGCCACCGACATGGTGCGCGACTGGAGCCAGCCGGGCAGCATCGACCCCCTCACCAACCTCTACGAGCCGCACATGCTCAAGGCCTCCCACGTGCAGCCCGAGTACCGCTTCTTCGACGGCACCTCGGAGTTCTACGAGTTCGGGACGCCGGCGGTGCCACAGGCCAACGGCAAGGTGCTGATGGCCGGTCCGCTGGGCAGCATCCAGAGCTCCGGAGGGAAGATCATTCCGGTCAAGCACCACCTCGGCCGTCAGCCCCAGGATCCCGCGACCGGCAGGCTGCTCCCCCTCAAGATCGGCATCTTCTTCCAGTCCGGCGACATCGACCAGGCGACCGCCCAGGGTGCGGCGGCCGTCGGCTGGCCGTACACAGGCCACACCTTCGCCGAGACCGAGCGCTACATGGGCATCTATCACGAGGTGGCACCATCCGATCAGGCGCTCCAGTGCGCCACCTGCCACGACCAGAACCGCCTCGACTGGGCTTCTCTCGGCTACACTCCCAGATCCACTCGAAACGGCAAGCCCCTGTGCGAGAGCTGCCATGGGAGGAAGACCATGCCGAGCTTCCAGTCGCTCCACGACAAGCACGTGCGCGACAAGAACCTCGACTGCTCCAACTGCCACACCTTCTCCGGGGCGTAAGCCCCCTTCTCTCCCTCGTCGCGGCAGACGGGCGACCTCTCGGCGTCGCCCGTCTGTCGCTCTGGCCGCGGGAAGGTCACGCCGCTGTGAAGCCCGTCGACTTCGCCCGCATGAACGCCAGGAGGTTGCCGAAGAAGCGCTGGGGCTGCTCGATGTACGCCACGTGGCCGCACTCGGGGATCGGCAGCCACCGCGAGTTGGGGAAGACGTCCAGGAGCTTGCGCTGCTGCCACAGGGGGATGGCGCGATCCTGGTCCCCCGGCATGACGAGGGTTGGCGCGGCGACCGCGCGGTACTCCGGCAGACGTTCCGCCACCGCAGCGAAGTGCGGGTCCTGGGCCTCGGTGAGGCGGATGAGGGAGTGGATCTGGTCCCGGAACCGCTCCTCGAACCGCGCCCGCATGGGCTCGAGCCCCTCGCGTGTCACCCGGCGGATGAACGCCTCGCCGAAGATCTTCTCGTAGAGGTAGCTGGTGTAGAGGCCGAAGACCTCGGGGCCGCGCCGGTAGAACTGCATCGACATCGCCTCGTACATCTCGAACAGCTCCTCGGGGAACAGCAGGATGCCCGAGAGGGTGAGGGTGTGCAGGCGGGGGTGGTACTGCCGTGCGTACTCGAGGGCCACGAAGCCGCCATAGGAGATCCCCATGACGTGCAGCCGGTCGATGCCCACCTCCCCCCGGACGAGCTCCAGCGCATCGGCGAGCCCGGCGATGGAGACCGGCTCGTCGGGCTTGGCCGAGTCCCCCTGGCCGAGGTAGTCGTAGAGCACGACATCGAGCTCGGGGTGGAGCATCGGCACGAACCCGTACCAGGCCTTGGTGTGCATCGCGAGGCCGTTGAGCAGGCAGACCGCCTCCCGCTCGCCCGTCCCGAACCGCTCCCAGTGGATGTCGTGCCCGTCGAGAACGACGGTGCCTTGCTGTGTCGGCTCCAGTTGCTGACTTCCCATGACTCCTCCCGTCATCCACCCAGGGGACAGCGACAGCTCATACCAGAGACCTTGCCTTTCTGTCCCCTGTCCCCTGTCCCCTCCGGCGTCCGTCAGGATGCCGGCTTCAGCACGGTGCAGACGGACGCGCAGATCGGGCCGCCGATGTTGAACGTGGCCGCCGCCCGCGGGCTCGGGACCTGCAGCTCGGCCGGCACCTTGCCGAGGAGCTGCCACGCCGCCCAGCCGACCATCGCG
>JALOLB010000410.1 GCA_025456225.1 Thermoanaerobaculaceae bacterium
AGAAGGACAAGGACAAGGCGGGAGGGGCGGCCCAGGTCGTGCTGCAGTCCTACAACAAGAAGGTGATCGACGGCGGCCAGTGGGAGGTGACGACGTCGCTGGTCAACCAGGGGGGTGCCCCGGCCAGCAGCATCAGCGTCACGGTCCATGCCGTGGACGCCGATGGCAAGGAGGTGGGCAGCGCGTCGGGCAACGCCACCGGGAACCTCGAGCCCGGGAAGCAGACGACAGTCGTGGTCACGATGACGCCCAACGCCAACGCCCAGGAGTTCAGGTTCGATGTCGGCTGGCAGTCGATCACCCCGGTCCCGTCCCCCAAGCCCGGTGAGGCAGCCAAGGGCGAGGCGGGTGCCCAGTCCGCGGCGCCTCCGGCGCCGACAGCCGCACCGACTCCCAAGGTCACGAGGTACCAGGCGCCCCCCAACACCATGATTCCGCCGCTCGCGGCGCCGGGGAACCCCACCGCTCAGGTCCCCCTCACGGCGCCGCCGAGCCCTCCGCCCGGCAAGTAGTCGGCTCCATCCCATCCGCATATGCAGAGGCCCGGGATTTCCCGGGCCTCGTGGTGTCTGCGAGCGCTCGCCGGGCTGGAGCGCTATGGGCTACTCCTCGACCCGGGCCCGCCTGGAGTCCCAGTACATGTAGGCGACGAGCAGGATGTACGCTCCCAGCGCGAGAAGCTCGGCGCCATGCCCCTCGGAGTTCTTGAACAGGTCAACCCCGAGGTCGGCCTTGAGGACGAAATCGGTCCACGGGAGGTTGTAGCCGCTCTGCAGACCCTTGAGGAACGCGGCCACGACACCCATCACCGCCCCGCCGGCGATGAACCCGGATGCGATCAGGGTGCCGCGGTTGTTGCGAGCCTGCTCCACCTTCGAGTCGCCCTTTGCGGACTTCGCCACGAAGTGGGCGACCAGGCCGCCAATGAGCAGGGGCGTGTTGAGCTCGAGCGGCAGGTACATGCCGAGGGCGAAGGGGAGCGCCGGCACCTTGACCATCTGGAGGAGCAGGATGAGCATGGCACCCACGCCGTAGAGGATCCAGGGAGCGGGCTCCTGGGACATCATGAGCTTGACGACCGTCGCCATGGCGTTGGCCTGGGGCGCCGGCAGCGGTGTCGGGTGCTCGGGGGTCTCCACGAAGCCATAGACCTGGTTGAGCATGAGGATGACCGAGCCGACGGTGAGGGCGGCCACCAGCGACCCGAGGAGCTTCGACCGCTGCTGCACGGCCGGGGTGGCGCCGATCCAGTAGCCGATCTTGAGGTCGGTGACGAACCCGCCGACGGTCGACAGCGCGGTGCAGACGATGCCGCCGATCAGCAGTGCCGCGAGCATCCCGGTGTCTCCCGACAGCCCGACGCTGGCCAGGATGGCGCACGCAAGGATGAGGGTCATGAGCGTCATGCCCGACACCGGGTTGGAGCCGACGGTGGCGGTGGCCTGGGCGGCCACGGTGGTGAACAGGAACGAGATGATCATCACCACCAGGAGGGCGATCAGCGCCATGAGGACCGGGCTCGACTGGCCCCGCAGCACACCGAATACCAGGAAGACGAAGATGACCACCGCCAGGCCGCCCAGCCCGAGCAGCACGGCCTTCATCGGGAAGTCGCGGTCGGTGCGCTCGACGCTCGCGGCGGCGTGCTCCTTCTTGCCAAAGAGCTCCTTGAAGCCGAGGCCGAATGCCGAGGCGATGATCCGCCACGAGCGGATGATGCCGAGCATCCCGGCGCAGGCGATGCCGCCGATGCCGATGAGCCGCACGTAGGTGCGGAAGATCTGCACGGCGGTCATGTCGGCGATCAGCCGCCCGTTGGCCATGGCGCCCACCGGCACCTGGAGGGCGCTGCCGATGTAGCTGATCAGCGGCACCAGGAGGAACCAGGACAGCAGCGACCCCGCGCAGATGATGGCGGAGTAGCGCAGGCCGATGATGTAGCCGAGCCCGAGCACCGATGCCAGCACGTCGACGCGGAACATCAGCTTCGCCTTCTCCGCGAGCCCGCGCAGGAACGGCACCGACTGGGTCGTGAAGATCTCCGCCCAGGAGCTGAAGTGGAGGACGAGGAAGTCGAACACGCCTCCCACGGCGGCGGCGATGGCCAGGACCTTCGCCTGGTTGCCGCCCGCCTCGCCGGCCACCAGCACCTCGGTGGTGGCCGTCGCCTCGGGGAACGGCAGCTCTCCGTGCATCTCCTTGACGAAGTAGCGCCGCAACGGGATGAGGAAGAGGATGCCGAGAATCCCGCCGAGGAGCGCCACCAGGAAGAGCTTGAAGAGGTCCACCGGCAGCCCCAGGATGAACAGCCCCGGGATGGTGAAGATCGAGCCGGCCACGATCAGGCCGGATGCGGCGCCGATCGACTGCACGATGACGTTCTCGAGCACCGTCGAGCGGCGCTTGAAGACCGTGACGCCGATGCCCACGGCGAGGATGGCGATCGGGATCGCCGCCTCGAACACCTGCCCGACCTTGAAGCCGAGGAACGCGGCGGCCGCCGAGAACAGCGCCGCCATGATGACCCCCATGGTGACGGAGCGGACCGACCACTCGCGGACCTGCTCTCCAGGCTTGACGACCGGGGTGTAGACCTCACCCGGGTTGAGCTTGCGGTAGGCGTTTTCAGGGAGTGTGCGGCGGCTGTGCTCCATGCGGGGTCCTCCTTGCCACTGCCGCGGAGGGTACCGGCTGCGGCCGGGAGAATGCAAGGAGGACCTCCCACCCACCCAGGCCTCAGGTAAGACAGGCCTCAGGCCTCAGACCTCA
>JALOLB010000157.1 GCA_025456225.1 Thermoanaerobaculaceae bacterium
GATCTGAAGGAAGCCCTCACCGTTGCCATCGACTACGAGCATCGCGTGCGCGACCACTACGCCCGGGGCGCCGAGGCGCTCTTCGACCCGCGCGGCAAGCAGGTGTTCGAGACCCTGGCCCGCGAGGAGCAGGGGCACGTCAGCTACCTCGAGAGCCGTCTCGCCGAGTGGCAGGCGAAGGGACACGTGGATTCCCCCGATCTGCCCACGATCCTGCCCTCGGTCGACTGGGTCCAGCAGGCGCGCACCAGGATCGCCGGGACTCCGGCAGCCGCCGTCGCCAACCAGGGCGAGCTCGATCTCCTCAAGCAGGCCCTCGATCTGGAGCGCACGACGAGCGGCTTCTACCGCTCCCTCGTGGACACGCTGCCCGCCGCCCACAAGGGGCTGTTCGAGCGCTTCCTGGCGATCGAGGAAGGGCACGTCCTGATCGTCCAGGCGGAGATCGACGCCCTCGCCGGCCACGGGTTCTGGTTCGACTTCCAGGAGTTCTCCCTGGAAGCAGGCTGAGGCCGGGGGGCGCGCCGGAATGCCCACCTACCGGCTGCTCATCGAGTACGACGGCTCACGCTTCGCGGGATGGCAGGTCCAGGCCTCGGGCCGTACCGTGCAGGGGGTCCTGCTGGACGTGCTGCGCGAGCTGACCGGACAACGCGAGATCGACCTCCAGGGCGCCGGCCGCACCGACGCCGGCGTGCACGCCCTCGGTCAGGTGGCCTCGCTTCGCTGCCCCCGCCGGATGCACCCGGCCGAGGCGCTGCGCGCCCTCGACCGCCTGCTGCCCCAGGACCTGGCGGTGCGTCGTCTGGACCCCGCCCCGCCCGGGTTCCACGCCCGCCACGATGCCGTGTCCCGCGCCTACCGCTACCAGGTCTCGACCCGCCGCTCGGCCTTCGGAAAGCGCTTCACCTGGTGGGTCTCCGAGCGGCTGGACCCCGCCGCCATGCAGGCTGCAGCCACGCTCTTCGTCGGCCGGCACGACTTCGCCGCTTTCGCCAAGCGTAGTGCCGCGGCCGAGTCCACCCTGGTCGAGGTCGAGGGCTGCACCGTCGCGGCGGCCGGGGAGGTCGTGCTGGTGCGGGTGGTGGCCAGCCACTTCCTGTGGAACCAGGTGCGCCGCATGGTCGGAGCGCTGGTGACGGTGGGCCGGGGCGAGGCCAAACCGGCTGCGGTCCGCGCCTGGCTGGACGGCAGCGCATCGCCCCCTGCTCTCTCGGCCCCAGCCGCCGGCCTCTTCCTGGAGGCGGTCCTCTATCCGGGCGAGCGCTGGGCACTCCCGCCGCTCGTTCCGGCCGGGGTGCCGACCTTCCACGGGTAGTGGTAGGCTTGGGCTTTCAGGAGGCGACATGGCATTCGATCTCTGCAAGCTGCTCGTGGACGTCTTCGACCCGCAACCGGGCGAAACGGTCGTCGTGGCCTGCGACCTGCCACGGCGCGCCGAGGACGACACCGCGGAGTGGGCCGACCGGAGGGCCATGGCCGCCGAGTGGCGGCAGGCCATGATCGAGCTGGGTCGGACCAGGCGGTTCTCGACCCTGCCCCTCCTCACCTACCCGGCCACCGGCGCCAACAACGCCGAGCTCCCCGCCACGGGCACGCTGGAGGGCCGCGAGGTGGAGCTGGCACCGGCCATCCTCCAGGGCACCCTGGCGCTCTTCCTGACCCAGTACTCGGCCACCGCGCCTCTCGACGGCCTCACACGGGAGAAGGCCGACTTCCGCGCCGCCTCCATGCCCGGCCTGGCGCGCTGCATGCAAGACACCGCCCTCGCCGCCGACTACCGCGAGGTGGCCCGTCGCTGCACCATCCTCGCCGACGCGCTGCGCGGCGCCGATGCCGTGCAGGTGCGCTTCTCCACCGGTGACGAGTGCACCTTCGACATCCGCTTCCGCCACCCCGAGGCCGACGACGGCTTCCTCCCGCGCCACAAGCAAGGCGACCGCATCATCAACCTGCCGTCGGGCGAGACGTTCATCGTCCCCTATGAGGGCGAGCGCCCCGATGAGCCGTCGCGCACCGCCGGGATCCTCCCGGTGCAGATCGGCGAGGACCTGGCGCGCCTGCGCTTCGAGGCCAACCGCATCGTCGCCGTGGAAGGGGACGGCGAGCTGGTGGCGCGCCTCACCATGGTCTTCGCCGCCGACCCGGCGCGCCGCAACGTCGCCGAGGTGGCATTCGGCTGCAACGACCGCGCCCGCGTCTGGGGCAACGTCCTCGAGGACGAGAAGGCCGGCTTCCACTGGGCGTACGGCCGTTCGGACCATCTCGGGGGCACGGTCGGCGTGGCGGCCTTCGCCTCCCCCGCCCTCGTCGTGCACCAGGACATCGTCTACGCAGCCGGCAACCCGATCCAGGTCGTCGAGGCGACGGTGCTCAGGGACGGCCAGGAGCTGCCGGTGATGCGAGGCGGCGAGTACGTGATCTTCTAGCGCGGGGTCCGGGGTCCGGGGTCCGGGGTCCGGGGTCCGGGGTCCGGGGTCCGGGGTCCGGGGTCCGGGGTCCGGGGTCCGGGGTCCGGGGTCCGGGGTCCTCCGGGGTCCGGGGTCCGGGGTCCGGCAAGAGACTACTCAGGGCGAACAAGCTGTCAAGTGGAGTCGTGATCCCCTCTTACCTTGGGATCGAGGCCCACCACGGTAAGGAACGCCTGTCGGCTTATCGAGCGGGATCACTGTGCTGGTTGTGCGGGGGGACGGAGCCCGGACCCCGGACCCCGGTCGCCTGGGCGGGCGGGGGCGAGGCGCCGGGGTGGCCGTAGGCCGGGGAGCGGATCTCACCGAGGCGCCGCGCATACTCCGCCTCGCTGACCTCACTGTGCCAATGCCCGGCCAACCTGAACGCCCCGAGCACGACCAGGAACCCGATTGCGACGATCCCAACGACCGCGGCCGGGCGGAGTCGCAGGCGGGGCCGGGCGGGCGGGCGAACTGCCAGGCACCCGGCGACCGGACAGGCGGCGACGCAGTCCTGACACCCCGAGCACTCCACGTTGCGGACCCGGGTCGCGGCGTGCACGGCGATGCGGGCCGGGCACGCCCGGGTGCACGCCTGGCAGTCGATGCACGTGGTCACGTCCCGCTCGACCTTGAGGGGCGACAGCCGCCCGAGCAGCCCCAGGAGCGCCCCGTACGGGCAGAGATACCGGCACCAGGCGTCACGCACGAGCACCGACGCGATCACGAGCGCGGCGACCACGCCAACGGTCAGCCGGGACGGCTCGGCGAAGAACAGCAGCATCTTCACGTCGGCGACACGGTTGTACGGCGAGTCCAGGAAGCCGCGCAGGGAGGGCAGCCCCATGGCGATCCAGGTTGCCCACACGAAGAACCCGAGCAGGAGGTACTTGATCCCACGCAGCGGAACGTCCAGCCAGCGGGGGAGCAGCCAGGTGCGCCCGAGCAACCGGCGGCCGAGGTCGCCGAGCAGCTCGGAGACGCCTCCCACCGGGCAGACGTGGGAGCAGAAGGAGCGCGGCACGAGCAGGCTCGCGAGCAGCGCGCCAAGGAGAATCGCCAGCCCGGCCGGGTGCACCGGGTGGATGCCCCCACCCGCCAGCCACAGGCGGAGAGACATGAGAGCCGAGATCGGCAGAAACCCCTCCACGCCCGGCGGCCGTGCGGCCTCGGACGAGCGCCCCTCGAGATGTGCGAAGGCCCAGACGGAGAACTGCGCGCCGATCGCGAGCACGAGCACGAGGAACGCGACCTGCACGATCCGGCGCACGCGCGATGTGGGCTGCGGCTTCACGGTTCCTCCCGACCGCAGTCTCGGCCCAGCTCCGCCGATTGGCCTTGACCGCGGTCAACGTCCTGGTTTCGTTCCCTCACGCTCGCGGGTCCAAAAGGGCATGGCCGCGACCCTGCCTTTCCGCGCCGCGTCGGGGATTGCTACAGTGGCGGCAGCCATGGACCCCTTCCCGGACGAGCGAGCGTTGCTGGCCGGCCTGCGCTCCGGTGATCGCGCCGCCGCCGAGGCGCTCGTCGACCGCACCTACAGGCTCATCTTCGCGCTCGTCTGCCGGCTCTCGGGCGGCGACCGGGAGCTGGCCGCCGACCTCACCCAGGAGACCTTCCGCCGTGCCTGGCAGGCCCTTGCCGGCTTCGACGGGCGGTCCCAACTGTCCACCTGGCTGTACCGCATCGCCACCAACCTCTTTCTCAACCACGTCCGCCGGCCGCGGCTGCTGACCCCCCTCGACGAGCACCACGCGGAGGTCCTCCCGGACCGCGCCACCCGGCAGGACGAGGAGGCCATCGCCGCCCAGGAGCAGGAGCGCCTGCGCGCGGCGGTGCTGCAGCTGCCGCCTGAGCAGCGGTTTCCGCTGGTGGCCCACTTCTGGGCCGAGGTGCCGGTGCGTGAGATCGCCGCCGGGGAGGGCCTCACCGAGGTGGCGATCCGCAAGCGCCTGCGCAAGGCCTTCGGGTTCCTGCGCCGGGCGTTGGAGGAGCAACGATGACGAAGCACTACTCCGATGACGAGATGCAGCGGCTCCTGGCGCCGCGCCCGGTCGCCGAGCCGCCTTCAGACCTGGCGTCGCGCATCAAGGCCGAGATTCCCGACGCGCTGCCTGTCGCGGCTCCGGCCACCGGCGTCGGGCGGGGGCGAGGGTGGTTTCTCTCCGCACCGTTGCGGCTGCTGGCGGCCTCCGTGCTGCTGGGGATCGGCGTCGGCTGGGTCACCGCCTCCCTCGTGCGCCCGCCCGAGAACCTGGCCCGGGACATCGCCCTGGACGGCGTCCTGACCATCCCGTTCGAGCCGGTGGAGGTGCTGGTGCCGCCCCGCTGGCAGGCCGAGCGCCGGCCCGGTCAGGTCCCCGCCGACGCCCGCGCCACCTGCCTGACCGAGACCGCCCGTCACTGGCGCTTTCCTTCCGCCTCCGGGGTCACGATCGTGCGCCTCTCCCTGTTCGCCGACCCCGGCCAGCGCCTGCACCGCACCAGCACGGACGGTGCCCTGCGACCCGAGGCGGTCGATCCCGTCGTGGCGGCCGGCCTGGGTGCGGCCGGCCCCTGCCTCGACGGCCAGTCGGAGGCCCGGGTCACGCTCTTCCTGGAGATCGTGGTGGGCAGCGACGGCAGCGTGGTCTGGGTGGAGACCACCGCTCCCTGGTAAGGCCGGTCAGTCCCTGTCGTCCTTCGTCATGGCCGAGAGGACCACGGTCACGATGCTCACCACCAACCCGCCGAGGAACGCCGGCCAGAACCCGTCGACACGGAACCCGAGCCCGAACCCCAGCGCGATGCGGGAGGCCAGCCAGAGCGTGGTGGCGTTGATCACCAGGGTGAACAGCCCGAGGGTCAGGATGATGAGCGGGCAGGTGAGGAGCTTGAGGAGCGGCCGGATGACCGCGTTGACGAGCCCCAGCACCACCGCCATGCCGGCATAGGCGAGCCAGGCCGAGCCCTCGACCCGGATGCCGGGCACCAGCCAGGCCGCCGCCACCAGGGCCAGGGCGGAGATCAACCAGCGCACCAGGAGCTTTCCCATCTCGAACCTCCCGCCGGATCCGTCCGGCCATCATCCACGATGCTATCCTGGCACACAGTTCGCCGCCGGCGAAGCCTTCTCGGCGGCGGGAGGACGTGATGGAGACCATCGAGGCGATCCTGTCCCGCAGGAGCGTCCGGTCGTTCACCGACCAGCCGGTGGCCGCCGAGCTCGTGACCGAGCTCCTGCGCGCCGCCATGCAGGCCCCCTCGGCGGGCAACCAGCAGCCCTGGCAGCTCGTCGTCCTGGATGACCGTGCGGTGCTCGAGAAGGCTGCCGCCGCCCATCCCTACGCGCCGATGGCGGCGCACGCCCCCGTTGCCGTCGTGGTGTGCGGCGACACGCGCCTCGAGCGGCACACCGGGTACTGGGTCCAGGACTGCTCGGCAGCGGTCGAGAACCTGCTCCTGGCGGCGCACGCCCGGGGCCTGGGCGCCGTGTGGACCGGCATCTACCCCCGCGCCGAGCGGGTGCAGGCGTTCCAGGATCTCCTGCACATCCCCGGCGAGGTCATCCCCCTGGCCATGGTGGTGCTGGGGTATCCCGCCCAACCGGCCGTGCCGGCGGATCGCTTCCTGCCCGAGCGGGTGCACCGCAACGGCTGGTGAGGAGACCGACCATGGACCTCATGGAGGTGTTGACCACCCGCTACAGCGTGCGGGCGTACCGCCCGGACCCGGTGGAGCCCGAGAAGCTGGCCGGGGTGCTCGAGGCGGCGCGTCTCGCGCCCACCGCCTGCAACCGGCAGCCCTTCCAGGTCCTCGTCATCCGCACCGAGGGCCGGCGTGAGGAGCTGGCGCGCATCTACCACCGACCGTGGTTCGCCGACGCACCCCTGGTCATCGGCATCTGCTCGCTCCCCCAGAGCGGGTGGCGGCGCCGGGACGGCAAGAGCTACGCCGACGTCGACGCCACCATCGCCATGGACCACCTCATCCTCGCCGCCACCGCCCTCGGGCTGGGCACGTGCTGGGTGGCGGCGTTCGATCCCGCGGCGGCCCGAGAGGTCCTGCACCTGCCCGCCGACGTCGAGCCGCTGGCGTTCACGCCGCTGGGCTACCCGGCCGACGAGCCCCGCCCCAGGACCCGCAAGCCTCTCGGCGAGCTGGTCCGCCAGGAAGGCTGGTAGCTCTCTCCCCCACCCACCCGGGCTCAAGGCTCCAGGCTCAAGGCTTCAGGTCCCCCACCCACCCAGGCCAAGGCAGGTTCCCAGCAAGGGTTGGAGGGGGAGCAACGGGGCGGGCGGGTGGGTGACCGATGGCGGCAGGTCTCAAGACTTGAGCCTGGGAGGGCGGGGGAACCGAGGTCTGAGGCCCGAGGTCTGAGGCCCGGGCGGGCGGCGGACCTTGAGCCTTGAGCCTTGAGCCTGGGTGGGCGGGTGGGCGGAGGGCCTTGCGGGCGGGGGGGAATGCCTGTATCATGACGCGCCCCGCTTGCCGGGGCCACGAGGAGGCAGTCATGAAGCCGAAGATCCATCCCGCGTACCACGAGATCGAGGTGCGCTGCGCGTGCGGCAACACCTTCAAGACCCGCTCCACCAAGAAGGACATCCGCCTCGAGATCTGCTCCGCCTGCCACCCGCTGTTCACCGGCAAGCAGAAGCTCATCGACTCCGCAGGCATGGTGGAGCGCTTCCAGCGCCGCTACGGCAAACCCACCACCCCCCAGCAGTAGGACCCAACCGCTGACGCGCAACCTGGCCGGGGGCATCCCCGGCCTTTTCGCGTCTTCAACTGGGGTTTCACCAGGCTCAAGGCTTCAGGCTCAAGGCTTCAGGCTCAAGGCTTCAGGCTCAAGCTCCCCCACCCACCCGGGCTCGAAATCCCCCCTCTCATGGGTGCCATCTCTGAGGCCGCGCGCCCGGAGAGCGTCAGACATCGCACCGGGCCCCTGGCCTGAGTTGTCTTGCCTTGAGCCTTGAGCCTGAGGCCTTGAGCCCGGGCGGGTGGGGGAGAGCTACCAGATCCCGAGCTCGGCCTGGACCTCCTCGGAGGCATCGGTGCGGGGGTCCCAGGGTGGCGACCAGACCAGGTCCACCTCGGCCACCTCGACGCCGGGCAGGGCGGCGACGGTCTGCCGGACCTCCTCGACGATGTACGGGCCCTCCGGGCAGAACGGCGTCGTCAGGGTCATGGTGACCCGCACGCGCCGGCCGTCCTCGGACACGTCCACGTCCCGGATCAGCCCCAGCTCGACAAGGGACAGCCCGATCTCGGGGTCCTCCACGGGCCGCAGCGCCTCGCGAACCTGGTCCTCGGTCATGGGTCTCATGGTCTCGCCTCCTCGCGCTCGGTGCTGGCCACCAGGAGCGGTCCGCCGGACTGCCAGGCCTCGAGCGCGTCCTCCAGCGTGACCCAGGGCAGCATCGCGCACTTGACCCGCACCGGGAAGCGCGCCACGCCGGAGAGTGCTTCGAGGTCGCCGAGCTCGACCTCCCCCGTCGGCGCCTGCCCGTGCATGACGCCCCGGAACGCCTCGATGGTCGAAGTGGTCTGGTCCAGACGGCGCCCGGGCAGCACCTCGGCCAGGAGCGAGCCCGAGGCCGTGCAGATCGCGCACCCCCGGCCGGTCACCTGGACACCCGCAACGGTGGCGGCCTCGACCCGCACCCGGACCTCCACCTCGTCACCGCACACCGGGTTGAAGCCACGGGCGGAAGCGTCCACCCTCGGGAGGGGATCGCGCCCCCGCGGTCGCCGGCTGTGGTCGAGGACCACCTCCCGGTACAGCTCGTCGAGGGGCAATGTGGGTCCACTATCCATGGCACCTCTCCGCTGAGGTCGGACCGAGTGAAGCGGACGAGTTGAGAGCCCAGAGTTGAGAGTCGAGAGGCCACCCACCCGGGATCCGGGTTTGCCCGACCCTGTGTGCTGGCGCCCTCCAGGCTGGAGAGCTCTCACGCTCCAACGGAGCGCGCTTCCGACCTGCGTGCTTTCGACTCTCGACTCTCAACTCTCGACTAGCCTCCAAAGTACCTCCTCGTCGCGAGCAGGCCGTCCACCAGGGCGTCCACGTCGTCACGGTCGGTGTGGATCCCGAACGAGGCGCGGGTGGTGGCCACCTCGCCCAGACGGCGCATCAGCGGCTGCGCGCAGTGGTGACCGGCACGCACGGCGATCCCCAGCCCGTCCAGGACCTGGGCCTGGTCGTGGGGGTGGATCTCGGGGTCGACGAACGACACGAGCGCACCGCGGCGGGCAGGATCAAGCGGGCCGTGCAGCCGCAGGAAACCGAGCGACCGCAGGCGCTCGAGGGCGTACGCCACCAGCTCCTCCTCGTGCCGCCGCACGGCATCCATGCCGAGCTCCTCCAGCAGGTCGAGGGCGGCCGGGAACGCTGCAGCATCGACAATGCTCGGGGTTCCGGCCTCGAATCGATGGGGCACGTCATTCCAGGTGGCCCGATCCAGATGCACCTCGCGGATCATCTCGCCGCCGCCGCTCACCGGTTCCATGCGGTCGAGCAGCTCCGGTCGTCCGACCAGGAAGCCCACCCCCGTGGGGCCGTACGCCTTGTGGGCCGAGAACGCCAGGAAGTCGGCGCCGAGCGCGGCGAAGCCCACCGGTAGGTGTGGCACCGACTGCGCCCCGTCCACCACCACCACGGCCCCCACGCGGTGGGCGGCGGCGGCCATCTCCGCCACGGGGTTGATGGTGCCCAGGACGTTGGACATCGCCGTCACCGCCACGATGCGGGTGCGGGGCGACAGCATCCGCTCGTACGCGCCCAGGTCCAGCTCGCCGCCGTCGGTGATCGGGACGTGCCGGAGGGTGACCCCGCGCTCCCGCGTCAGCATGATCCACGGCACCAGGTTGGAGTGGTGCTCCATCGCGGTGGCGATGACCTCGTCGCCCGGACCCAGTCGGGCACCCCACGCTCGCGCCACCAGGTTGAGGGCCTCGGTGGCGTTGCGCAGGATGACCACGCCCCGCGGGTCGGGCGCGTGCAGGAAGCGGGCGACCCGTTGCCGGCATGCCTCGTAGGCGGCCGTGGCCTCCTCGGCCAGGGTGTGCACGCCGCGGTGAACGTTGGCGTTGGAGTACCGGTACATTCTCTGTATCGCCTCGAGCACCGCCTCGGGCTTCTGGGTCGTCGCCGCGCTGTCCAGGTACACCAGCCGATGCCCATTGACCCGTCGCCCCAGGATCGGGAACCGCGCCCGCACCGCCACCGGGTCCAGCCGGGCCGCATCGCCGCGGACCCCGGACCCCGGACCCCGGACCCCAACCCCAAGAGTGGCTCCCGGCATCTGTCAGCCCCCGCTGTGCAGCCGCTCGGCGATCAGCGCCTCGATGCGCTCCCGGGTGGTCACGGGCAGCCGCCGCAGGGTCTGATCCAGGAAGCCGTAGACGATCAGGCGCATCGCCTGCCCCGGCGCCAACCCGCGACTGCCCAGGTAGAAGAGCTGCTCGGGGTCGAGGGGCGCCACGGTCGCGCCGTGGGAGCAGCGCACGTCGTCGGTGAGGATCTCGAGCTCCGGGATCGACTCGGCGCGGGCGTCCGGCGAGAGCAGCAGGTTGCGGTTCTCCTGGTAGGCCTCGCTGGCCCCGGCCCCGCCGACGATCCGGATCATGCCGGTGTACGCCGAGCGGGCCGACTGGGTCAGCGCCACCTTGAAGTCGAGGTTGGAGCGTGTGTGCGGGGCGTGGTGGAGGTGCTCGGTGTGGTGGTCCATCTCCTGCGCGCCTCCGCCCATCGCCACGCCGAAGGTCTCGACCTGGGCGCCCTCGCCCTCCAGCACCGTGCCGACGTCGGCCTTGGTCGTCCCACCGCCGAAGCTCGCGAGCACGAGCTGCAAGGTGGCCTCACGCTGCAGCCGGGCCCGCAGGGTGAGGTGGCCCCGGACCCCCGGCAGCCAGCGCTGCACGACGCTGTGGCGGACCTGGGAGCCTTCCCCGGCGAGGATCTCCGTGACACCCAGCACGAGGCTGTCCGCCTCGTCACCGTGCAGGTGGCTCTCCACGACCTCCGCCACGGCACCCTTCCCCACCCGCACCAGCACCCGCGGCAGGGTGACGCTCCCCGCCCGGCCGGCCACGATGCGCAGCCGGATCGGCTCCGCGAGGGTCACGCCGGGGGGCACGTCCACCCAGACCCCGCCGGCCCAGGCGGCGGCGTTGATCGCCTCGACGAAGCCGTGGCTCGCCGGCACGGCCTGCCCGAGCAGATCCCCCACATCGGCGGTGTGCAGGCTCGACACCGTGACCCCGGCCCGCCGGGCCGCGTCGTCCAGCTCGAGCACCTGCAGTGCCCCGACCGCCACCACGGCTGCCGCGCTGCGCGGACCCTCCAGGACCCAGGCAGTGGAGACGGTGGTGGGCACGGCGCGGGTCGGGTCGGTGCGCGGCACGAACAGGCGCGGGTCGGTGTACCGCCAGAGGTGGCGCGCCCGATCCGGAAGTGCCAGCGAGTCCAGCAGGCTGCGAGCCTGTCGGCGGGACTCCCGCGTCGACCCCGGCTCGCCGAGCGCGTCCGAGATCCTCTCGACGTCCCCGACAGACAGGCGCGGAACCGGCTCGGCGCTCATCGCCCGACCCCTTCCCGCCTGACGGGCGACGACACGGACCCCGGACCCCGGACCCCGGACCTCGGCCTAGCCAACGGACCCCTCCATTTCCAGTGCGATGAGCCGGTTGAGCTCCACCGCGTACTCCATGGGCAGCTCCTTCACGAACGGCTCGATGAAGCCGTTGACGATCATCAGGCGCGCCTGGTCGTCGGTGAGGCCGCGCGAGCGCAGGTAGAAGAGCTGCTCGTCCCCGAGCTTGGAGACGCGGGCCTCGTGCTCGATGCGTACCTGGTCCTCCGCCACTTCCATCGTCGGGTAGGTGTCGGTGCGTGCCTGCTCGCCGATCAGCAGGGCGTCGCACTGCACCGAGGTGCGGCAGCCGTGGGCGCCCTTCCGCACCTTGACCATGCCCCGGTAGGTCGCCCTGCCGGTGCCCTTGGAGATGGACTTTGAGGTGATCTTGGACGACGTGTTGGGGGCGAGGTGGATCGCCTTGGCGCCCGCGTCCTGGTGCTGGCCGGGGCCGGCGAAGGCGATCGACAGCACCTCGCCGTGGGCGCGCTCGCCCTTGAGGATGATCGACGGGTACTTCATGGTCAGGCGCGAGCCGATGTTGCCGTCCACCCACTCCACCACTGCGTCCTCGTACGCCACGGCGCGCTTGGTCACGAGGTTGAAGATATTCGTCGCCCAGTTCTGGATCGTCGTGTAGCGGATGTGGGCGCCCCGGCGCGCGATCAGCTCCACCACCGCCGAGTGCAGCGAGTGGGTCGAGTACACGGGGGCCGTGCACCCCTCGATGTAGTGCACCTTCGACCCCTCGTCGGCGATGATGAGGGTGCGCTCGAACTGCCCCATGCGCTCGGCGTTGATGCGGAAGTAGGCCTGCAGCGGGATCGCCACCTCGACGCC
>JALOLB010000411.1 GCA_025456225.1 Thermoanaerobaculaceae bacterium
AGGGGGGCTGAGGCCTGTCTTGCCTGAGGCCTGAGGTCTGAGGCCTGGGCGGGTGTGTGGGGGGCTGAGGCCTGGGCGGGTGTGTGGGGGGCTGAGGCCTGGGCGGGTGTGTGGGGGGCTGAGGCCTGGGTGGGCGGGTGGGGGGGGAGCTACTGCGCCGGGGCGGCGACGACGACCTCGTGCCAGCCATCGGTGCCGCGCAGGAGGAGGGTGACGCCGGCGGTGCCGGGCATCTCCCAGGCCCCGGAGAGGTCGGTGGCCTCTTCTTGCCACCAGGCATCCACCGCATCAAGGCCCTTCGCCTCGAGGTGCGAAAGCAGCTCCTCTCCCACCAGACGGTCGCCCCCGGGGTCCACGACCGCCAGGAAGCGGCGGGGCTGGTCGCCGAGGATCAGCACGCGTCCGGACCGCAGCAGGCGGGCATCGAGGACGCGCACCTGCGGGGGTGCCGGCGACGTGGCAGCCGCCGCGGCCTTGCTGCCCTTGCGCGGGGCGGCCTTGGCGGGCGCGGCCACCGGCTGCGGCTCGCGGGCGATGCCGAGGGCGGCACGGATCGCGTCCCCCTGCCTGCCCGCGTCCCACTGCCAGCGCAGCTCGCCCCGGGCCGTGTCCAGGCACCGCAGCACCGTGCCGCCTTCGAGGCCCAGCAGCAGCCCGGCCTTGTCGTCCACGTCCACCAGGCGCCAGGGCGGGCCGGCGATGTCCAGCTTCCAGATCGCCCCGTCCCCGGCCCGATACCGCATCACGCCACCATCCTTGAGGGCGATGAGCATGTCGTCGGGGGTCAGCGCCACGACCTGCCGGAACATCTCCGATGCCCTGGCCGACATCTTCTCGCCCGCAAACCGGTAGGTCGCGGCCACCCCGGACCCGACCGGGATGTCCTTCGGCAGCTCGAAGTACTCCCGCACCGCCCCGTCCAGCACCAGCTCCCCGTAGAGGCCGCGGCCGTCCAGGGTCAGGCGGCTCCGCTCGGTGGGGAAGAGCTCCGACAACCCCTCGTTGGGCCAGGCCAGGCGCTCGCGCCCGTCCGTGCTCAACGCCACCAGCACGAACGGCATGTCCTCCACCGCGCTGGTGGCGTAGACGATGGTGTTGCCGCGGAACTCCCGCACGGACTGGTCGCGTCCCGGCAGGTCGAAGCTCCTGGCCACCGTGTCGGAGGCAAGGGAGTCGAGGAGCAGCAGCTTCGCGCCCACCACGGCGGCGACCCGGCCGTCGGCCCGATTGACCGCCACCGTCGTGGCGGTTCCCGGGAACCGCGGTGGCGGTGCCGCCATCGCCACAGCCCCGAGTGTCAGCAGACAGGCCAGTGCGAGCCCGCGAGCCATCCCGGCCACCGCTCTACCTCGTGCCTGCAACCGCCGGCTGCCGTGCCAGCTCGTCGTCGATGACATCCTGGAAGGCCTCGAAGGGCTGTGCGCCCTCGATCAATCGCCCGTTGACGAGGAACGCCGGGGTGCCGGTGATGCCGAGGCCCTCGGCGGCCTTCATGTCCTCGTCCACCTTGCCGGCCATGGCCTTTGAATCGACGCACTTCGCGAATGCCTCTGAGTCGATCTTGAGCTCCGTGGCCGCAGCCTTGAACGCGTCGGGAGCGATCCTCGTCTGATTGGCGAACATCCAGTCGTGCATCTCCCAGAACTTGCCCTGCTGCCCGGCGCAGAGGGACGCTTCGGCGGCGGCGCGGGCGTGCTGGTGCATGGCCAGCGGAAGCTGCTTGAACACCACGCGGAGCCTCTCGCCATAGTTCAGGCGCAGCCGCTGCATGGTGGGCTGCACGCGCCCACAGTACGGGCACTGGAAGTCGGAGAACTCGATGACCGTGATCGGCGCCCCGGCTGGCCCCCTCGAGGGGTCGGTGTCGCTCACCGGGACCGACGCGCGGGGCGGGTCGATCAGGAGCCTGAAGCCGGCCCCGGCCAGCAGGTCGCGCTGCCACGCCTGCTCGAGCTCCCGGGTCCGCTGCGCCTTGAGGTACCTCACGACCTCCTCCCGCGCCTGCGCGTCATCGGGTGGCAGTTGCGAGCGGTACCGCTTCAGCAGCTCGTCCACCTCCTCCTTCGCCGGCTCTCCCGCCTTCTCGGTGACATTGAGGCGGTACAGCTCCGGCAGCGTGACCCCGAGCTTGCTCGCGGCGTCGCTCTTCAGCCGGTCGGACGCCAGCTCCTGGGCGAGCTCGGCCTTGATCTTGTACTCCTCGTTCCGCGCCCGCAGGAGACGGGGCCCGGCCACCGCCTCGAGCTGCAAGGCGGTGATGGCCTGCCCGGCAAAGGTGGCGACGGCAGGCTCCTGCACCGCCGCAGCAGTCGGTGGTGGCGCCGGCTTCTGGGACTGGGCCAGGGCCGCGCTGGCCACCAGCCCGATGAGGATCGAGACAGGAACCGCCTGCTTCATGAGTAGAACCGCCTTTCGAGCGTCACCGCCTGCCGGATGGTAGCAGCTTGCCGCGCCGCTCCCAACCCTGGGGATAGAATTGGTCATGACAACTCAGAGACGTGGCCTGTTGGAGGCGGCTGCCGGCCGCCCGCTTCGGTCTCTCGTGGCCGGGATGGCCATCGGCACCCTGGTCCTGGTGGCCTGCCCGCGCCTTGTCCTCGGCCAGACGGTGCCCCAGCCGACCGCGCTGCAGGCGGTGCACCGGTCGGGGCAGACGTTCCTCACCTGGTCGGAGCGGGTCGACATGACGGGCGAGCGGTACCGGGTCTACCGGCACAGCTCGCCCATCACGGCGACGAACCTCGGCTCGGCCCGGCGGCTGA
>JALOLB010000412.1 GCA_025456225.1 Thermoanaerobaculaceae bacterium
GGCCGAGCTGCTGCAAGAGGAGTTGTCTGCCGCCGACCGGCAGCGCTTCCTCGGCCACATCCTCGCAGAATCAGAGCGACTCGAGACGCTGGTCGGGCGGATGCTCGAGCTGGCGGCGCTCGAAGGTCGCGCGACGCTCGAGCAGCGCGAGCCGGTGGATCTCGCGACGCTCGCGCGTGAGGCGGCACAAGCCGAAGGGCCACTGGCAACACAGAAGGGCGTGAGTGTGGAGACGCCGGAGGCCTGTGTGAGTCTCGTGCTGCGCGGCGAAGCGCTGCTCCTGCGTCAGGCGATCCGCAACCTGGTGCACAACGCCGTCCGCGCGACGCCCGCCGGAGGGAGTGTCCGCATCGGAGTGGGCGGCGCCGAGGCTCGGGCCACCGTCACGGTGGACGACACAGGGCCGGGGATCCCCGACTTCGCTCTCCCGCGGCTGTTCGAGCGCTTCTACTCGGTGCCCCTGCCCGGCGAGACTCGTCGGGGCACGGGGCTCGGCCTCGCCTTCGTCCGCGAGGTGGCGCTTCTCCACGGCGGCGAGGTGAGCCTCGCGAACCGGCCCCAGGGCGGGGCGCAGGCCGTGCTGAGCTTGCCGGTCTGACGCTGCAGGCGAATCCACCGACTCTCCACGCGTCCTCCACGGTTCCTCCGCGACCGAGGAGCATCTTCAAAAAGCGGCCGATTGTCCCCGCACGACGCGAGGAGGGGGTTTCTCATCGAGGGAAGCTCGCCTACCCGGCCGCCACAGGAGAAAGCGCCATGACCGTTCCGAGGCTCGTCGCCATCCTCTTCATTTTCGTTTCGAGCGCCGTCGCGTGGTTCACCCTCGGGGGAACGCTCGTCAGCCGCAGCGGTGAGTTCGATGGCAAGCTGCAGCAGGAAGTCGAGCGGCTCTGGGGTGGGCCTCATCGTCAGGTGGCGCCGACGGCGCAGATCCTGAGGCAGCGCCAGGTGCCCAAGGAGATCGTCGAGAAGGACGCCGCTGGTCGTGAAGTCCGGCGCACGGAGACCGCGACTGTGATCGACGAAGTGCCCGTGCAGCTGACCTCGAGCCGGATCGATGTCGAGCTCACACTCGACCAGCGGCAAAAGGGCCTGCTCTGGTACGCGACCTATGGCGTGGTCTTCCGAGCCCAGTACGTGCTACGCAATCCCGACAACGTCGAGCGTGACGCCATCGTGCGCCTTTCCTTCCCGGCGAGTCAGGCGATCTACGACGGCTTCGTCTTCCGCGTCAACGGCGTCCAGGCCCCCCCCGTGGGGAATCTGCGTGAGGGGTCGATCACGCGGGTGACGTTGCCGCCCAACGAGCTGGCGCGGGTGGAGGTGGCATACCAGTCGCGGGGGCTCGGTGAATGGACGTATGCCTTCGCGGATTCCGGCGTCACGCAGGTGCAGGACTTCGCCCTCGACCTGCACACCGACTTCACAAAGATCGACTTCCCGGCGGGCACCATCTCGCCCAAGGAGAAGGTGCGGGAAGGGAGAGGGTGGCAGCTGCGCTGGGACTTCCAGAGTCTGGCGGCGGGGCAGAGCATCGGCCTCGGTTTGCCGAACCAACAAAATCCCGGTCCCCTCGCGGCGCGCATAACGTTCTTCGCGCCGGTGTCGCTGCTGTTCTTCTTCACGGTCATGGTGACGCTGGATGTATTGCGCAAGAGGAGCTTGCACCCGGTCAACTACTTCTTCCTCGCGGCGGCATTCTTCGCGTTCCACCTGCTCCTCGCGTACCTGGTGGACCATGTGCGCATCCACATCGCCTTTCTCGTCGCGGCGGCCACGAGCATCTTCCTCGTCGTGAGCTATCTTCGTGTCGTGGCGGGCCTGCGGGTAGCCCTCGTCGAGGCAGGCTGTGCCCCGCTCGCCTTCCTCGTCCTATTCAGCTATGCGTTCTTCTTCGAGGGCTTCACTGGCCTCGCCATCACCATCGGCTCGATCGTCACGCTGTTCGTCCTGATGCAGGTCACCGCGAAGGTCGACTGGAGCACGGTCTTTCGCCGAAACGGCGAGCTGAAGCAGCCGTGAGGGGCTAACGGGCGAGGACGGCTTCGACCAGCGTGACGAGGCGTCGAGCTGACGCCTCGTCGGCGAGGGATCCGTCGGGCCCGAAGACCAGCGACGCCGGCCCCAGCGACACTTGGGGCTGTGGGATCACGAGAGCATCGACGGCCACCATGATCTGGCGCAGGGCGAGCTGGGCGCGAGCGGTGCCGATGGGGCCGCTCGAGACGCCCATCAGTGCCACGCGCTTGCCGGACCAGGCGTTCCCGTCCCGGGAGGCCCAGTCGATGGCGTTCTTGAGCGCGCCGCTCACCGAGTAGTTGTACTCTGGCGTGGCGATCAGTACGGCGTCCGCCTGACGAATGTGGTCGTGGAATCGGCGGGCTACCTCGGGCCACCCGGCAGCCTCGAGGTCCTCATCGAAGAGCGCCATGTCGCCGATCGAGGCGAGGCTCGTCCGAGCCCCGCGGGCGGTGGCCAAGCCGAGTGCAAGATGGAGCAGGCGAAGGTTCGCCGACTCACGCCGCAACGATCCGCAGATACCGAGAACGTTCGTAGCAGGCATGGGGACACGATAGCACCAAGCCGCGGGGGCTGTGGCGCCAAGTGGCGTTGCCCCGATGCCCGTGGGGGTGTATCGTCGGAGGACTGTGAAGACCCGAACACGGCTGTGCGGGTCCATTTGCCTGATCGCTGCACCCTGGCTTCTGGCGGGCTGTGGATCGTCGGGGGATCCCGGGCCAGTGCGGACGCCGGCAGCGGTC
>JALOLB010000158.1 GCA_025456225.1 Thermoanaerobaculaceae bacterium
CGGACACTGGTGGGCACGGCCGTGGCGGCGGGGCAGATCGACCTGCGGGCGCCGTTCTGGCTCGTCGCGCTGGTACCCGACGAGATGCGCCAGGGGGCCGGCAAGGCCGCCACCGAGGTGCAGGGCGAGCATGCCGATACGGTCCGCTCGGTGCTCGCAGCCGGCGGCACCGTCCAGCGCGTCGCCATGCAGGCCCGCCTCGACCGGGAGCTGACCCTGACCGGCGTGGCCACCACCGACACCGCCGAGAACGCGGAGCTGGTGCGGGATGCCGTCAAGGGCGCCCTGGCCGCGGCGCGCCTGAAGCTCGGGGACCAGGAGCCGGAGCTCGTGGAGGTCCTGCGCGACTGCAAGGTGCAGGTCAGGGACTCCGAGGTCAGCGGCCAGATTGCCATCCCGTTGCCCCTCATCGAGAGGCTCGCCAGCACGACGAGCCACCAGCACGGCCCGACGGCCATCTGAGGGGCCGGTCCTCCGTGCGGCGGCCCCGCCGCCACCGACCACTTGCTCCCGGGCGCCTCCTCAGGAGTATGATTCGTGGAGCATGCGGCCCCAGAAGCGAGACGAGTCGTCCCGGCTGCGCCCGTCGGCGCCCCGTGACCACCAGGCGGCACGGCTGGCGGCCGTGTGACGGAGCCCCTCAGGGCACTGCTGGTGAGCGAGTCAGGGCCCCTGGCGCGGGAGCTGGAGTCGGCGCTCCAGCACCTGGGTTGCTCGGTCATCCTCTGCGCTCGGGCTGACGAGGCCGTCTCCGTCTGGGAGATGGGTCCCCCGGCGCTGGCCCTGGTGGTGCTGGACGACAGCCCTCGCGCGCGCGGCGAGCTCCTCTGCGCCCTGCGAGGGTTGCCGGCTGGCGACGACCTCGTGGCGGTCGGGGTCGGCCATGGCTGGCCCGAGGACGGTCTCGGGGCAACCCTCGACGACTGGCTCGTGCTGCCCCTCCGGCGAGGCGAGATCCTGCTGCGCCTGGGCCTTGCGGCGCGCGTGGCAAGCCGACGACAGGGCGCCGTGGCCTTCCCGAAGGTGTCGACACCCCCTGCCGAGACTCGTCCCCGGGAGCCCGACGCCGCGGAAACGCCCGAGGTGGAGGACAGGGGGCATGGCCTCTCCCGCAAGCTGCGAGGCCTGCTGCGGGGTCTTCTCCACACCTCGGAGGTTAACGGGAGCCCTTCGGCCCAGGGCCCGGCCGTGGCCGTCGAACCCGAGGTCGCGCCGGTCCTGCCCGAGCTGGACACCCCGCACCCCGGGCGAGCCGAAGAACCCTCCTCCACCGAGTCCGCACCCGCCGGAGCCGCCGACGGCCTCTGGGACTGGGACCTCCTGAGCCACACGGTGACCTTCAGCCCCCAGGCGCAGGCGCTGCGCGGCTTCGACGCCGAGGAGGTCGTGACGAGCGAGGAGGACTTCTTCGAGCTCGTGCATCCTCATGACCGCGACGGGCTGCGTCAGGCCGTCGCCGCACACCTGGATCAGCGCACACTGCACTTCGAGAGCGAGCATCGCATTCGGCTGCGCGACGGCTCCTACGGCTGGATGCTGTCGCGGGGCCTCGCCTTCCGCGATGCGTTCGGGCGGGCCGTGCGTCTGGTCGGATCGCAGGCGGGCCTCAACCGGCGGACCGGGCTCGACCCGATCACCGGCATGTACAACCGGGCCTACTTCCTGGTGCGCCTGGCCCGCGCCCTCGAGGCCTCGCGGGTGCCGGGGTGCCCTCCGTTCGCGGTCCTCTTCTTCAACCTGGACCGTTTCAAGAACGTCAACTACACCCTCGGCCACCGGGTCGGCGACCAACTGCTGGCGGCCGTGGCGGGACGCCTGCGGGACCGCCTGCGCGCCCAGGACGCCAGCACAGCGCCGTTCGTGCTCGGCGCCCATCTCGGGGCCGACGAGTTCGCCATCCTGCACGAGCGCATCACCGACACCTCCGACGCCGTCAACCTCGCCAAGAGCATCCAGGAAGGCCTGAGGCTGCCGTTCGTCATCGAGGGGCACGAGCTGTTCGTCACCACCTGCATCGGCATCGCCACATCCGAGCGGCCGAACAGTCGTCCGGAGGACCTCCTCCGAGATGCCGACGCTGCCGCCAACCAGGCGCGCACCCTCGGCCGCACCACCCACGCGGTGTTCCAGGAGAGCATGCACGACGACGCGGCCCACGTGCTGCGCCTCGAGACCGACCTGCGGCGGGCCGTGCAACGCAACGAGTTCCGGGTCTACTACCAACCCATCGTGCTGCTCTCCCAGGGCTCGATCGCCGGGTTCGAGGCGCTGGTGCGCTGGCAGCACCCGTCGGGCCGGTTGATCATGCCCGGGGAGTTCATCCCCCTGGCCGAGGAGATCGGCATCATCTCCGACATCGATCGCTGGGTGCTCAACGAGGTGTGCCGCCAGTTGCGGATCTGGGAGACCCAGTTCCGTCGCCGCCCGCCGCTCACCGTCGCCGTCAACCTCTCGGGCATGGAGTTCCAGAAGCCGGAGATCATGACCGAGATCGACCGCGCTCTCCGGACTCACGGCATCTGGGGCCGCAACCTCAAGATCGAGATCACCGAGAGCGTCATCATGGAGCACGCCCGCTACGCCGCCGACATGCTGGCGCACCTGCGAGCCCTCGACATCCGCCTGTCGATCGACGACTTCGGAACCGGGTACTCCTCCCTCTCCTACCTGAGGCGCTTCGAGATCGACCTCCTCAAGATCGACAAGTCGTTCGTCGGACGCATGGACACCGACCAGGACAGCGAGGAGATCGTGCGCACCATCATCACCCTTGCCAAGAACCTCGGCAAGGAGGTGGTCGCCGAGGGGGTGGAGCGCCGCCGCCAGGTGGACCAGCTCCTGGCCCTGGGCTGCATGTTCGGCCAGGGGTACTTCTTCTCGCGACCCGTCGACGCCGCAGCCGCCGCTGCCCTCCTGGCCGACGAGGCTCGCGGCCAGAAGATCCTCCGGCCGTAGCCCCCACCCACCCACCCGGCCTCAGGCCTCAGCCCCCCGCCCAACCGCCCAGGCCTCAGGCCTCACGAAAGACAGGCTTCAGGCATCAGCCCCTCACCCCACCAGGATGTTCCCCGTCGTGCCTGAGGCCTGAGGTCTGAGGTCTGAGGCCTGGGAGGGTGGGAGGGTGGGAGGGGGAGTATTATTGCCGGCTGTGGAGAAGGCGTCACCTGTCAGACTGGCCGTGGCGTACACGGCCATTTGCATCATCTGGGGCTCGACCTACCTTGCCATCAAGGTCGGGCTCGAGAGCTTCGACCCGTTCTTCTACGCCGGGCTGCGGTACCTCATCGCCACCGCCCTTGGTCTGGCTGCCCTGCTCGTCCTGAGGGTGCCACTCGCCGGCCCGATCTCCCGCTGGTGGCCGGCGTTTGGGGTGGGCATCCTGTTCGTGGCCATCTGCAACGGCATGGTGTTCTGGGCCGAGACCCGTCTCGACTCCGGCTACACGGCGCTGCTCATCACGGCCAATCCGTTGTGGATCGCCGCGTTCGAGCTGCTCGTCAAGGGGGAGAGCCGGCTGGGGCGCCGGGGGTGGATCGGGCTCGGGATCGGCCTGGTGGGCACCGTCCTACTGCTCGAGCCGTGGCGCGGCGGCCGCATCGAGCTCGCGGCGGCGCTGGTGGTCGAGCTGTCGGTGATCATCTGGTCGGCCACGGCGCTCTGGGTTCGCCGCATCAGGAACCGGTACCACCCCTTCGCGCTCTCCGTGGCGCAGATGGCTGCGGGCGGCGCGATGCTCCTGGGGGTGGCCGGCGCGAGGGGCCACACGACGGTGGGCCCGGTGACCTGGCGCGCCCTGGCCGGGCTCGGCTTCCTGGTCGTCTTCGGGTCGCTCGTGGCGTTCGGGGCGTACTTCTACCTGCTCAAGCACTGGCCCGCCTCCCGCGTCGCCACCTCCACCTACATCAACCCGGTGGTGGCCGTGGCGCTGGGGTGGGCGCTGCTGGGCGAACGGGTTTCGTGGCTGATGCTCGTGGCAACCGGCGTGATTCTCGCCGGGGTGGCCCTGGTCCTGCGTGAGGAGCCGGAAGTGACCGGCGAGGAGGAGCGCACGTGAAGCACGGTACGGTTGGACGGCACAGCAAGGCGATTCATGGGGGCAACGACCCGGCGGCACACCGCGGGGCCGTCTCGGTGCCCATTTACCAGAGCTCGACATTCGCCTTTCCCTCTGCCGAGGAGGGTGCAGCGCGCTTCCTGGGGGAGTCCAGGGGGCTGATCTACA
Source organism: Thermoanaerobaculaceae bacterium (assembly GCA_025456225.1). Classification (GTDB taxonomy): domain Bacteria; phylum Acidobacteriota; class Thermoanaerobaculia; order Thermoanaerobaculales; family Thermoanaerobaculaceae; genus JAAYVZ01. The sequence goes on from JALOLB010000158.1 coordinate 4,223, forward strand.
CCCGGCTCGGCAACCCCACGACCCAGGCGCTCGAGACCTGCGTCGCCGAGCTCGAGGGCGGGTGTGGGGCGGTGGGCGCCGCCACGGGCATGGGCGCCGTGAGCACCGTGTTCTGGGGCCTGCTCCAGCAGGGCGACCAGGTGGTCTCGACAAGGCCGCTCTATGGCCCGTCCGGGGTGATGCTGGAGAGGCGGCTGTCGCGCTTCGGGGTCACCACGACTTTCGTGAACGCCTCCGAGCCCGGGGCGCTCGCTGCGGCGGTCCACCCTGGCACTCGCCTGGTCTACATCGAGACCCCGGCCAACCCCACGGTCGACCTCGTCGACATCGCTACCGCCGCCGAAGCGGCACATGGCGCCGGTGCCCTGCTCGTGGTCGACAACACCTTTGCCGGCCCCTACCTGCAGCGGCCCATCGAGTGGGGGGCGGACATCGTGCTCCACTCGATGACGAAGTCCCTGAACGGCCATGCCGACGTGGTCGCCGGCATCGTCGTCGCCAGGGACACGGCCGTGATGCAGACCCTCCGCGAGGCGGCCATCGCCTACGGCACTACCATGGACCCGCACCAGGCGTGGCTGGTGCTGCGGGGCATCCGCACGCTCGGGATGCGGGTCGAGCGTGCCCAGTCGAATGCCCAGGCACTTGCCGGGTGGCTCGAGCAGCATCCGGCCGTGGAGTGGGTTCGCTATCCGGGCCTGCCCTCCCACCCTCAGCACGAGCTGGCCCTCCGGCAGATGGACGGCCCGGGCTCGATCATTGCGTTCGAGCTGAGGGGAGGAGTGGAAGCCGGCCGGCGGCTCATGAACGGGGTGCGGTTCATCACCCTCGCGGTGTCGCTCGGGGGCGTCGAAACCCTCATTGAGCACCCGGCCTCCATGACCCACAAGGGTGTGGGCGAGGCCGAGCAACGCACCCAGGGCATCACCGCCGGGCTGGTGCGCCTGGCCGTGGGGTGCGAGGACCCCGAGGACCTGCGCGCCGACCTCGACCAGGCCCTCGCCGGGATCTAGAGACAGGGGAGAGGATAGAGGGGAGAGGGGAGAGTCCCCCACCCCCGAACCTCAACGTGGACGTGGACGTGGACTTGGGCGTGGCCGTGGACGTGGACTTGAACCTGGCCTTGCCCTGAGCACGTGTCCAAGGCAAGGGGCACTCCCACGGGGTATCTCGGTCGGGATCCTCTGGAGTATGTGAGGCGCTTCGACAACCCGGTCTGGGCCCACGTCCACGTCCAGGTTTCGATCCGGGACGATTGGCGCAGCAGCCGTCCCAGCGCGACTGTTCCACAACCTCTTGCTCCCCCCTCTTCCCTCTCCCCTCTCCCCTGGCCGGGTGGGTGGAGCGGCACAAGAATTGGTCCTTGCGAATTCCGTTCCCGCTCGCTACCCTGCCCCGGTCCGCGGTTGCCGGACCCAGGAGGTTCCATGCAGCTCTCCCGTCGCGCCGAGGCCATTCAGGAGTCCCCCATCCGCAAGCTCGCCCCCCTCGCCACCGCGGCGCGGGCACGTGGCATGAAGATCTACAACCTGAACATCGGCCAGCCCGACGTGCCGACACCGCCCGAGTTCCTGCAGGCCGTGGCCGGCTTCACGGACCCCGTGCTCGCCTACGGTCCCTCGGACGGCCTTCCGGAGCTCCGGCAGGCCATGTCGGAGTACTTCCGTCGCTACGCCATCGAGATCGAGCCGCGGGAGATCCTCATCACCACCGGGGGCTCCGAGGCCATCCTGTTCGCCTTCAATGCCGTGGCCGACGAGGGCCAGGAGATCATCATCCCCGAGCCGTTCTACACCAACTACAACGGCTACGCCGAGATGGCCAACCTCAAGGTGATCCCGGTTCGCACCCGGGCCGAGGATGGATTCCACCTGCCGCCGGACGGCGCGCTCGAGAAGGCCGTCACGCCGCGCACCCGTGCGATGCTGATCTGCTCGCCCAACAACCCGACCGGCACCGTGCTGAGCTGGGACGAGATGGAACGCCTGGCGGCGTTCGCCCGGCGGCATGACCTCTTCCTGATTGCTGACGAGGTCTACAAGGAGTTCACCTACGACGGCGCCCGGCACCGGTCGGTGCTCGAGCTGCCCGGCCTCGAGGAGCGCGTCATCGTCGTCGACTCCATCTCGAAGCGGTTCTCGGCCTGCGGTGCAAGGGTCGGTGCGGTGATCTCCCGCAACCGTTCACTGATGGCGGCGATCCTGAAGTTCGGGCAGGCGCGCCTCTGCCCACCCACCCTCGAGCAGCTCGGCGCCATTGCCGCCTACCGGCTTCCGGAGACCTACTTCGACTCGGTCCGCGAGGAGTATCAGCGGCGTCGTGACGTGATGTTCGACGGCCTCACGAAGGACCCGGGCATCGTGCTGCGCAAGCCCGCCGGCGCCTTCTACATGATCGTCAAGATGGCCGGCGTGGCCGACTCGGATGACTTCGCACGCTTCCTGCTCGAGGACTTCAACCTCGACGGCGAGACGGTCATGGTGGCACCGGCAGGCGGGTTCTACGCCACGCCCGGGGCCGGGACCGACGAGGTGCGGATGGCCTACGTGCTCGAGGCTGCCAAGATCGAGCGCGCCATGGAGGTCTTCCTCGCCGGCCTCGCGCGGTACCGCGCGCGGAGCTAGCTGGTGGCGCTGCGGCTTCGCTTCGGTTTCGCCTCCGAGCGCGAGCTCGAGGCAGGGGCGGCAGTTGGCGAGATCCCGGTGTTCTGGACGCTCGCGATCGTCCTGTGCGTGGTCGGGGCGTGGTTCACCGGCGGGCAGTCGCGCCTCTCGGTGATGCTGGCCAGCCCCCTGCTGCTGCTCGGCGGGCTGTCGGCGCTCTGGGCGATCCGGGTGCTCGGCAAGGGCACACAGCTCGTCACCTGGGGACCCTACGCCTTCGTCCGCCACCCCTACTTCCTGTCGGTGCTCGTCATGGTCGTCGGAGCCATCGCTGCCCTGCGCTCGTGGCCCGGCCTGATCCTGCTCGTCCCGGCCATCAAGGTGACCGTCGACCGGGCGCGCCGGGAGGAGCACAACCTCGGGCTCCGCTACGGCGACGACTACGCGGACTACCAGCGCGAGGTACCGTTCCTGCTGCCACGGCCCGGCGGCCGCTCCACGGCGCCACCTCCCTCGATCGACTGAGCCAGCCGCATCCGCTACCATTCCCTACAGCGAAGAGCCCGGAGGACCCATGCGATTCTCGCGCGCCTGTGGCGTTCTGCTGCACCCAACCTGTCTTCCCGGGCCGTTCGGCATCGGCGACATCGGACCCGCCGCGCACCGCTACCTGGAGTGGCTGGCCGGCGCCGGGGTCTCGTGGTGGCAGGTGCTTCCCCTGAACCCGACTGGCCCGGGCAACTCCCCCTACCTCTCGATCTCGGCGTTCGGCGCCAGCCCCTTGCTGATCAGCCCGGAGCTCCTGGTTCGGGACGGCCTGCTCGCTGTCGACGACCTCGCCACCGCCGCCACGGGCCTGCCTGACCTCTTCGTGGACTACGAGCGCGTCGCAGTCGTCAAGGACGCCCTGCTGCGGCGCGCCTTCGCTCGCTTCCGTGCGCGCCCACCGGCCGGGCTGGCGAGCGAGATGGATGCCTTCCGCCATGAGCAGTCGCGATGGCTTCTCGACCTCGCGGTCTTCGCGGCCGCCAGGGCCGTCCTGGGGGAGCTGGCCTGGACCACTTGGCCCGCCGACCTCGCGCTGCGGCGGCCGCAAGCGCTGGCGGCATGGGAGGCCGAGCACCGCCAGGAGGTGGACTACCAGGCGTTCTGTCAGTTCGTCTTCGACCGCCAGTGGCAGGAGCTGCGAGCACGCGCCAGGCAGCTCGGCGTCTCGATTCTCGGCGACATGCCGATCTTCGTCGCCGATGACAGCGCCGACGTGTGGGCGAACCGCCAGCTCTTCTCCCTCGACCCGAACGGGGAGCCGAATGTCGTGGCAGGGGTCCCTCCCGACTACTTCAGCGAGACCGGCCAGCTCTGGGGCAACCCCCTGTACGACTGGACCGCCATGGACCAGACGGGGTACGCCTGGTGGATCGAGCGGCTGCGGGTGAGCCTGCGACAGGTCGACGCCATCCGCATCGATCACTTCCGCGGCTTCTCGGCGTACTGGGAGATCCCGGCCGGGGAGGAGACCGCCCTCAACGGACACTGGGTCCCCGGTCCCGGCCGCCGGCTGTTCGACGCCGTGGCGGCCGCCCTCGGGGAGCTGCCCCTGGTGGCCGAGGACCTGGGCGTCATCACCGACGACGTGCGGGCGCTCCGCCTCGGCCTCGGACTCCCCGGCATGGCGGTGTTGCAGTTCGCCTTCACTCCCCAGGAGCGAAGCTCGTTCCTCCCCTACGCCCTCGAGCGCAACCTCGTCGTCTACACGGGCACCCACGACAACAACACCACGCTCGGGTGGTACCTCGAGGATGCGAGCGAGGCCGAGAGGGACTTCGTCCGCCGCTACCTCGTCACCGATGGGCACGAGATCCACTGGGATCTGATCCGGGCCGCCCTCGCCTCCGTGGCCGATCTGGCCGTCGTGCCCCACCAGGACATCGCCGGTCTCGGCGCGGACTGCCGGATGAACCGGCCGGGTCAGGCGGATGGCAACTGGCGCTTCCGCCTCACCGACTGGATGCTTTCCGGCTGGCACCAGGAGCGCCTCGCGAACCTGGTCTGGCTGTACGGAAGGACCCCCCAACCCCCCACCCGGTGATCGGTGGTCAGTGATTGGTGCTCGGAGGAGACGACTACCCGCCCACCGAGGAGCGGCTGCTGTTTTCGGCCTCTGAACACCGATCACGGAGCACCGGTCACTGGGAAGGCGGGCGGAAAGAGAGCCGCCCGTGCCGCCCGACCGTCCGCATGAATGCGGGCGGCTGGGCGCCACGGGCGGTGACACCTCGAATCTGCTGCCTGCTACTGCGTCAGGGCCCCGCCGGTGCGGTGGCCCCTGCCGGGGCGATCTCGTCCAGCACGATACCCAAGTTCTTGGCGCCATTTTCGTTGCAGAGGTCCATGAAGGCGGCGACCTTCTCGTACTGAATGTCGCCGTCGGCCGCAAAGAACGTCACCTTGGACTCGCGGCCCCTCATGACCTCGGCGAGCTTGGCAGGGAACTCGCGCATGGTGAACTGGTCCTTGTTGATGAACATCCCCCCGTCAGCGGTGAGACGGATGACAACCTGGTCGCCCGAGATCGGCGGCGTGGGGCCGGTGGTCTTGGGCGCGGCGTGACGACCATGAAGATGATGAGGAGCACCAGCACCACGTCCACGAGGGGCGTGATGTTGATGTCGCTCTTCATGTCGCCCATTTTGCCGGCTGTCATTGCCATGGGTCTCTTCTCCTTACCTCGTCCTCACACCGCGTCGCCGGCAGCGGATCAGCTTCCGCTGCCCTTCTTCGTGGTGATGAGCCCAACCTTGGTCACACCCGCCTCGTTGATGGCCTTCATGACCTCGCGCACCTGGCGGTAGCGGAGGCGCTTGTCGGCCTTGACGACGAACTCCTGATCGGGCTTCTCCCGCACCATCTCAGCCACACGACGGGTGAGATCCTGGTTGCTCGGCACCCAGTCGTCCTTGCTCAGGAAGATCTTGCCGTCCTCCGTGACCGTCACCTTCTGCTGCTTGGCGCTCTCCGGGTACTTCTCCGGATTGTTCGTGTCCGGCAACTGCACCGGCACACCGGTCTGCAGCATGGGAGTGACGACCATGAAGATGATCAGCAGCACGAGGCACACGTCAACGAGCGGGGTGACGTTGATGTCAGACACCGCTCCGCCACTGCCACCAATGGCAGGGCCTTCGTGACTATCGTGCCGCGGACCCGATCGCATCGCTGCCTCCGTGCTTCTTGATGAAGAAGTCAACCAGCTCCGAGGCGGAGTTGGACATCTCAACCTGGAAGCGCTCGATCTGGTTGAGGAGGAAGTTGTAGAGCCAGACGGCCGG
>JALOLB010000413.1 GCA_025456225.1 Thermoanaerobaculaceae bacterium
TGGCCACCACCTGGCGGGTGATGTCCTCGAGGTCCCACAGCCGGAACTCCAGCAGGGACGAGGCGACGCCGAGCGGCACCAGCGTCAGGGGCAGCAGCGACACCCAGGTCAGCACCTCGAGCTCGGCGCCGGCCATCTGCGGGATGAGCGAGAGCAGCAGGTACGGCGTGAACCCGGCGGCGGCGCCGAGAGCGACCCACTCCACCTGGCGGCGTCGGGTCGGGTTGGCGCGGTTGCGGACATAGGCGACCACCGCGAGCGCGGCGGCCGCGGCCACCCCCAGGAACGCCAGGAGCACCGAAATGCGGTCCAGGAACTCGAACAGGAGCACGTTGCCGAGCACCGGCGGCAGCAGGCCGAGGGTCATGCCGGTGCGGCCGATGGCCACGGCCACGGAGGGCAGGAAGGCGAGCGAGAACCAGCGGGGCGTGACGAGGCCCGCCGGGAATCCCGCGAAGAAGACGACCAGCAGGGGCGGCAGGGCGAGGCGGCCGAAGTCGCGGACCAGGAGGAGCAGTTGCCAGCCGGCGTCGGGCTGCTGGGGGAACGGGATGACGACGGCGGCGAAGAGCGCCTCGGCGAGCAGCAGGAAGCGGCTCGAATGCGGTGAGGGGTGACCCAGGAAGACCACGCCGGCAATGGCCAGCGTGAACATCGCGGCGAACGCGACGAGCAGGTACTGCACGTCGACCCGCGGCGCCGGCGGGTAGTAGGCGAGCTCGCGCCGCTGGCCCTGGTGGACCACGCTGAGGGTCGAGATGCGGCGGGACAGCAGCTCCCGTTCCAGCTCCTCGGGGTCGCCGACGGCGGCGCCGTCGAGCCCGACGATGACGTCCTCCCACCCGAGACCGGCGCGGGCGGCACCGCTGCGCGGCGCCACCTCCACGACGAGCAGCCCCTCGGGGACGGGGACGACGCGGAAGTCCAGTTGCTGGAACTCCCCCACCCGCCGCACGGCACCGAGGAGGCCCGCCACCGCCGCCACCGCTCCGAGCACCAGCAGCAAGGCACTGCGCAGCGGGTGGCGGTGGCGCTGCAGCCAGCTCCGGCTGGGAAGGGCCAGCCGGACCAGCTCGCCGGAGGACGAGGAGGTCGTGTCCATCATCTCGGATGGTATACGAAAATCCGTACGGGAGTTTCCCGGCCGGACACGCCATCCCGAATCACGAACAGCGCAGGGATGACGAGAACGGCCTCAGGCCTCAGACCTCAGGCCTCAGGGAAGGCAGGCTTCAAGAGAACGGCCTCAGACCTCAGGGAAGACAGGCTTCAGGAGCTGTAGATCCTCGATCCTCAGAACCCCCGCCCATTCAGCTCTCTCTTGCTTTGTAGTACCTGAGGTCTGAGGCCTGAGGCCTGTCGTATGAGGTCCGAGGCCTGGTCCTCACAGCTCCACCCCGTGCTCGGCGGGTTTCTCGGGGGTGGCGGGGGATGGCGGGGGCACCGACTCGTCGCCACGCCGGAGGTGGACGTCGCCGGAGGTCGTCCTGATCTCCACGTCAATGGCCCCAGCAGCGGTGCCGAGGCTCAGGCGGCGTCCCCGCCGTTCGGACGTGGCGGGGAAGTCGGAGCGGAGCTCGCCGGAGCTCGTGGTCACGTCTCCCCGGAGCGTGGCGTCGCCCGGAAGCTCGAGGTCGACGTCCCCGGACGTGGAGCTGACGCGGAGCGGGCCGGCCGGTCTGGACAGCCAGGATGCCACGAGGTCCCCCGATGTCGTGTCCACCGACAGGGCACCCGTGAGCTCGTGGAGCCGGATCTCGCCGGAGGTGGTGTCGACGAGGACCCGCCCGCACCCGGACCGCACCCGGGCATCCCCGGAGCTGCTCTCGAACTCCAGGCTGGCAAGCGCCTCGCGGCTGACCTCCAGCTCGCCCGAGCTGGTGTGCATGATGAGGTCCCCGATGCCCCCCGCGATCGTGACATCGCCGGACGAGGTGGTGAGGCGGACCGGCGCAGAGAGAGGTGCGCGTCCCTCGACGGTGATGTCGCCCGAGGAGCTCGCCACCTCGAGCCGACAGCGTGGCGGGACGGTCAGGACGATGCTCCCTTCGGTCCGGACGTAGCCAACGATCAAGCTGGACCGGTGGCGGGACGGCACCTTGATCTCGAGCGTATCCGCACTGTCCGCGAACGAGGGGGTGTGGTTGTCGATCCAGCGGCGGGCGAATGCCGATGAGCTGGCGGAGACCTCCAGGTTCACCACGGCCGTGATGGCGTCGCCCTCCCTGACCACGACCTCGAGGTCGAGGGAACGCAGGTCGCACTTCACGAGCTTGCCGGCCGACGCCGCGAAGGTACGAGACTCGTGGTGGGTCAGGGGAGCGCGGTCCGGCGGGCGGCAGCCGGTCAGGAGGAGTATCGGAACCAGGATGAGCAGGGCGCGTCGCATCGGCGTCACCTCCGACTCTCTAAACGTACCACTCCCGGCGCGGGTTCGCGCACACCAGCGAATCAGCCAGTCAGCGAATCAGGAGATCAGCAGGTCAGCGTCGGGGTCCTGGGGCCGGGTGGGGGAAGCTGATGCGCTGATCTCCTGAGCTTCTTGCAGAATCCGACCTCTCAAGGGTTACCGCTCCGGTCCCCTCGCCCCACCAAGCGGGGAGAGGGATAGGGTGAGGGGCTCTTTGTCCCTCAGCAGCAATGACTTGCGCCGCTTCACTCCGGCCCTCTCCCTCTGCGGGGGCGAGGGGGAAGAACGGAGCGCCGAGAGTTCTGCAAGCGGATCAGGAGATCTGGAATCAGGAGATCAGCAGGTCACGGACGGACCCTCATCGTCGGTGATGTGCACGGGTGCTTCGAGGAGCTGCAGGCCCTGCTCGCGCTGGTGGGCCTGGGGCCGCGCGACGTCCTGGTGTCGACGGGGGACCTGGTCGACCGCGGGCCCCGGAGCTGGGAGGTCGTCCAGCTCTTCGCGGCGGAGCCGGGCCGCCGGTGGGCGGTGCTCGGCAACCACGAGGAGAAGCACCTGCGTGGCGACCGTAACGAGGACGAGGACCCCTCGGGGCGCATCACGCGCTGCACGACGCGCGCCGGCGACTACGAGTCGATGCTGTCCTTCTTCCGGAGCCTGCCTCTCTTCCTCGACCTGCCGGAGGTGCTGGTGGTGCACGCCGGGATCGTGCCCGGGGTGCCGCTCGGGGAGCAGCCCGGCAAGGTGCTCACCGGGCGGGGATCGCTGGGCCGAGCCGGGTTCGATGGCCGGTCGAGGTGGTGGTTCGAGGTGCCGGGTCCGGTGTGGCCGAAGCCGGTGGTGTTCGGGCACCAGATCTTCCCCGAGGTGATGCGCGGTCCCCGCGGCGAGGTCTGGGGTCTCGACACCGGCGCCGCGGTGGGCGGTGCTCTCACGGGTCTGCTGCTTCCCGGCTTCCACCTCGTCTCCGTGCCGACGCCTCACTACTACCGGGAGGCCCTGCGCCGGTGGAGCCCGGTCTTCCTGTCGCGGGACCTGCCGCACCTTCCCTGGCGGCGGGTGCTGGAGCTCGATCCCGCGATGTGGCCGCCACCCGTTTGCGGGGAGCTGGAGGAGACGCAGGCGCTCTTTCGCCAGGCGTTCGGGCAGGTCGCCGACGACGTGTCGAGGGTCCGTGCCGAGAGCGGCTACGACCGGCTCCCGGACACGGAGCGAGCGTCCTTCAGTCAGCGCCTGCGCCTGCTGCCGTCGCTCGAGAGCTCCTGGGGACGCTGTCTGCTGCGCTGCTTCCCCGGAGGCCCGACGCTGCCCCTCGTGGTCAAGGCACTGCCCGACCTGGTGGCGGTCCGCCGCGCCCTCGAGGAGCGGGCAGCGCTCGACCTGGCTGCGATCATCGCTGCGGTGAAGGCCTCAGCTCCCGGATAGGGCCTCGCGGAGGGGCTCCCCGACGCAGCCGGTGGGGTACCCGATGCCCAGGACCTGCGCGAGGGTGGGGACGATGTCCATGGGCGTGACACGCCGGTACTGGACGCCGGGCGTCACGCCCGGGCCGCGCAGCACCAGGGGCACGTGGGTGTCCGGGGCCCAGGGGGAGCCGTGGCTGGCATCGGGCGGGCCCGACAGCAGCCACCCGGGCTGGGTGACCACGTAGACATCACCGCCCAGGCGAGGGTGGAAGCCGTTGACCACGAGGCGGGTGAAGCCCCAGGGCGGGAGCTGCCCGGTGAGGATCTGGGTGCGGGAGAACGCCACGTAGACGCCCTGGGCCTGGCCAGCGGCGAGGGCGGCGGTGCGCTGCACGTCCTCCACGGCGATGTGGCGCTCGCCGGCGGCGGCGAGGTTGAGGTAGAGGTTGGGGCTGGTCCTGACGCCCTCGACCACCCAGTCGGCAGCGCCGTAGGCGGCATCGAGGGCGGTATCCACCGCCTGCACGACCCCGGCATCCGTCCCGCGGCCGACCGGGATGCGGGCCGCCGACAGGGCTTCCTCCGGCGCCGTCGAGACCCCGTGGTCACCGGTGACGACGATCAGCACCCGGCTCAGACCACCGGCGACCTGGGTGTCGAGGAACCGG
>JALOLB010000414.1 GCA_025456225.1 Thermoanaerobaculaceae bacterium
AAAGTCGAGAGTCCCCCGCCCTCCCCTGTCTTTCAACTCTCAACTCTCGACCCTCGACTCTCGACGGCCGGGAGGGGGCTATACTTCCGCGGCGCACGCGGACGCGCAGGAGGCATGCATGGACAAGCGGTGGCAGGTGGTAGGGCTCGGCGTGATGCTCGGGCTGGTCGCGGTGTGCTCGATCGCCCAGGAGGCGCCCGCAACGGGGGAGACCTGGCAGGCGAAGGTGGACCCGTGGGTGCTCGACACGGCAAGCGCCGGCACGACCGAGTTCCTGGTCTTCCTGGCCGAGCAGGCCGACCTCAGCCAGGCCTCCGAGCTGGCCACCAAGGACGAGAAGGGCGAGCTCGTCGTCCGCACCCTCCAGCAGACCGCCGAGCGCACCCAGGGACCGGTGCTGGAAGCCCTGGCGAGGCTGGGAGCCGAGTGGCGCCCGTACTGGATCGCCAACATGATCTGGGTGCGCGGCAGCCAGGCCGTGGTGCGCGCCATGGCCGAGCGGAGCGACGTGGCCCGGGTGAGCGCCAACCCCGAGGTGCCGCTGCCGGCGCAGCCGCTCTACGTGCTGCCCGAGGAGCCGGACACCCCCAACGCCGTGGAGTGGAACATCACCAAGACCGGCGCGCCCAGTGTCTGGGCCCTGGGGTTCAAGGGTCAGGGGATCGTCGTGGGCGGCCAGGACACCGGGTACGACTGGGACCATTCGGCCCTCAAGAGCCACTACCGCGGCTGGAACGGCGCGACGGCCAACCACGCCTACAACTGGCACGACTCGGTCCACTCCGGTGGCGGAACCTGCGGCGCCAACTCGCCGGAGCCCTGTGACGACCACGGTCATGGCACCCACACGATGGGCACGATGGTCGGCGACGACGGCGGGACGAACCAGATCGGCATGGCGCCCCAGGCCAAGTGGATCGGGTGCCGCAACATGAACGTCGGCGTCGGGACGCCCACCTCCTACAGCGAGTGCTTCCAGTGGTTCATCGCCCCCACCGACCTGGCCGGCCAGAACCCCGATCCCAGCAAGGCGCCCCACGTCATCAACAACTCCTGGGGATGCCCGCCGGACGAGGGGTGCACGAACCCTGACGTCCTCAAGACGGTGGTGGAGAACACCCGGGCGGCCGGCATCATCGTCGTCGCCTCCGCTGGCAACGACGGCTCCAGTTGCTCGTCGGTCCAGGACCCCCCAGCCATCTACGACGCAACGTTCTCGGTCGGCGCCACGGACTCCAGCGACAACATCGCCAGCTACTCCAGCCGCGGGCCGGTGACCGTCGACGGCTCGGGCCGCATGAAGCCGGACATCTCCGCTCCCGGCTCCAACATCCGCTCAAGCGTCCCCGGCGGTGGCTACGAGGGCGGATGGAGCGGCACCTCCATGGCCGGACCCCACGTGGCCGGCCACGTGGCGCTCCTCCTCTCCGCCATGCCGAGCTGGATCGGCCACCAGGACCTCGTCGAGGCCCGCATCACCCAGTCGGCGGTGCCGCGGACCTCGTCCCAGACCTGCGGCGGCGTGCCGGGCAGCCAGGTGCCCAACAACACGTTCGGCCACGGCCGCATCGACGCCCTCGCCTCGGTGAGCATGGCCGACGTGGCGCTGTCCATGACCGACACGCCCGACCCGGTGGGGAGCGGGCAGCAGCTCACCTACGGGCTCTTCGTGACCAACGCGGGTCCGGTCACGGCCACCAACGTGGTCGTGACGACGACCCTCGCGGCCGGGCTCACCTTCGTGTCGGCTTCGCCCTCCTGCTCCCACACCGCAGGCGTGGTGACGTGCACCTTCGGCTCCGTGGCCAAGGGCGGCTTCCCTCAGGCCAGCATCGTCGTGACGACCGGCAGCACCGGACCGATCCTCACCACCGCCACCGTGACGGGCAGCCTGTACGACCCGAACTCCGGAAACAACCAGGGATTCGCCTCCACCGCGCTCGGCAGCGGCGCGAACCTCGCGCTGACCACGACCGAGCCCTACGACCCGGCCCTGGTCGGCGCGCCGTTCACCTACACCCTCACGGCCAGCAACCTCGGACCGTCCGGGGTGACCGCCGCGAGCATCGTCGACACCCTGCCGGCGGCCTCCACCTTTGTCACAGCCTCGCCCGGCTGCAACCACGTCTCGGGGACCGTCACCTGCGCCGTCGGCGCGCTCGCAGCCGGAGGCTCCTCCCAGGTCACCATCACGATCATCCCCACCGGGTCGCTGAGCAACACGGCCACCGTCTCGAGCGAGGTGACCGACCCGGTGACGACCAACAATACGGCCAGCGTCAGCACCTCCGTGGTGGCCGCCCTGCCGCTCGCGGTCGAGGCCGACACGTACAGCAGCGCCCAGACCACCTCGGACCAGAACGGCGTCTTCGAGCCGGACGAGAGGGTCCTGGTGATCCCGACCTGGAAGAACCCCAGCGCCGGCCCGGCCGCCCTGACGGGTGCGGCGTCGGCTTTCTCGGGTCTGGCGGCGGTGCCGTTCCCGATTCCCGACGCGACCGCCGACTACGGCACCGTGGCTGCGGGTGCCAGCCGGGACTGCTGGACGGCCGGTGGCAACTGCTTCGAGCTGGCGGCGCCCGCTGCCACGCAGCGACCCGGTCTGCACTGGGACGTGCACTTCACGGAGACGCTCTCGACCGGTGCCGCGAAGACCTGGACGCTGCACCTGGGCGACAGCTTCACCGACGTCCTGCGCGGCAACTGGGCCTATCCCTACGTGGAGCGACTGCTCCACGGCGGCCTCACCACCGGC
>JALOLB010000159.1 GCA_025456225.1 Thermoanaerobaculaceae bacterium
TTCAAGCTCAAGCCCGGCGTCAAGTTCCACAACGGCAAGGCGCTGGGCACGGCCGACGTGATCGCCTCGCTGAACCGCATTCGCGACGCCAAGACCGGCTCACCCTACGCCGCGCGGCTGTCGATGGTCAAGGAAGTCGTCGCCGACAAGGGCGAGGTGGTGATCAATCTCAACACACCCTCGGTGCCGCTGGTGGGCCAGCTCGAGGCACTGGCGATCGTGCCGGCCGAGTCGGTGGCGAATGCCGCCGACCTGCAGAAGAACCCGATCGGTACCGGACCGTTCAAGTTCGACAAATGGGTCACCGACGCCAATGTCAGCCTGACCAATGCCAACCTGCGAGCCGAGGGCCGCCTGGGCCTCGGGTTTCCCTCGAGCTGGCTGGTGAGCTTCCGCCGCTCCTACTTCGACCTCGTGGCGACGGACGAGGACATCCCGTCCTTCACCGACCTGCAGGCGCGCATCCTGCTCGAGCCTTCGCCACGACACAGGCTCACCCTGACCCTGGTCGGCGCGCAGGAGGAGACGGACCTCGTCGCCGACGACCAGGAGTTCGACGGTCTCCCCGACAACCACGTCGAGGCCGGAGACACCCAGACGAACCTGGTGCTCGGGCTCCAGGGCCAGCACCTGTTCAGTGACCGGCTGCGGCTGCGGTACGTGGCCTCGCGCACGAGCGACAGCCAGACGTCGGACGTCTTCTACCGCGAGGGCGAGACGGGGTTCGAGACCCGGGCGGACCAGGACCTCGAGGCCGCCACCACGTCGCTCCGCACGTGGGTCGAGAGCACCCTCGGCCGCCACACCCTCGAGCTGGGCGGCGAGGCGGCCCGGAGCGAGAACACGGTCGGGTTCCATATCGACACCGACGACCCGGGCGTGGACATCCCCGACTCCGTCAAGAGCTACGACGACCGGCAGGACTACTCCAGGTTCGGGGGGTTCGCTCAGGACACCATCGACCTCGGCCGTGACCTCGAGCTCAAGGCCGGCGTGCGCTGGGACCGCTCCGAGCTCTCGGGGATGAGCACGACGAGCCCGCGCGCCTCCCTGGTCTGGCGGCCGGGGGCGGCCTGGGAGCTGCGGGGCGCCTGGGGGCACTACTACCAGTACCCGAGCTTCGAGGCGCTGCAGGGCGACGGCTACTTCCTGGACCTGCGCGGCATCAAGGACGCCAGGCTGCGTCCCGAGCACGCCGAGCACTTCGTGGCCGGCGTCGCGTACACCGGCGCGCGCGGATGGAAGCTGTCGCTCGACCTCTACGACAAGCCGCTCGAGGACATCCTGGCCTCGGGCAAGGAGGAGGAGACGATCCTCGTCCTCGACGCGCACGACCAGGCGTTCCCGTACGTCCGGGAGAGGCGGACGTTCCTCCCGGAGAACAGCCGTCACGGCTACGCCCGCGGCGCCCAGGTGGTGCTCACCCTCCTGGAAGGGACGAGCCGGCCGTACTACGGGATGCTCGCCTACTCCTATGGGGAGGCGCGCACCCGCGACGACGAGGGCTGGCAGTGGGAGGACCACGACCAGCGGCACAGCGTGCTGCTCACCGGCGGGTACCGGTTCAGCCGCCACTTCGAGCTCTCGGGCACGTGGCACTTCGCGACGGGGTTTCCCACGACCCCGGTGCGCAACATCATCCGGGTGGTGGAGGACGTGAACGGCGACGGGGTCTACGACCCGGCGGCCGGGGACACCTTCACCTACCAGCGCGACGAGGACCACGCGACGATCAACTCCGAGCGCCTGCCGGCCTACCACCGCCTGGACCTGCGCCTCGAGTACACCCCGGCACCGGGCCGTCTCACCTGGAGCTACTACCTCGACATCATCAACGCGTATGCTCGAGACAACGTCGAGGGGTACTCGTACAACGCCGACTACACGCGGAAGGAGCCGTCAGAGGGGCTGCCGTTCCTCCCCTCGGTGGGCGTCAGGGTCCGCTTCTAGCCCACGCCTCCCGCCGGGGGCGCCGGTGCCCCCGCAGAACCTCGACAGCCTTCCCTGCGTTGAATGGACCAGCAAGGGAGGGGCGGAGCGATGGGGAACCGCATGACAGCACGATGGCTCGCCGTGACGGGGATGGGTCTCGGCGTGGCCTGCGCCGCGTTGAGCGGGTGTGCACCGTCCTCCGGTGCTGCCGACGCCAAGGGCAAGAAGGACGAGGCCCCGCAGGTGCCCGTCGAGGTGGCGATGGTGGAGCGGGGCTCGGTGCGGGCGAGCTACTCCGGCACGACCGCGCTCGAGGCCCAGGACGACGCCCAGGTGGTGGCCAAGGTGGGTGGCGTCGTGAGGCAGATCCTGGTCGAGGAAGGCCTCGTGGTGCGCGAGGGTCAGGTGCTGGCCCGTCTCGAGGACGACCAGTACCGCTACGAGCTGGCCCAGGCCGAGGCGCGGCTGGCCACCCTCTCCGAGGACGTCCAGCGTCACCGGGAGCTGCTCAAGGAGCGGATCGTCTCCGACGAGGCCTACCAGCGCACTCGCAACGAGTACGACGCGCAGAAGTCGGCGGCCGACCTGGCGAGGCTGCGGGTCGAACACGCCGCCATCAAGGCCCCGATCGGCGGCGTCGTGGCGGAGCGGCTCATCAAGCCCGGCAACATGGTCACCGCCAACCAGCCGGTGTTCCGCATCACCGACTTCGACCCGCTGTGGGCGGTCCTGCACGTGCCGGAGAAGGAGCTCGCCCGCCTGCGCGCCGGCCAGGCCGCCGTGATCACGGCCGACGCCCTGCCCGGCAAGGCGTTCGACGGCACGGTGCTCCGCATCTCCCCGACGGTGGCGGGCGGGTCGGGCACGTTCAAGGCCACGATCGAGGTGCGCGACGATACCCGCACCCTGAAGCCCGGGATGTTCACCCGCGTCAGCATCGTCCACGACATCCACTCCAACGTGCTGCTGGTGCCCAAGGACGCGGTCCTCACCGAGGACGTCGAGACCTCGGTGTTCGTGATCGAGGAGAGAGCCGCGCCGCCTCCGACCGAGACGAAGGACGGCAAGAAGGCCGACGTGCCGGCCGCTCCGGCTGGCCCGTACCTGGCTGCCGTCAAGCGCCCGGTGACCCTCGGGTACATCAACACCACCCACGTGGAGATCGTCGGTGGCGTGCAGCAGGGTGACAGGGTCGTCACGACGGGGATCGGGAGCCTCAAGGACGGCGCCCGGATCAAGATCGTCGGGAAGTCATGAAGGGCCTCGTCGAGACGTCGGTCCGCCGCCGCGTGACGGTGTCGATGGTCACGATCGCGATCCTGCTGTTCGGCCTCGTCTCCTTCTCGCGGCTGAAGATCAACCTGCTGCCCGAGCTGTCGTACCCCACCCTCACGGTGCGGACGGAGTACGAGGGAGCCGCCCCGGCGGAGATCGAGAACCTCATCTCGAAGCCGATCGAGGAGGCGGTGGGGATCGTCAAGAACGTCCAGAAAGTCAGCTCCATCTCCCGGGCCGGGCAATCCGACGTGGTGCTGGAGTTCGCCTGGGGGACCGACATGGACTACGCGGTCATGGAGGTCCGGGAGAAGATGGACGCCATCGAGCTCCCCCTCGACGTGCGCCGGCCGGTGATCCTCCGCTTCGACCCGTCGCTCGACCCCATCATGCGCTTTGGCCTGTTCCGGGAGGAGCCGGGCACGGCGAAGGCCGGCGCGCTCGACGAGGAGCGGCTCAAGGTCCTGCGCCGGCTCGCGGACGAGGACATCAAGAAGGAGCTCGAGGCAGCGCTCGGCGTGGCGGCGGTCAAGGTGAGCGGCGGCCTGGAGGACGAGATCCAGGTGGCCGTCGACCAGAACGTCCTGGCGCAGCTCGACATCCCGATCGAGACCGTGGCCACACTGCTGCGGTCCGAGAACGTCAACCTCTCGGGCGGGCGGCTCGAGGAGGGCACCCACCAGCTCCTCATCCGCACCCTCAACCAGTTCCGGTCGGTGGAGGAGATCGGAGACGTGATCGTCACGGCGCGCGGCGGCACGCCGATCCACCTGCGCGACGTCGCCACCGTGCGGGCCGGGTTCAAGGAGCGCAAGGCGATCACCAGGATCGCCGGCGCCGAGGCGGTGGAGGTCGCGATCTACAAGGAGGGCGACGCCAACACCGTCGCGGTCGCCCGCGAGGTCGACGCGCGGGTCAAGCGGGTCAACGAGATCCTCCCCAAGGGGGTGCGGCTCGACAAGGTCTACGACCAGTCGGTGTTCATCCAGCAGGCCGTCGACGAGGTGATCAGCGCCGGCGTCTTCGGCGGCATCCTCGCCATCCTGGTGCTGTTCTTCTTCCTCCGCGACGTCTGGGCGACGGTGATCATCTCGATCTCCATCCCGGTGTCGGTGGTGGCCACCTTCAACCTCATGTACTCCACCGACCTCACCCTCAACATCATGTCGCTGGGGGGCATCGCGCTCGGCATCGGGATGCTGGTCGACAACTCGATCGTGGTGCTGGACAACATCTTCCGGCACCGCCAGCAGGGTGCGGAGCTGCGCGCGGCGGTCGTGGCGGGCACGTCCGAGGTGAGCGTCGCGGTGACCGCCTCGACCCTCACCACGGTGGCGGTCTTCTTCCCCCTCGTGTTCGTGCAGGGGATCGCCGGTCAGCTCTTCCGCGACCAGGCGCTCACCATCACCTTCTCCCTGCTGGCCTCGCTGGTGGTGGCGCTCACCCTCATTCCGATGCTGGCCTGCTTCGAGCTGAAGGGGCGCGCGATCGAGGCGGCCGGGCTGTCCGAGCCGAGGACCCCGGTCGGGCGCAGGCTTCGCGCCGTGCGGGTCTTCCTCGCCTCCACGGTGCCGCTGGGGGTGCTGTGGGTCGTGCGGAAGACCTATGCACTGCTCGCGTTCGTCATGGGCGGCGTGCTGCACTACCCGCTCAGGGCGTTCACACGGGCCCACGAACGGGTGGAGATCGGCTACCCGAAGGTGATCGGGTGGGCGCTCGACCACCGCAAGGCGGTCCTGGGGATCGCCACGGGGTTGTTCGTCGTCTCGCTCGCCATGATCCCGATCCTCGGGGTGGAGCTCATTCCCCAGCTTTCCCAGGGGGAGTTCCGGGTCGAGATGCGCATGCCCCCGGGCACGCCGCTCGAGCGGACGGACGAGGTCATGGCCGCCATCCAGCGCCAGGCCAACGCCGTCGACGGTGTGGAGATGACGTTCGCGGTGGCGGGGAGCGGCAACCGCTTCGACGCCAACCCCGAGCAGGGGGGCGAGAACTGGGGTGAGCTGTCCGTCTCCATGCAGCCGGGGGCGCGCCTCGCCGACGAGGAACGCGCCATGACCGCGATCCGCGGTGAGCTGGAGGGGGTGGCCGGGCTGCAGCACAAGCTCTACCGGCCGACGCTGTTCACCTTCAAGACCCCCGTGGAGGTCGAGATCGGTGGCTTCGACCTCGATGCGCTCGGCAAGGTGAGCGGCGAGGTCGTCCGCCGCATGCGCGAGAACGACCGCTTCTCCGACGTCAAGGCCACGCTCGAGGCGGGCCACCCGGAGATCCAGATCCGGTTCGACCGCGAGAAGGCCGCCGGGCTCGGGCTCAACGTTTACGACATCGCCAACCGCGTGGTCCGCAAGGTCCGGGGCGAGGTGGCGACCCGCTACTCCTGGCGCGACCGCAAGATCGACATCCTGGTGCGGGCCCGGGAGCAGGACCGGGCGTCCGTGAAGGACATCGCCCGGCTCATCGTCAACCCGGAGAGCGATCACCAGGTGCCGCTCGACGCCGTGGCCGAGATCACGGTCGGGACCGGCCCGAGCGAGATCCGCCGCATCGACCAGGAGCGCGTCGCCCTGGTGACCGCCAACCTCGCCCACGGCGACCTCGGGGCGGCGGCCGAGGACCTCACCTCGATGCTGGCGCAGGTCACCATGCCGGAAGGCCTGAGCGCGTCGGTGTCCGGCCAGAACGAGGAGATGCAGGTCTCGTTCCGCTCGCTCCGCTTCGCCCTGCTGCTCGCCGTGTTCCTGGTCTACCTGGTGATGGCGTCCCAGTTCGAGTCGTTCCTGCACCCCTTCGTGATCCTGTTCACCATCCCGCTCGCCCTCATCGGCGTGGTGCTGGCGCTGCTGGCGACGGGCAAGACCATCAGCGTCGTGGTGCTGCTCGGGGTCATCCTCCTGGCCGGGATCGTGGTCAACAACGCCATCGTCCTCATCGACTTCATCAACCAGATGCGGGGCAGGGGCGTGGCCAAGCGGCAGGCGATCATGGAGAGCGGCCGCAGCCGGCTCCGGCCGATCCTGATGACCACGCTGACCACGGTCCTGGGGCTGATCCCGCTCGCCCTCGGGATCGGCGAGGGCGCCGAGGTGCGCGCCCCCATGGCCATCACCGTGATCGGCGGCCTGTCGATGTCCACCCTGCTGACGCTGGTGGTCATCCCGGTGGTGTACGACCTCGTGGACCGCAAGCCGTGAAGCTCACCGAACGGGCCCTGCGTGCGCCGGTCACCACCCTGATGGTGTTCCTCTGCGTCGTCGTGATCGGGGCGATCGCGTCCCGGCTGCTGCCCCTGGAGCTCTTCCCAGCCCTCGACGCGCCGTTCGTGGCGGTGACCGTCCCGTACCCCGGCGCCACCCCCGAGGAGGTGGAGACCGAGATCACCCGGCCGGTCGAGGAGGTCCTCGCCACCATCAGCGACATCAAGAAGATGACCTCCACCTCGAACGAGGGCGGCGCCAACGTCCAGATCGAGTTCAACTGGGGTGTCGACACCGACGTCAAGGCGATCGAGGCGAAGGAGAAGATCGAGAGCATCCGCAGCCAGCTCCCGATGGACGTGGAGCGGCTCCTCATCGAGAAGTTCAACACCGCGGACATGGCGGTGCTGGTCCTCCGTATCTCGAGCGAGCGGGATCTCTCCAACGCCTACGACCTGCTCAACCGCAACATCAAGCGCCGCCTCGAACGGCTCAGGGGCGTGTCGCGCGTCACCCTCTACGGCATCGAGAAGCGCCAGATCCTGATCCGGCTCCTGGCGGACCGCCTGGTGGCGCACGGGGTGGACCTCAACCGGCTCTCCAGCGTGCTGCGGGACAGCAACTTCCTCCTCACTGCCGGGCGCATCAACGACGGCGACAGGCGCTTCACGGTCAGGCCGCTCGGGGAGCTCACGAGCGTGGAAGACGTGGGTGCGCTGATCATCGGCGACCGAGGGCTGCGGCTCCGGGACGTCGCAACGATCGGCTTCGAGCAGCCCGAGCTGACCTACGGGCGCCACCTCAATCGCAGCTACGCG
The DNA here is from genome assembly GCA_025456225.1 of Thermoanaerobaculaceae bacterium. GTDB lineage: Bacteria > Acidobacteriota > Thermoanaerobaculia > Thermoanaerobaculales > Thermoanaerobaculaceae > JAAYVZ01. The sequence goes on from JALOLB010000159.1 coordinate 7,223, forward strand.
ATCGGGCTCGACGTGTTCAAGGAGGCGGGCGCCAACATCGTCGACGTCGGCAACCGCGCCAAGGCCGAGATCGAGGCGATCCGCTCCGATCCGCGTCTGGCCGGGATCCAGATCTACATCATGGACGACGCGGCGGAGGGCATCGTCATCTCCCTCGACGAGCTCCTCCACTCGGGCCTGCTCGGCGGCCTGCTCGCGATCGTCGTGCTCTTCGTCTTCCTGCGGCAGTGGACGAGCACGCTCATCGTCGCGCTGGCCGTGCCCGTCTCGCTGCTCGCGACCATGGCCGTGATGTACTTCCTCGGCCTCTCCCTCAACATGCTGTCGATGATGGGGTTGATGCTCGCGGTGGGGATGCTGGTCGACAACTCCGTGGTGGTCACCGAGAACATCCTCCGGTTCCGCAAGGACGAGCCCGACGTGCGGCGGGCCACCATCGGGGGCGTCAACGACGTGGCGCTCGCCATCACCGCCGGGACGGCCACCACGGTGATCGTCTTCCTCCCCAACATGGTGAGCGCCGACAACCAGATCGCCATCTTCCTCAAGCACGTGGCAATCTCCTTCGGGGTCGCCCTCGTCACCTCGCTGATCATCGCCCAGACCGTCGTCCCGCTCCTGGCGGCCCGCTTCGCGCGGCCGGTGGACCGGGGAAGGGTGCTGTGGATCGACCGCCTGATCGTCCGCTACCAGAACGCGCTGAGCTGGCTCCTACACCACCGCTGGGCTTCTCTCGGCCTGCTGGTGCTCACCCTGGCGAGCGTGGCGATTCCCGCGAAATTCGTGAAGAACAACATGTTCCCGCCCCAGGAGGACCGCCGGCTGCGGCTGTTCTACGACGTCAACGACACCTACACCGTGGCCAAGGTCGAGCAGGCCGTGCGGAAGGTGGAGGACTACCTCTTCGCGAACCAGGAGCGCTTCGAGCTCGAGTCGGTCTACTCCTACTACGAGGCGGGCTACGCCATGAGCACCGTTCTCCTGAAGAAGGACGAGGAGGCCACGAGGGCGCAGGAGGAGATCCAGAAGGACATCGAGAAGGGGCTCCCCGAGGTGGCGGTGGGGAAGGTCACCTTCGAGCACCGGCACGGCGGGGGCGGCAGCAACGAGGCGTTGCGCGTGCAGCTCCACGGTGCCTCCACGGAGCAACTGCGCGAGCTCTCCCGGGAGGTGGCGGACACCTTCAACCGCATCCCCGGGTTCAAGAACGCCCGCTCCGAGGCGACCGTGGGCCGCAAGGAGGTGCGCGTGCGGGTGGACCGCGAGCGGGCACGCCTCCTCGGCCTCAACCCCCAGGAGATCGCCAGCAGCATCGCCGTGGCGATGCGCGGGTCCAACCTGCGGCGCATGCACGACGAGAACGGCGAGATCGAGGTGCGGGTGGAGTTCCAGCGCGAGGACCAGCGCAACCTTGAGCAGCTCCGGGAGCTCACGCTGTTCCGCGGCACCGGCCAGCAGCCGGTCAAGCTCTCCTCCGTCGCCGACTTCGTGGTTCGCCAGGGACCCAACTCGATCCGCCGCGAGAACCGGGCGACCACCCTCGGCGTCACCCTGGACACCGAGAACCTCGCGGTCAACGAGGCCCGGAAGCGCATCGAGAGCGTGCTCGCCGAGTTTCAGTTCCCCCCGGGCGTGCGATGGAACTTCGGCGAGAGCTTCGACTTCGAGCGCGAGACCAACCAGGCCATGATGCTCAACACGCTGCTCGCCCTGGCGCTCATCTACTTCGTGATGGCGGCCCTGTTCGAGTCGATCTTCTACCCGGCGGCGATCTGGAGCTCGATCCTCTTCGCCGTGGTCGGCGTGTGGTGGTTCTTCCTGCTCACCGGCACCACGTTCTCGCTCATGGCGTGGATCGGCGTGCTCATCCTGATCGGCGTCGTGGTCAACAACGGCATCGTCCTGATCGACCACATCAACCAGCTCCGCGCCGGAGGGCTGTCCCGGCACGATGCCATCGTGCGCGGCGGCGGCGACCGGTTGCGGCCGATCCTCATCACCGCCTGCACCACGATCCTGAGCCTGGTGCCGCTGTGCTTCTCCACGGTCCAGATCGGCGGCGGCGGCCCGCCCTACTTCCCGATGGCCCGCGCCATCGCCGGGGGCCTCGCCTTCGCGACCGCCGTGACCCTCGTCCTCCTGCCGGAGGTGTACGTCCTCCTCGACGACCTCCGGATAGCGGCCTGGCCGGCCCGGCTCAGTGGCCTGGCCCGTTCGCCTTCGTTTGCCGCGGGCGTCGTCCGGCTGACACGCCCGTCTCCGCTGTTGACGGCCGCGTCGGCTCTCGGACGCTGCTCCGAGCAACGCGACCCAGTATCACGAGGCTGCCCATGGCGGCGAGAAGGATCGGCAGCAAGGATGCCCCGCCCCGCAGTCCGAGCAGCTCTCCGACGTTCCACGAGCTGAGCCGCAACAGCCCATCCCGCGTTTCGTCGCCCGGGTTGGCGTTGTGTGGCAGCGGCGGAACGAAGCGGATCTGGTCGAGATCGGTGGTGGTCGGGAGGAGAAGGGCTCTCTGGTACGCTGACCCGAACGTCGCGTGACAGGGCACGAACACCGCTCCGAGTGCATTGGTGAGCAGTGCCACGGCGAGCAGTGCTGCAAACAGCAGCCGTTGGACGACCCAGCGCGATGCAGGCTCCAGGAGCAGCACCCAGAATGGGAACGCGACCACCAGATAGCGTGGACCGAAGGCAAGTCCGCCGTGCCACCCGCCGAACGAGCTGTTGCACGCGAGCAGCACCGTCACCTGCGCCAGGCAAAGGAGAGCGAGAGGCCGGGACCCGGCGTCCCGCAATGCGAACCACACCGAGGAGAAGACCAGGAGAAGCGGCGGCGCATACCAGAACAGACCCAGCTCGGGTGCCCCGAGCAGCTTCAAGGCGATCGGAAGCGACGGGCTTCGGAACAGACCCCCGACATCTCGCTCGGCGAGAAACACAGGATTGCTGAAGCTGCTGGCGAGAGCCAGCGGCGAGCCAAAACACCAGGCGTGATATGCGGCGAACACAATTGCCGGACCGAACCCACCCGCGATTACACGTCCCCCTGCGCGCCAGCCGTGCTGCCAGACGGTGAACGCAACAACCAGAAGCGCGGTGGTCAAAGCGGCGTAGTCGGTCAGGACGGCCATCCCCAGGAAGAACCCGGCGGCAACGAATCCGGGCCGTGGCGCCAGCAGGCTGGCGAGCGCGAACACGACGAACGCCATCGCAGTCGCATGGCCCCACAGCATGGTTGCAAACGGCAGTGCCGGGGTGCCCAGGTAGAGAAGAACCGTCAGCGCCAGCGTTCGTCCCGCGTTGCCCGCCGTCAGTCGATAGACCAGGGTGGCAAAGGCCCCCGACGAGAGCACGAACGGAACGACCGTCACCAGGATGTGGATCAACCAGGCGTTGAGAATCACCGGCAGCAGCGCGGCGGGATCGACACCGAGGGCCCGCTCCACTCCCCAGAGAACGGCATAGACCGGAGTCCCCAGGAGGATCGTGCCGGGCGCCTTGTTGGCATAGAAGTGTCCGTCCACGGGGCTCCGTGCCCAGTCGACGGTGTTGATCCCACGCCCAGGGTCGGGAAGAAACGGGTCGATTCGAAACGTGAAGCGATGCGGACCCGGCTCGACGAACGTGTAGATCGCGTCGAGACGGGCATTCTGGTTGATGCAGGTTCCGTTGTAGAAGGCGGTGCTCGCCAGCGCCACAACGAGCATCACGCTGCACAGCAGCGCGCGAGGCGGTGCGAGCCCAGATGCTGGCGGGACGAGGGACGTCGTGATGCCGGCGTTGGCGGGACCTGGTGGCAACGGCATCACCTGTCGCAGCTCACTGCTCGTCCTCACTCCCCGAACGGTGCAGACTCCGTGCCGCGCGCTTCATCCCACGGCCACCGCGTGCGCTGCCACCGGAGTCGTGTGCGGCGCCACCGATGGATGGGGATTCCCCCTTGCCATGATGTCCGAGAATACCCTCGCCCAAGGCGGAGTCAAGGCCGTCGACCTGATCGGCATCGTGCTCATCGACCACGTCAACCAGCTCCGCGCCGGAGGCCTGTCCCGGCACGATGCCATCGTGCGCGGCGGCGGCGACCCGCCCTGCTTCCCGATGGCCCGCGCCATCGCCGGGGGCCTCGCCTTCGCGACCGCCGTGACCCTCGTCCTCCTGCCGGAGGTGTACGTCCTCCTCGACGACCTCCGGCCCCTGGTACTGGCGAACCGTCAGGACCGCGTTCGGATGGATCTCGAACCGCGCACGGGGTCACGTCACCAAAGGGCACGATGCCCGTCGAGGTGGCCGTCTCGCCCTCCGACTGGACCCGCTCCCGCTTGCGCTGTGGGTCGCCCGCGTCGCCCCGGCCTACCGGCCGCGCGGTCTCGCGAGGGACGTCGCCAGGTTGTAGTAGAGGATCGCCCGCAGATCGGTGTAGTCCTGCCCGTAGATGCTGCCGGAGGACAGCGAGGACTCCACCCACGCGCCGAACAGCCGCACCTTGAAGCCGGTGAGCCGTCCCTGGAAGCGGTAGTCGACGATCGCCTGGTACTCGTACTGGTCCTTCTGGCTCATGCCCGGTTTCGGGTCGAGGGCGTACGCCTTGGTCCGGTCCAGCATCACCAGCAGGCCGGGCACGCCGATCGGCCCGAGGTCCCAGGCCAGACCCCAGGCCCAGGCCCGCTCCGCGGGGAGGTTCTGGTCCTCCTCGACCGTGGCGGTGAAGTCGGGGTTCTGGGACCAGGGGTAGAGGACCGGACCGCCGGCTGCGGTCCGGCTCAGCGCCACGTGCAGGTCGAGCCCGTTCTTGGCCGCGGCGAGCCGCACCGCGGCGAAACCGGTGGAGATCTCGTCGTAGCGCTCGTCGCCGACCGACTCCTCCCACAACGCCTGGGCCGACGGCTTCAGAACCCAACCCCTGCCCAGGGAGGTCGTGAAGTCGACCTGCAGGTAGGCGGCGTTCATCAGGTTGTGGCAGTAGTAGTTCCAGAGCTGGACGGTGAGGCCGCGGGTGGGCTTGTAGGTGGCGCCGACGAGGGAGACGGCCTCGTCACCACCGAGGCCGCCGCCCGTGCTCATCGGCACGAACTCGGTGCTGTTGCGGGGCTTCACACGGGTCACGTACGACGCCATCCACGACAGCGAGCTCGCCGCCTGCCCCTGCGCCGTGTAGGCCTCGAACATGATGGGTGTCATGCGGTTGTCGAGCGACGTGACGAGCGGCGTGTCAAGCGCCTGCCGGTAGGCGCGCAGGCTCGTCCTGCCCAGGTCGAGCTGCACGAACGCCTGGTGCACCACCGAGTAGCTCTCCTGGCCCGGGGCGAGCAGGGTGGTGCCATCGTTCTCGACGTCGCCGGCGAGGGGGAAAGACGCCGAGCCGCCGAGGCTCACGCTCCACCCGTGCCAGGGGCGGGTCTGGTAGGTCGCCCAGCCTCCCGCCGCGACGGCCTTGTTGCGGCTGCGCGGGATGAGGACGTGGTCGCCCTCGAACAGACGGTCCATCGAGTACAGCCGCAGACGGAGGTCGAGCTGAAGCCGCCGTTCACCGC
>JALOLB010000415.1 GCA_025456225.1 Thermoanaerobaculaceae bacterium
CCGCTTCCCCGGCGACCCCCGCTGTAACCCGAAGATCCGGACAACCGCTCAGGAACGGACGAACGCTGACCACCCGCCGCTGGGCGGCTCACCGGTTCGGTGTGAACACCTCGCTGAAGACCGCCTTCAGCAGCACCTCCACCAGCGGGGCCGGAGAACCTTCCAGCAGAGCGTTGATGCCCGCCATCTCATCCGGCAACGCCACCGGGCCCTCCTGGCCCTTGAAGCCCGCGATCTGCATCAGACCGTCGATCGTCGCCGCATCGAGGGCGTCCACATCGATGCTCGCCGCGGCTGCCGCGAGGTTCGGATCGATGTCCGCGCGCCCCTTGCCCGTGGCGGCCTCGGTGGCCGCCCGCAGGACGTCGAGCAGCTCGTCGCTCCGGTCGGAGATACCCGCGGAGACGGTCACGTGGATGTTGGTGGGGCCGCCGCGGCGGGCGGGCTGCACCTGCAGCGACCAGCCCAACCTGTGGGCCTCGTCGGCAACGATGCGCACATCGGGGCCCTGTGGGTCGCCGGTGTCCCCGACGCACACCAGGGACGACTCCGGTGGGGCCACCACCCGCAGACCCGGGATCTGCGCCACGCCCTCGGCTATGTGCAGGGCGCCGGCCCGCGACTTCAGCGCCAGGTCCCGCAGACCCTCCCGGCCGAGCAGGTGCAGCACGGCCCAGGCGGCGGCGCCCGGGGCGGCCGACCGGCTGGACAGCAGCGTGTTGTTGATCAATGGGTACCCGGGCCAGCCGGCATCGGCGAAGAAGTGGTACTCCCGCAGCTCCGGCGTGGCGCTGAGCAGGATGGAAACACCTTTCGGCGCGTAGCCGTACTTGTGCAGGTCCATCGACGCCGACGTCACGCCGGGGATGCTCATGTCCACCGGCGGCCGGCCTTCCGCCTCGCGGATGAACGGAAGCACCCACCCCCCGATGCACAGGTCGAGGTGGCACAGCAGGTCGCGTTCCGCGGCGGCCGCAGCCACCTCGGCGACGGGGTCGATCACGCCGTGTGCGTAACTCGGAGCGGACACGACTGCCAGCGCGGCCCGCTCGTCCATCGCCGCCACCATCGCCTCGGCGTCGGCCTTGAAGTCGGCGTCGACGGGGATGTCGACGATCTCCACCCCGAACAGCCACGCCCCTTTGCGGAACGCTGGATGTGCGGTCACGGGCAGCAGCATCGTGGGCTGGCCCTGCCCGCCCCGGCGGCGGTAGCGTTCGCGGGCCTCCAGCACGGCGAGCATGCAGGACTCCGTGCCACCACTAGTTACCGTGCCCACCGCATCCGGCCCGCCCCCGTGCAGATCCAGGGCCGCACCCACCAGGTCGTTCTCGATCGCAGCGATGCTCGGGAACGCCGTGGGGTCCAGCCCGCTGCGTCCCCACGCGGTCGCGGCGGCCGCGTTAGCCACTTCCCGCAGCCCCGCATTGCCGGACTCGAAGTGGTAACTGGTGGCTTTGGTGTAGTCGAGGTCCGTCGACCGCAGTTCAGCCAGCGCCGACAGGATCTCGTCGACGGACAGCCCGTGGTCAGGAAGCGGTGGCAGAGTCATGGGCACCTCGCAGTTCGTTGAGTCGGCTTTCGGTCAGGTCGTACTTGAACAGGGTCGGCAGGCTCAGCAGGAGCATGAGCGCGGGGAAGATCGAGAACGACACGACGATGCCGGTCAAGGCGCTGGGACCGAGGGCCAGCGCCACCGTCTCGCCGGCGGCCCAGACCCCGGTGAACACACCCGCCCGCTGGCTGCCGTGGACCGCGGCGTCAGCGGCCACCGCGTCGGGCATCATCGCCAACGGGAACATCTGCATTCCGGCGTATGCCACGCCCACCATGCCCACGAGGACGTAGACGGCCGCGTCGGGCAGGCTGCGGGAGAAGAACAGGCCGACGGCTGCCACGAAGAAGATCCCGGAGGCCATGAGGAACTCGTACTGGGTGTCGCTTCCCGACACGAACCATGGAGCTTCGTGGTGGCGTGAGCTCGCCTCGTATGACAGGTGAACGGTGACATTCGGGTCGTCGCAGAACAGCCACGTCGAGGTCATCCCGGTTGTGATGTTCGCGGAGTCGTTGTGCAGGGTGATGCACAAGAAGAAGCCCCAGTCCACCTCGGAGATGCTCCTGCTGGACCACTCGACGTCCAGGGTTGCCTCTCCGGCGACCTTGAGGGCGGCTCCGTAGGGCGTCTCGACGATTTCCTTTGACAGCGCCCCGCTGAAGATGGCCTGCTCGGACAGGTTCGCCGTCGCCGTGCCGGCGTAGTTCGTGGGGATTGGCACATATAGCGTGAAGACGCCGCCCGAGCTTGACTGCGCCAGGAGTTCGTAGCTGCACGAGTAGCTGCGGTCGTCCGAGAGGTAGAGCCACGCGCCGAGGAGAACGGCGACCGCGATGACGACTCCTATGAGGGTCCATGCCCTCTTCGCGGTTCTCCAGGACCCCCTCGGTCCCTCCTCCAGGTCGGCCATATCGCACCCTGTCCGGAGTACGCCTAGGAGCCCATATCAGGTTTGCGGTGAGATGTCATGATTCCCGGGGCGTTCTCATCCGTTCCTGGACTCCATCAGGCGCAGTGCGGCCCGCGTGACCTTCCCGACCGCGGCCGACATCTCCTCCGACATGGCCGCCCTGAACTCGAGGGTCCTGGGCTGGACCGCGACCACGCAGACCCTCTTGCCGGTCCTCTCCAGGATGGCGGCCATCAGGGTCACCGGCACCCTGTGCGTGGATATCTCAGTGTCCCTTATCTCGCCCCTCTCGACGACCTCGATGGAGCCCGGCGGCGACCTGAGGTCCGCGGCGTCCACGAAGAACACCGTCGCGGGCCCCTCCCTCTCCGAGATGTCCAGGACGGTGCCCTCGACCCCGTCGTGCTCCGAGAACGAAAACGATGGAAACGGTTTCTTCAGGTTTTCGGCGACGAGCACTCCGGCCCCGTCGTCCGCCTTGTCGGCGTAGCCCAGCCCGAGGACGTACACCGGCCCCGGGCCGGCGACGCTCTCCAGGAGGGCGGTCAGAGCCTCTTCAGTGTCACCAGGTGCGTGGCGCAGCTTATGCATGGGTCGTACGCCCTTGCCACCATCTCGAGGCCCAGGCGGACCTCCTCGTCCTTCTTGCCTTCCGCCAGCATCCTCTCGGCCGTCAGCCTCATGTGCAGTTCGACGTCGTCCAGGTTCTGTGCCGTCGGCGTGATGATGTCCGCGACGTCCACGAGCCCGTCCTTGAGCTCGTAGTGGTGGTACAGGACGCCCCTCGGGGCCTCCACCGCGCCGGTGCCGGAGCCCGTCCGCCTCGTCGGCTCGGCGGTCTTAGGGTCGTCCAGCGCAGCCACCGCGTCGCACGCGTCCGGCAGGCTCTCCATGGCCCACACGATCTCTATGGCCTGCGCGAGGTTGTTGTACAGGGGGTTCCTGAGCCACTTCTTGTCGTAGTGCTCCTTGAACAGGTCCGCGGCGTGCCCCTCGAGCCTCTTGCCCATGTTGATGAGCCTCGCGTTGGCGCCCACCATGTAGGTCTTGTCGCTGTACTTGGACCTCTTGGCGAAGGAGTGGGCCACCACCCTCTCGTTGGTGAGCTTCTTGTAGTCTTCCGCGGGGAAGTCCTTCCCGTTGGAGACGAGGATCTCGTCGCCGTACAGGTGGAACTTCTTCTTCGGGGCGCTCACGGACATGAACACCTTGTCGCTGTCGACCTCGGCGTAGGCGGGGACGTCGATCGATGCGAAGAGCTCCACGACCCTCGCGGCGTCCGAGGCCATCTCGTGGGACTTGGCCTTGATCTCGTCCAGCGCCTTCTTGTCAGGGTACTTGCCGAAGCCTCCGATGATGGGGTTCTCGCCGTGGACGATCCTGCCGCTGGTGACCTCCATGATGTGGTTCCCGAACTTCTTGAGCTTCAGGGCCCGCTTCACGTCGTCCCCGTAGTCGTTCAGCATCGCGACGGCGGACGGGTACCCGAGGAAGTCGGGCAGCGCCAGCATCATCGTGTGGAGGGAGTTGCTCTCGATGTTCTCGCCGAGCATCATTAGCTCCCTCGTCAGGTCGGCCTTCTCAGGAGGCGTTATGCCCAGCGCCTTCTCCATCCCCCTGAGGGCAGCGAACTTGTGGGAGAGGGTGCATATGGCGCATATCCTCGGCACCACGTTCACGTCGTCCTCGGGCCTCATGCCCCTGACGAGCTGCTCGATGAGCCTCGGCCCCTCGTGCACGTCCAGCGTGACGCTCTTGACCTTCTTGCCGTCGAGCGTGACGGTTATGCCGCCGTCGCCCTCGACCCTGGCCAGGGCCGGCACGTTGAGTTCCTTCATTTCTTCGCCCCCTTCTTCTCGAGGTCCTTGACGAGCTCGGCCACGCCAG
>JALOLB010000160.1 GCA_025456225.1 Thermoanaerobaculaceae bacterium
GGTGTTCGTGACCGAGGCTCCCGCCCTCAAGGAGCTGCTGGGGCTCGTGGACACCGTTGCGCCCCGCGACGTGAGCGTCCTCGTCACCGGCGAGTCCGGCACCGGCAAGGAGCTCGTGGCGCGCCGGCTCCACGAGCGGAGCGGGAGGGCGGCGGGCCCCTTTGTTGCCGTGAACTGCGCGGCGCTGCCCGAGTCGCTGGCCGAGAGCGAGCTTTTCGGGCACGAGAAGGGCGCCTTCACGGGCGCGGACCGGCAACGTCTCGGCCGGTTCGAGGAGGCGGATGGCGGCACCCTCTTCCTCGACGAGGTGGGTGAGCTTCCAGCGGCCCAGCAGGCGAAGCTCCTGCGGACGCTCGACGGGCGGACGGTGCGGCGGGTCGGGGGTTCCGCCGAGATCCCGGTGGACGTCCGCCTCGTCGCCGCGACCAACCGGGACCTGGCAGCCGAGGCAGCCAGTGGGAGCTTCCGCCAGGATCTGTACTTCAGACTGGCGGTGGTGACCGTGCACCTGCCGCCTCTACGCGAGCGGGTCAGCGACATCCCGGTGCTGGCACGCCACTTCGTAGCGACGCTGGCGGCGCGCCACCACGTGGCTGCGCCCGAGCTTGCCGCACCCGCACTCGCCGCGCTCGAGCGTTACCGTTGGCCCGGCAACGTGCGCGAGCTCCGCAACGTTCTCGAGCGGGCCGTGGTTGTCCGCGGCGGTGCGAGCATCCGTCCCGAGGATCTGGCGCTGCCGACCGCGGTTGGCGTGGGGGGTGAGAGCGGCGGCAGCATCCCGCTCGACCGCGACGTGCGGGAGCGCGAGGTGCTGCTGGAGGCGCTGCGCCGCGCAGGTGGCAACCGCGACGAGGCAGCGCGCCTGCTCGGGGTGTCGGTCCGGACTCTCTACTATCGCCTGCGTCGCTACGGGATCTCCTGACTGCAAGCCGTTGCGCTGGACCTGCAGTTTCTTGCAGTCCTGTGGTTGGTCCATGGCTCGGAAGTCGTGGCAAGAGCTTCACCTCAAAGCACGTCGTGTGGTTTGGCGGCGCTGGCACGACCCATGCTCGGCTCTCCGGCAGCCCTGGGAAACAGGGCCGAGAACAGGGGGATGACGCAATGACACGAAACCTGATCAAGGGTGCCGCGGCTGTCGGGATGGCGTTGATGGTTGCGAGCTCGGTTCTTGCGCAGCATCGGGGCGGGGGACCTGGCGCCGGGACCCTCCCGAGAATCGACACGAGCAAGGCTGTCACGGTGCAGGGCGAGGTGGTGAGCTTCCTCGCCGGCTACGGCCAGGGCATGCCGGAGCTGATCGTGCGTGAGTCGAACGGCACCGAGTCCACCTTCGTGCTGGGGCCGTTCCACTACCTGCAGGCGCAGGGTTTCACCGCGCAGGCCGGAGACCGCGCCGAGATCAACGGCTGGGCGTGCTCGACCTGCGAGCATGCCGTGGCAGTGGCCCAGGTGAAGAACCTGACCCGCAACCTGACGCTGGTCCTGCGCAATGCGGATGGCACGCCGGTGTGGATCGGTGCCAAGGGATCTGGCGCGCGGCGGCACCTGGGCGCCGGAACCACAGGTGTAGGCAGCGGGATGGCTCCGGGCGCGACCGGTGGCCAGGGCGTCGGCAACGGGCCGGGGACCGGGATGATGCGGCACGGTGGGCGCCACCTGTGCGATGGCAACGGTCCGGACCTCACCGAGGTGGCGACCTACACCGGGATGGTCAAGAGCTTCACCGGTGGCTCGGGAGAGGGCTACCCGACCCTGGTCCTGACGACCTCTGCCGGCGAGGTGTCGATCGTGCTCTCGCCCTACCGCGCGCTGCTCCAGGCGGGATACACCCCGGTGGCCGGCGCCCAGATCGAGCTCAAGGCGGCACCCGTGACCGTGGACGGTGTCGAGCACTGGGTGGCCCTGACCGTCACGGATGTGGCATCGGGCCTCCAGATCGTGCTGCGGGACCCGGAGACGGGTCTCCCAATTGCCATGGGGCGCGGGCTTCGACGCTAGCCACTCGACCCGGCAGTCGCTTCTCGGCGGGGGAGGGTCGACCTCCCCCGCTTCGTTGTCGTTGGACCTTGCTCGCGATACCTGCCGGCGCGGCTGCTACTCGTGCGGCTTCCAGACCTTCCAGACGTTGCCGACGAGGTCCGGACCCGGCCTGAGCACGGGGTCTCCCGGCATCCAACCTGCGGGGGTCGCCTCGGTTCCCTTGCTGGCACGGACCAACTGGTAGGCCTGGATCTGGCGCACCGACTCGGCGAACTTGCGCCCGACCGGTGGCGTCAGCACCTCCATCGCCTGGATGACGCCGTCGGGGTCGATGATGAACCGGCCGCGCAGCTCGATCCCCTGGTTCTCGTCGTACACACCATAGGCCCGGCCGATGTTGCCGGCCTGGTCGGAGAGCATGTGGAACGGGACGCCGCCCTCGACCATCCTGGAGAGCTCGTGGTCGTTCCACATCTTGTGCACGAAGTGGCTGTCGACGCTGACGGAGAAGACCTCGACGCCGAGGTTCTGCAGCTCACTGTACTTGTCGGCGACCGCCGACACTTCGGTCGCTCAAACGAAGGTGAAGTCACCCGGGTAGAAGCACAGCAGGATCCACTTCCCGAAGTGGGCCGAGAGCTGCACGTTGGTGAAGCCCCCCTTGAAGTAGGCCGGGGCATTGAAGTCCGGGGCCTTCCCTCCGACACGAGCGGTCATCGCCGCCTCCTTCCTGGTCGTTGCCGGTGCGTCCGGGGGTCCGGGCGCCGCGGGTGGGGGCTCACCGAGCACGGCGCCGGTGATGCGCGCACATCCCTGTGGTTTGGCTTCCATGGCACCTCCCTTGCGCTCGCTCTCATGATACCCCGCGCCCTTCAGCCCGGGCGATTCGCGCGGCACGGGCAGGGGGTTGGAGCGGGATGCGCGCCCGGCTCAGCGCCGGCGCTCGCCCGCCATGGCGGCCAGCCGGGTGACGGTGGCCCAGTTGCGGGTTGTGGCACAGACGGCCAGCGCCCTCTCCAGGAACGGGTTGGAGAGCTTCGTGCGGCCGTAGCCACCGGGGCAGTGCAGGTACGCCTCGGAGCCGACGACATGGATTGCGTCGGGCTCGAACGACCGTGTCTGGAGCCGAGCGACGGTGTCCGGTGCGGGGAGCTCCGACAGGAACGTGACATGGACGAGCTTCGGGTTGTCCGCGGCGGCGGCTGCGAACGGGTTGGACGCGACCACGGCCTCGAGCTGCTGGGCGGTGCGGAGGAGCACCACGACGGGGAAGCCGAACGCCTCGTGGATGGCAGCCTCGAGGCGGAGCCGGAGCCCGGCTGCGTCATCATCGTCGGCGTCCGCCACGACGTTGCCGCTCTGCAGGTAGGTGACCACGCTCCCAAGCCCGAGTGCCGTGCACGTCGCAGCCAGCTTCTGCATCGGTACCGGCCGGTGGCCGCTGACGTTGATCCCCCGCAGCAAGGCGACGTAGGTGGTCATGGCGGCTGGTTCCTCGCGGCGGCCAGGATACACGGGGGCTCGTTCTGCTGGGAGATCGGGACAAGCGGAGGCATTGACAATTGTGCACATATGCTCATAATCACGAACGGAGGTGCCGCGTGCCGCGCCCGCCCTGCTGCCGCAGGATCGCCCAGAGTCCTGCCGCCACCCTCTTCAAGCCTGCCGGAGTGCCGATGAGACTCCTGGACGAGGTCGTGCTCGGGGTCGACGAGCTGGAGGCGCTCCGTCTGGCGGATCTCGAAGGGCTCTACCAGGAGGAGGCTGCGGCGCGGATGGGGATCTCACGCTCGACGTTCAGCCGCGTCGTGGAGCAGGCGCACCAGGTCGTGGCGGGTGCCCTCGTGCATGGGCTGGCGCTGCGCATCGAGGGTGGCCCGGTGCGGCTGGTGCGCGAGGACGACGCCCGGGGAGAAGGGGAATGCGCGACTCGACCCCCCTGCCATCCCGATGGAGGGATGGGGCGGCGCGGGCGGGGTTGCGGCAGGCGGAACCGGGCGCGGCACGGCAGCCCAGGACAGGACGTCACCACGAAAGGGGAAGCACAATGAAGCTCTGCGTACCAATCATGGAGAACCAGGGGCTCGACAGCCCGGTGAGCGCCCACTTCGGCTCGGCGCCGGGGTTTGCGATCGCGGACACCGAGAGCGGTGAGGTCCTCGTGATCGCCAACCAGAACCAGCACCACGCCCACGGGATGTGCCAGCCGCTGGCCGCGTTGGCAGGGCACCAGATCGACGCCTTGCTGGTGGGCGGCATCGGCCAGGGCGCGCTGAGCAAGCTGGCTGCGAGCGGAATCCAGGTCTTCCTGGCCGGGGCGGCGACGGTCCGCGAGGCGGTGGATGCCCACAAGGCCGGAATGCTCCAGCCGGTGACCCCGGGGATGGCCTGCGGCCACCACGGCCCGCACGGTCACGGCCACGGGGGGCCGCACCAACACTGATCGTGACCTGTACCCGGCCCGCTGGCATGAAGTGTGCCACGCACACGCCGGCGGGTTGTTCCGGGCCGCTCCGAGGAGGATGTTGATGCACGTGCGCAAGACCGTTTCGTTGACGTCGTTGTTGAGCTTCATGCTGCTGGGAGTCAGCGGCATCGTGCTGTACGTCACGCCGCAGGGACGCGTGGCCGACTGGGCCGGCTGGAGCCTCGCGGGGCTCGGCAAGGACGCCTGGGGCGACATCCACATCGCCGCGGCGGTGCTCTTTCTGGTGGCGGGGATCTGGCACACGGTGCTCAACTGGAAGCCGATCGTGAGCTACCTGAAGGATCGGTCGCAGCGCCTGCGCGTCGTGACCCCGCACTTCCTGGCCGCGCTCGTGATGACAGGCGGGGTCGTGGTGCTGGCCGGCCTCGATGTGCCCCCGGTCTCGTGGCTGCTGACGCTCAACGACAGCCTCAAGGAGTCGGCAGCCAGGACCTGGGGCGAGCCCCCCTACGGCCACGCGGAGCTGTCATCGCTCAAGACACTTGCAGGGCAGACGGGGCTAGATGCCGTGCAGGCGCTCGAGCTGCTCCGCCAGGCCGGCATGCTGGTGGATGGGGATGCCCAGACCCTCGCAGCCATCGCCAGGGCGAACGGCGTGACCCCCAAGCGGGTCTGGGAGGTCGTCAAGGAGGCGCGTTCGCAGGGGAAGACGTCCCAGGTTGCAGGCGCCGCGCCCTCGGGGCTGGGCCGCCGGGTCGTGGGCGAGCTGTGTGAGGAGCTGGGGATCCCGGTCGGGCAGGGCGTGGCCGTGCTGAAGGCCGCGGGGTTCGAGCTGGCGGCCGCGGATGCGACGCTCCGAGCCCTGGCCGAGCCCACGGGGCGTCGGCCGCTCGAGGCCTTCGAGCTGCTGCGGGTCGTGGCCGGGAAGTCCCCGCTGCTGGCGGGGCATGGCCCCGGGCCGGACGCTCCGGCCGGAGCCCGGTAACCCTCCAGCGGCCATGTCGTAGAATCGCGCAGGGGAGGGACCGGGTGCGAGCGCTTCCTGGGGGTCGGGTGATCCGAATCGTCGCGCTGCTGGTGTGCATTGCGCTGCTCTTCGGATCCTCCAGCGGCGCCGTCTGGTGCCGGGGGGAGGACGGGCACCTGCGCCTCGAGCGCGGCGGCGACTCCTGCTGTACGCACGCGGTTGGCCGGGTGGCCGCCGGTGTCGCCCCCTGCTACGGCCAGCGCCTGTGCACGGACGCCTCCCATCTCGAGGGGTGCGGCACCTGCGTCGACGTGCCCCTCACGCTCGGGGCCGACAAGGCTCGGTCGGTGCGCACGACGGTGGCGCTGGCGATCCTCCCGGCCTCGATGTCGACGGACCGTACGCCGACACGGAAGCTGGTCCCGCCGCCGCCTGGCTCGATGCCCCTCCGGGGCCCGGCGGCCTGCCAGTCCGTCCTGAGGCTCTGATCCACTCCCCCGGTTGCCGACAGCGGCACGCCTGTTTCTGATCGCAACTGAAGGGAGGGATTCGCATGTCCAATCCGATGATTCGGGCTGCCATGGCGTGGCTCGCCGTGCTGGCGTCCGTGGTGCCGGCGCCGGCCGAGGTGGTGGACGGTGCCGAGCTGACCCTGGCCGAGGCCCGTGAGCGTGCCCTGGCGTCGAGCCCCGCCCTGGCCGCCGCCGGCGCCGGGGTGGTGGTCGCCGAGAGTGAGCAGCGCCAGGCCGGGGCGTGGCCGAACCCGGAGCTGGAGGCCGAGGCGGAGGAGCTGGATGGCTTCCTGTCCCGCAGCGCCGGGAGCGAGACGACCCTGGCGCTTCGCCAGCCGCTGCCGGTGCTCAGCCGCCGCCCGCGACAGGACGCGGCACGCTGGTCGAGCGAAGGGGCCCGGGCCGGCCTCGATGTGACCCGCCTCGACCTGCTGGCCGAGGTCGAGCGCCGGTTCGCCACGGCCCTGGCCGCCCAGGAGCGCCTGACGCTCGCCGAGGGGAGCGTCGCCACGGCCCGCGAGGTGGCCGCCACGGTGCGGGCGCTGGTGGAGGCCGGGGAGGTCTCGCCGATCGAGCTGTCGCGGGCCGAGGCGGAGGCAGCGATCGTGGCGACCGAGCTGTCGTCCTGCCGGCTCGGGCTCGAGACGGCGCGTCTGGGCCTGGCCGAGACGCTGGGCGAGAGCGCGCCGTCGTTCGGGGTCCTGAACGGCACGCTGGCCGGCGAGGCCTCCGTTCCGGCGCTCGACTCGCTGCAGGGCCGGCTGGCGGCCATGCCCGAGCAACGGCGCCTGGAGTCCGAGGAGGGGCGGCTGGGCGCCGAGCTGGTCCTGGCGCTCCGCGAGCGGTGGCCGGAGCCCGCGGTCCGGGTCGGCACGTTCTTCCGGGGGGTTGATGCCGAGCCGGCCTACGTTGCTGGCATCTCGTTGCAGCTTCCGCTGTGGGACCGCAGGCAGGGGGCGATCGCCGCAGCACGGGCGCGCCAGGAGATCGGGCGGCAGCTCCGCCGGGCCGAGGAGCTGCGGCGTGGCGCGACGCTCGCATCGGCCCATGCAGCGCTGGTGCAGGCACGGGACGAGACCGCACAGGTTGTCCGCGAGGTGCTGCCCAGGGCCGAGGAGGTCTTCACGGCGATAGCCGAGGGGTACCGCAGGGGCAAGTTTGGCCTTCTGGAGGTCCTGGAGGCGCGGCGGAGCCTCGCGTCGGCCCGGCAGCGGGCGCTGGACGCGCGCCTGCGCCTGGCGCTGGCGCGGGTCGAGGTCGAGCGGCTGAGTGGCGGAGCCCTGGACGGCCCGCCGGGAGGTGCGTGATGCGAACGTGGATCGGTCTGGTCGGGATGGCGGTCCTGCTCGTGGTGACCGGCTGTGGTGGACCTCCGGAGGGGGCGAATGCCGGTGAACGGCAGACCGAGGCCAAGGAGGCCGAGGAGACCGGGGCGTCCGACCTCGACCGCTCGCTCGACGAGCTGGTGGCGGCTCGCTGCGAGCACGGCATCCCGACGCACACCTGCGACGCGTGCCGCTACGAGGTCGGGTTCGTCAAGGTGGCGCCTGACCTCGTGGGGCCGGGAAAGGGGCTGGAGCTGGCCACGCTCGCGGCCCGGCCTCTGATGGATGCGCGGGAGGCCACCGGCGAGGTGGTCCTCAACGACGGGCGCGCCGTGTGGCTGTCGCCCCGGGCGCCCGGGGTCGTGCACGGGATCCGGGTCGACATCGGCGAGAAGGTGGTGGCCGGGCAGGTTCTCTACGAGGTGGACAGCATGGAGCTGTCGGAGGCCCGGGCCACCTTTGTGACGGCCCGCGCCGAGCTCGAGCTGGCCCGGGCCACGTTCGCCAGGGAGTCCGACCTCTTCGAGCGGAGGATCTGCCCGGAGAAGGACATGCTCGAGGCGAGGGCGAGCTTCCAGCGCGCCGAGGCGACGGAGCGGGCGGCGCGGGAGCGCCTGCTCCGCTTCGGGCTCGCCGAGTCGGAGCTCCAGAGCCCGCCCCAGCGGCCGCCAGGCCCGGACAGCGGGCTGCTGGCCGTGCGCGCCCCGTTTGCCGGCACCGTGCTGGAGCGGGCGCTCGGGCTGGGCGCGCTCGTCAACCCTGGAGACCGCACGCTGCTGGTCGCGGACACCTCCCGCATGTGGGTCCAGACCGCCCTGTACGAGCGGGAGGTGGCGGCGGTGCTCGAGCTTCAGACCCGCCAGGACGTGCGGGCCGAGGTGACGGTGCCGTCGTATCCCGGACGCAGCTTTGCGGGGGTGGTGGAGCGCGTGGCTGGAACCATGGACGAGTCGACCCGCACGGCACGAGCCCGGGTCGTCGTGGACAACCCCGGCAACCTGCTGCGGGCCGGCATGCTGGCGCGGGTGCGCCTGCTCATGCCGGCGGTCGGGGAAGCCCTGGCCGCGCCGTCCGAGGCGGTGCTCGACGACGAGGGCCGGCAGTTCGTGTTCGTGCGCTGGCAGGAGCCGTACTTCGTGCGGCGGCCGGTGCGTACCGGCCGTGCCTGGCCAGGCTGGGTCGAGATCACTGAGGGGGTGTCGGCCGGACAGGAGGTGGTGGCGCGCGGCGCATTCCTGCTCAAGTCCGATGTCCTGCGCTCGAAGATGGGCGCCGGCTGCGCCGACTAGGAGGATGGCATGAAGCGGTTCTTTTCGGCGCTGCTGGAACGGCAGTGGGTGAGCTGGGTGGCCACGGCTCTGGTGATCGGAGGTGGGGTGGTGGCCTGGATGCGGCTGCCCATCGACGCCTTCCCGGATGTCACCAACGTGCAGGTGATGGTGTTGACCACGGCCAGCGGCCTCGGGGCCGAGGACGTGGAGCAGCGCGTCACCACCCCCATCGAGCTGCAGATGGGCGGCCTGCCGCGGGTCACGCAGGTGCGGTCGCTGTCGCGGGCCGGGCTGTCCCAGGTCGTGGTGGTGTTCGAGGACGACGTGGACCCTTACTTCGCGCGGCAACTTGTGTTCGAGCGCCTGCAGGGCGCAAGGGAGGTGCTGCCGCCGGGTGTCGAGCCCGAGCTGGCGCCGCTCTCGACCGGGCTCGGCGAGATCTTCCAGTACACCCTCGAAGGGGACCTCTCGCCGATGGAGAAGCGCACCATCCAGGACTGGCTGGTGGCGCCCCGGCTCCGCAGTGTGCCGGGGGTGACCGAGGTCAACAGCTTCGGCGGGTTCGTTCGCCAGGTGCAAGTGCTCGTCCACCCGGACCGCCTCCTGGCATTCGGCCTGTCGATGCGCGACGTGGCCGAGGCGCTGGAGCGGGGGAACTCGTCGGCCGGCGGGGGGTACATCCTCAAGGGCTGGGAGCAGATGGTGATCCGGGGGGACGGCCTGTTCCATTCGCTGCAGGACGTGGAACGGGTCGTCCTGAAGGTCGCGGACGGCACTCCGGTGCTGATCCGGGACGTGGCCGACGTGGCGTTCGGTGGCGAGACCCGGCAGGGGGCCGTGACCCGGGACGGGCAGGGGGAGACCGTCGCCGG
>JALOLB010000416.1 GCA_025456225.1 Thermoanaerobaculaceae bacterium
TCGACCGTTCCGGGGCGCAGCAGCCGGTCCTGGCGGCCGCCGGTGTCTCAGGCCGCCGGAGTGGTCACATCACTGACCACCCAAGGACCCGCTGCGACGCGCCTGCGCGCCTGCGCGCCTGCTCGCCTGCCCTGCGCCTTGCCCGTGGCCATGGGAAAGTCCCCACTGATGGCCACCCAGAAGTCCCCACCCCTCGATCGACCCTGACCACCAGGTGAGCCCCCGGGGCGGCACAGTGGCGATGACAAGCCACCACCGTGCAACCCCGGAGGGACGCCCATTGTGAAGACTGCGAGGGAACAGTTGGACATCCTGTCCAGGTACCAGGAGCTCGGCTCGTACCGCGCCACCGCGGCGCTCTGCGGCACGACCCACAAGACCGTCCGCCGCGTCATCGAGCGTCGCTCCCGAGCGCCCGTCGAGCGGCCACCGAGGCCGAAGCTCACCGACCCGGTCCGTGGACTCATCGAGACGCGCGTGAAGGCCACCGACGGGCGCATCAGCGCCAAGCGCCTCCTGCCGCTCTGCCGGGCCGAGGGCTACACCGGCTCGGCCCGCTCGCTGCGCCGGGCCGTGGCCCGCGCCAAGCTCGCGCATCGGCGCGGCCGCCGGGTCTACCGGCCCTGGCTGCCGGTCCCCGGCGAGCACCTCGTCATCGACTGGGGCGAGGAGGGTCCCTGGAAGGTCTTCTGCGCGGTCCTGGCCTGGAGTCGCTGGCGCTTCGTCCGCTTCGCGGCGCGCGAGGATCAGGCCACGACGCTGGCGCTGCTCGCGGAGTGCTTCGAGGCCATGGGCGGGGTGCCCGGCATCGTCCTCGCCGACCGCATGGGCTGCCTGAAGGGCGGCGTCGTGGCCAACGTCGTCGTGCCCGCACCGGGCTACGTCGCCTTCGCCGCCCAGTACGGCTTCCGCCCCGACTTCTGCGAGGCCGGCGACCCCGAATCGAAGGGCCTCGTCGAGAACCTCGTGGGCTACGCCAAGGCCGACCTGCTCGTGGGCCAGGGGCCCTTCGCCGACCTCGCCGACGCCAACGCCATGGCCACCGCCTGGTGCGCGGAGGTCAACGGCCGGGTCCACGGCGAGACCGCGGCCGTCCCTGATGAGCGGCTCGCCGTCGAGCGGACGCTCCTGCGGCCGCTGCCCTCCCTCCGCCCGGCCACGGGGCCGGTCGAGACCCGCACCGTCGATCATCTCCGCACGGTCCGCCTCCGCTCCGCCCGCTACAGCGTGCCGGGCGCCTTCATCCGCGAGCGCGTCGAGCTGCGGGTCGAGGGTCCCGAGCTCGTCATCGCCCACCGCGGCGCCGAGATCGCTCGCCATCGGCTCGTCGGACCCGGGGAGATGAGCCTCGTCGACGAGCACTACGGCCGCCCGGCGCGCAAGCCCGCCCGCGCCGTCCGGCCACGCACCGCGGCCGAGGTCGCCTTCCTCGGTCTCGGCCCGGTGGCCGAGGCCTTCCTCCGCGCGGCGGCCGCGGCGGGCACGACGAAGCTGCCGACCGAGCTGGCGATCGTCGTCGAGCTCGAGCTGGCCCATGGCCGCGAGGCCCTCGTCGCGGCTCTCGAGCGGGCCCTCGCGCACCGCCGCTTCCGGGCTGCCGACATCCGGGCCATCCTCGCCGCGGGGATCGGCATCTCGCGACCGACGCGCCCCGGAGCCGACCTGGCCGCCGGCCTGCCGGCGGTGCCGGTCCGGCCCCTCGCCGCCTATGCCCTCGAGGAGGCCTCGTGAGCCCCCGCACCACGCCCGTCCTCGACCCCGACCTCGAGTCCGGCCTGCGGCGCCTGAAGCTGGCCGCGGTGCGGCGGATGGCGCCCGAGGTCCTGCAGACCGCGAAGGTCCAGCGCTGGGCACCCGACGAGCTGCTGCGCACGCTCGTGGAGGCCGAGATCGCCGCCCGCGACGCCTCCAACGAGGCCACCCGGCGGCGAGCCGCGGGATTCCCGGTGTCACGGCGGCTGGAGGACTTCGCCCTCGCCGAGTCGTCGGTGCCGCGGGCGACGTTCGACTACCTCACCGCGCTCGAGTGGATCGAGGCTGCGGAGAACGTCGTGCTCGTGGGACCGGCAGGCACCGGCAAGAGCCACATCCTGCTCGGTCTCGGCGAGGCCGCCGTGGTGGCTGGCCGGCGGGTCCGCTACCTCGCCGCCGCGGGCCTCGTCGAGACCCTCTACCGGGGTCTCGCCGACAACTCGGTGGGACGGGTCATCGAGGGCCTGTTGCGCCACGATCTCGTCATCATCGACGACCTCGGCTTCGCACCCCTTGACGATGCCGGCAGCCAGCTGCTCTTCCGCTTCGTGGCCGCCGCCTACGAGCACCGCAGCCTGGGGGTGGCCAGCCACTGGCCCTTCGAATCATGGGGCCGCTTCCTGCCCGAGCACACCACCGCGGTGGCGCTCCTCGACCGGCTCCTCCACCACGCCACCACCATCGTCACGAGCGGTGACTCCTACCGCATGAAGGAGGCCAGACAGAGAGGGGGTGGGCTCCTGACGAAGGCCTGAGAGTCCCCTCAAGGTGGGGACTTCTCGTGGCCACAGATGGGGACTTCTACGTGGCCATTGACATCCGCAAGGGGGGATGCGACGATGTCTCGCCCACTGCTGAGCATGGTGGTCCTGGCGCTCACCCTGGCTCCGGTGAGTGCCCAGGCGGCCGGGGAGCAGGATCCGCCGACCGGCGCGTTCAGCCAGACCGGCTCGCTCGCCGAAGCGCGCACCTTCCATTCGGGG
>JALOLB010000417.1 GCA_025456225.1 Thermoanaerobaculaceae bacterium
ACCCCCGCAATCGCCCCGGGTCCAGCGAGCCGCTCAGGACAGGAGGCTCGCCGGCCGCCTCGGGGGCTGGACGGCTCACCCCGAGCCGCGGGTCGGCCGGCAGGAGCAGCAGCACCAGCACCGCGGCCACCGCGAGCGGGCCGAGCCGGAGCAGCGTGGTCACCGCCTGGCCCTGGCAACCAGCCATGCCGCACCTCCGATCACGCCAGCCGCGGCCACCGCATCCCAGGGCCAGCCGAGAGGGTACGCCGGCCGCCGCAGGATCGACTCCAGGACCCCGCGGGCGGCCACGGCCCCGACCACGCCGCCGTGGCGGGCCACGACGACGAGCGCCAGTTGGACCACAGCCTCCAGGGCCAGGGCCGCCACCAGGGGAACGGCCGGGAGCGGGTGCAGGAGCGCCCCGACCGGCACGGAGAGCAGGGCCGCGCCCCACCAGCCCAGCACCGGGCGCGCGAGGGCGGGCAGGACCCCGCGCAGCACCGGCTCCTCGGTCAGCGCCGGCACCCAGGCGGCAGGGAGGAGAGCCCACGGGGACACGTCGCCGGGCAGCGCCGGCGTCTGGGGCAGGAACGCCCCGGCCCCCACGGCCACCCACCGCCCACCCAGGGCCAGCGCCGCGAGGGCAACCCCGGCCAGCGCGCACCTTGCACCGCCCCGCCCGTCACCCCGCAGCTCGGCCGGCAGCAGCGCCATCACCGCTCCGATCGCCAGCGCCGCCCCACCCCAGCCTGCGACCGCGCTCCCGGACAGCACACCCAGCCCCGCCAGGACCAGCGCCCAGCTCCCGCCCAGCACCCAGGCCACCGGCCGGTGCATGACCACGGCTCCCACCCCGGTGACCAGCATCGCCATCACGATCAGCCCCAGGCCGACGAGGGCCGGGAGGCGAAGGACGGCAAGCTCACCGGTGCGACCCTCGACCACGCCGATGTCGATCCCGAGCGGCTGCACGTGACGGGCAAAGGCGATCGTCGTCGAGCCGGCCACCTCGACCTCCGCCTCCCGCCGCCAGCCCCGGGGCAGCCCGCCGGAGTCCCCCACGAACCAGCCGCGATACCAGACGCAACCTTCCTCCTCCCAGGTCTGCAGATCCTCGAGCCGCCATCCGGCGGGATCAGGGACCAGCTTCGCGAGGGCGGCGGTCAGGTGCTCGCCGGCATGGGGACGGTACAGGTCGGGCCCGGGATCGGTGGGCAGCGGCCGACGCAGCGACCACAGGAGTCCCCCGTCGGTGAAGCGCGCCTCCCCTCCACCCTGGAAGACGACCCGCCACCGGTACGCGCCGCCCTCGCCCGTGGCGAGCGCCTGGCCTGCCCGGCCGGGACGCGCGCGCTCGAGGGCCCAGGCCCGCTCGTGCTCGCCCTCGGGTGTGACCGCGGCCGCGCCGACCGCGACCTGCCCCACTCCGGAGAGCGCCTGCCGCGCCCACGCCTCCGCCGCCTCGCCCCCGCGGCGCCCCTGTCCGACCACCATCCACGCCGCCCCACCCACCGCCGCGGCGGCCGCGAGCACCCCCAGGGCGACGTTCAGACGAGACACCCCGCGAGTCTACCCCAGGCAACAAGTCGAGAGTCGAGAGTTGAGAGTCGAGAGTTGAGAGTCGAAAGTTGAGAGTCGAGAGTCAAGAGACAGTGGCAGCGAGCTCAAGTTGGCCAGGGAGCCGAGCGCCGCCGCCGCAGCCAGGACGTGCGCGGGCGGGGGTTCTCATCCTTTCGACTCTCGACTCTCAACTCTCGACCGGGCGGGCGGGGGCCAGAGACTCTCGACTCTCGACCAGGGCGGGCGGAGGCCAAAGACTCTCGACTCTTGACCGGGCGGGCGAGGGGCGGTCAGGCCAGCCGCGCGGCCGCCGCCTTGAGCTCCTCGACCCGCATCGTGCGCTCCCAGGAGAACGCCGGCTCGCTGCGGCCGAAGTGCCCGTAGCTGGCCGTGGCCTGGTAGATCGGCCGCAGCAGGTCGAGGTAGCCGATGATGCCGCGCGGCGTCAGCGTGAAGACCTCGCGCACCACCTCCGTCAGCCGATCGTCGGGCAACGCGCCGCTGCCGAAGCTGTCCACCATCACCGAGACCGGCTCGGCCACGCCGATGGCGTAGGCGAGCTGCACCAGCGTCTCGCGGGCGAGGCCGGCGGCCACCAGGTTCTTGGCCACGTGGCGGGCCATGTAGGTGGCCGAGCGGTCCACCTTGGTAGGGTCCTTGCCCGAGAAGGCGCCGCCACCGTGGGGCGCCCAGCCGCCGTAGGTGTCAACGATGATCTTGCGGCCGGTCATGCCGGTGTCGGACTGGGGGCCGCCGATCACGAACTTGCCGGTCGGGTTGACGAGGAAGCGCGTGCGCGCGTCCACCAGCTCCGCCGGCAGCACGGCCATGCCGACCTTCTCGATGATCTCGGTGCGCGCCGCGTCGGTGATGCAGGTGCCGCTCGCGTCGAGAATGTCCTCGGTGTGCTGGGACGAGATGACGACGGTGTCGAGGCGGACGGGCTTGCCGTCGTGGTACTCGACAGTCACCTGGGACTTGCCGTCGGGGCCGAGGTACGGCAGGAGGCCCGAGCGGCGCACCTCGGCCAGGCGCCGGGTGAGCCGGTGGGCCAGCACGATCGGCATCGGCATCAGCTCCGCGGTCTGGTCGCAGGCGTAGCCCACCATCAGCCCCTGGTCGCCGGCCCCGCCCGTGTCGACGCCCTGGGCGATGTCCGGGGACTGGCGCCCGATGGCGTTGAGGATCCCGCA
>JALOLB010000161.1 GCA_025456225.1 Thermoanaerobaculaceae bacterium
CTCAAGGGAGTGGTCGTCTACAACCCGAGGACCGACAAGTACTTCATCCCTCGTTCGGCGGTCGCTCCGCTGGTCTGGGACATGTCCTCGGCGCCCGAGACCGACGCCCTGTTCTAGCCCTCCCCGGCAGCGCCCTGGGGGTAGCGTCCTGCTGCCCCCGGGGCGCTCGCCATTGGTGGCAGCGTCTCAGAGCAGAGACCGAGCCGCCAGCAGCACGCCCCCAAGCAGAAGCAGCCAGGCTTCGGCGAGCTCCCACCGACGGTCGCCGACCCGCGCGATGAATCGTCGGCCCGCCCGGATCGTCAGGAGGACGACCAATGCCCAGGACAGCACGCCCGTCATCAGGCCGGTGACGGGCGAGCCCCGACGAGACCCGGCCAAGCATCGGACACGGTCGTGAAGACTGCGTGGGCGCCAGTTGGATGGCGTGCGAGGCGTGAGCCGGGCCCTGGTGGCGGATCGGCGTGCCATGACCCGCGAGCAGGGAGGTCACGCGACGCCGCCGCTTTGTCGCGATCGGAGTGTGCTGGCCGCTGTGGGCCACGTGTTGCCGGCAACCTGGCCCCTCGGTGATGGCTCTTCACCCGGTCTTCACGGTGATCGCAGAGGATGAAGATGGCAGAGTTGCGAGCGCGGCGCGCTGCCACGACCGAGGTGGCGACGCGGCGGGTGAGGCTCGCATCCGGTTCCCTGTTGACACGTCGAGCTGCTGTGAAGGGAGGCGTTATGGTCTTCGCTCTTGGTGCGCTGGTGGCTGTGGTTGTCTGGTGGCGTGGTTGAAGCTTGGTGGGCAGGACGCGAACCCGGCAGTCGTCGCCGGTCGCCCCGCCGCTGGGGCGTTCGGGCTGATCGGAGCGCTCGTGGCGGTCAGCCAGGTGCTGACTGTCATCCCGGCCGGGCACGTCGGCGTCGTGGATCTCTTCGGGTCGGTCTCGTCGACCACCCTGAAAGCGGGCATCAACCTGGTCAACCCGCTCGCCAGGGTCCACAAGTTCTCCATCAAGACCCAGGAGGTCAAGGAGGTGATGGACGTGCCTTCCAAGGAAGGTCTGACGGTCCAACTGGAGGCCAGCCTC
Source organism: Thermoanaerobaculaceae bacterium (assembly GCA_025456225.1). Classification (GTDB taxonomy): domain Bacteria; phylum Acidobacteriota; class Thermoanaerobaculia; order Thermoanaerobaculales; family Thermoanaerobaculaceae; genus JAAYVZ01. Next base: position 1,077 of record JALOLB010000161.1, read on the forward strand.
CTGTTCCACCTCGACCCGGAGAAGGCCGCCGACGTGTACAAGACCCTGGGGCCGACCTATCAAGACATCATCGTTGGCCCGCAGTTCCGCTCGGTGGCAAGAGGTGTCACGGCAGCCTTTGACGCCCGGGCGCTCTACACCTCGGAGCGCGAGGAGCTGGCGCAGATCATCCTCAGGGACCTGCAGAAGGTCCTCGGACCACGTGGGATCGTGGCCGAGGCCGCGATGCCCCGCCGCGTCGGCCTGCCCGCGGGTCTGACCCAGGCGATCGAGGAGAAGCTGCGCGCCGAGCAGGAGAGCCAGCGCATGGAGTTCGTGCTCCTCAAGGAGAAGCAGGAGGCCGAGCGCAAGCGCATCGAGGCAAGGGGGATCGCCGACTTCCAGGAGATCGTCACCAAGGGCATCTCCGAGCCGCTGCTGCGGTGGAAGGGGATCGAGGCAACGGAGAAGCTGGCGTCGTCGCCCAACGCCAAGGTGATCGTCATCGGTGCCGGCAAGGACGGCCTGCCGCTCATCCTCGACACGAAGTAGTGGGTGGTGTCAACGGCTCCCAGCTCGGCGCCCCGCCATCCACTCATTGAGACCCCTTGACCCTTGCTGGCGCTCTCTCTCACGCATGAGGACCGGAGAACATCCATGACAGAAAACACCACTTCTGCCGCATCGAGCGCCTCCAGCCTCTCGCTGGTGGCCATCGGGTGCTGTATCCTGGCGGTGTCGTCGACCGCCGACCATCCCTGGTGGAAGTACCCTCTCAATGCTCTGGCGATCCTCCTCTTCCTGTTTGTGATCATCCGTGACCTGAGGAAGCCGAAGGGCCCCAGGATCTGACTCGCCAGCTGTGCGCGCCCAGGCCGTAAAGCGGGGCCGGGCATCCCTGTGGCATTGCCCAGCCCCGGCGGGCCAGCCTGGGAGGGCAGCGGCGGCAGGTGCGCTCGGCGCGTGGAGGCGAGGCCAGCGCGAGCTGGGCAGCGTGTGGAGGTCGTCCGGGTCTGGCTGAGGTGCGGCCCTGAGGCCAGCCGCGACCGAGCGGGGTGTGCCGACCCTATGCGTCGGCCGGGGTGGGATCGAGGGTCGCGGGCTGCGGGGCGGGCTGCAAGGGAACCAGGAGGGTCCTGGGGCCGATGCGGAGCCGGTTGCCCCGCCAGCACACGGTCTGGTCGAACCACGGCAGCGGCCAGGCGACGCCGATCAGGAGGTCCTTGATCAGCGTGAGGAACGGCTGCAGCGCCAGCGGGCGACGCACGCCCACGATCGTGCGCTCGACGAAGGCGTCGAGAGCGGTCTTGATGAGCCACGTGGTGGCGAACAGGATCGTTGCCTCGACCGTCTGGGAAGCAGCGACTCCGACTGCCGTGAGGAAGACCGGGTTGAGCAGCAGCTCCCCGAGGTAACCGGCCGGGCTCATGCGCCGTCGGATCTTGGCCCAGCGCAGGTGGCGGCGCAGGAACGACGCCACGGTCTGCTCGCCGAGCACGTTGTCGATCATGCGTGTGGCGACGGCGGTGCGCAGGCCGAGGCGGGCGACCTCCTCCCCGCTCACCTGGTCCTCGGCGAGGAAGCTGGCGAGGAAGGCGAAGCCGCCCATCGCGTCGAGAGTCGTCCTCGCCAGCAGCATCGACTTGCCGACCACGCACACGCCGCCTAGGAGGCGGTGCATGGCGCTCACGCCGCCCATCACGAAGGTGTTGAGCTGGAGGCTCTCGCATGCCCCGCCGAGAGCCGAGGCCGCGACGCCGCGGAAAGGCGACGAGACGAGACCGACGCCGGGGGCGTGCAGGTGTGCGACCAGGTTGCCGAGCGTCCCGGGCTCCACCCGCGTGTTGCTGTCGGAGATCCACAGCACGTCGTGCTGCATGTGTCGCGCCAGGTTGGCGAGGTTGTTGACCTTGGGATTGGAGCCGACGCGCCGGCCGTCGACGATCACCCGGCACGGGACGTGCGGATGTGCTGCAGCGACTCGACGCGCCACCCAAAGCGCCGGGTCGCCGGGATCGTCCACCCCGAACAGGATCTCGTAGTGCGGGTAGTCCAGCCGGAAGAAACCTCCGAGGTTCTCCTCGAGGTTGGCGTCGATTCCCTTCAGGGGCTTCAGGATGCTGACCCCGGGCCAGGATGGAGGTGATGGCGGGGGCGCTGCCGCAAGCTGCCGGCGTTGCGCCCCCGCCATCAGGGCCAGCACGCCGAGGCCGAGAGCGGCGAGACTGGCCAGGACGAGGGTGATGCTCACGGGCGGAGCCTCGCGCCCCGGCGTGAAGATGCTGCGAAGGCCGGGCGAAGCCGATGTGGAGTGTTACCCTCGTGCGCCATGGAGCGACCGACGACCCCTGGTGAGCCTGCCGCGGCATCGGTGCGTGTCGCGCTGGTGGCGGTGGAGATGGGCTACGGCCACCTGCGCGCAGCCCATCCGCTGGCGGACGAGCTGGGCGTCACGGTGCTGGAGTGCGATCGGCCGCCGGTGGCATCGCCGGAGGAGCAGGAGCGGTGGCGCCGGACCCGGGCGAGCTACGAGCTGGTCTCGCGCGCCTCGGAGCTCCCTCTTCTGGGGCGATCCCTGCGCCGTCTCCTCGACGCGGTCACCCACATTCCGCACCTCTACCCGAGCCGCGACCTCTCGCAGTCGACCCTGGCGGTGCGAACGCTCGAAGGCATGTGGCGCCGCGGGCTGGGCAGCGGCCTCGTGCACTACCTCCGGGAGCACGACGCGACGCTGGTGACCACGTTCTACGCACCGGCGATCATGGCCGACCTGCACGGCCTGTCCCGCATCGTCTGCGTCGTGACCGACAGCGACCTCAACCGGGTCTGGGCTCCCCGTCACGCTGCCGACACGCGCATCCATTACTGCGTGCCCTGCGAGCGGGCGGGGCGCCGGCTGCGTGCGTACGGTGTGCCACGCGCCCGCCTTCACGAGACGGGATTCCCGTTGCCCCCGGAGCTACTTGGCGGGACCGGCTTGCCGGCCTTGCGTCGGAACCTCGCGGCGCGCCTGGTGCGACTCGACCCGAAAGGCGTGTTCCGCGAGCAGGCCGGGCAGGAGCTCGACCACTTCCTCGGCGGGTTGCCGGATGGGGAGGAAGGGCGCCCGCCGCGGCTGACGTTCGCGATCGGTGGCGCCGGCGCCCAGCTCGGGCTGGCGCGCTCGATCCTGACCTCGCTTCGAGAGGCGATCGGAAACGGCCAGATCCGGCTCTCGATGGTGGCCGGTGTGCGGACGAAGGTGGCCGAGGAGCTTCACCGGACGATCCGGGCGGCCGGGCTCGATGGGCTTCCCGCCCGCGACCTGGAGGTCGTCCACGAAGGGGCGTTCGAGCCGTACTATCGGCGCTTCAATGCGCTTCTGGCCGAGACCGACATCCTGTGGACCAAGCCATCGGAGCTGAGCTTCTACGGCGCGCTGGGGATTCCCCTCGTCTTCTCCTGGCCGATCGGCGCCCACGAGCGCTACAACCGGCGCTGGGCGCTGCACCGGGGTGCGGGGTTCAAGCAGGAGAACCCCCGGTTTGCGTGGGACTGGTTGCGGGAGTGGCTGCGGGAGGGGACTCTCGCAGCCGCCGCGTGGTCTGGCTATCAGCGGCTGCCGAAGTTCGGGACCTACCGCATCATGGATGTCGTCCGACGGGTGTCGGCAGGAGCGTAGCAGCGCTACGCCGCGTCCAGGAGCATGGCGCCGTCGAGATGGCCAAGAGCCGACAGGTTGGAGAGTGCGATGCGCGCCATCTCGCGCTGGCTGCTGAAGTGGCGGCGGACCACCCAGGGGGAGAGGGCGAAGGCGAGTATGCCGAGCCACCGCAGGCGAGCCCGGCCGATCGGCGAGGTGGCGCGACGGCACCCTTCCGCAATGACCTGCCTCCGTCCGACCAGGAAGTTGTGGAGGAGGAAGTTGCGCCTGGTGGAGTGGCTTCCGACCAGCCGGCTGGTGCGCTGGGTGATGCCTGCGAAGAAGCCGGCCAGGTCGCTGCACGGCACCGCGGTGTAGACGGAGCCGATCTCGCCCGTGTGGGTGTCGCTGCCTCCCTGGATGGCCTTGCCTTCGCGCACCGCCAGCTCCTCGGCAAGCATGTTGAGGAGCTGCATCCGCCCACCGTTCCGCCCCTCGATCACTGGGACCTCGCGAACCAGGCGCATGAACTCCGGCTCCTCGATGGTGGACAGGTTCTCGCGGTAGAAGGGGTGGTTCCATGCAAAGAACAGGCTCTCGTCCCTGCAGTACGCGGCGACCGAGAATGCATCCCCACGCCGGCGCTGGATCTCCTCGTGTTGGGGCAGGGTTTGGCCGTAGACGTTGATGTGGACCGTGAGGCCACTGTGGGGCAGCCGGGTCGAGACCTCCTCGCCGACCACGAAGTCACCGACACCCGGGTGCGTGGCCAGGAAGTCGAGGCACCCGTCGATGGTGTCGTGGTCGGTGATGGTGACGAAGTCCATTCCGCGCCGCTTCGCCCGGTGGTACAGCACGTCAGGGGTCTCACCCGGGGAAAACGTGACGCCGGTCAGCCCCGGGATCGGCTCGACCGAGTAGCAGGAGTGGACGTGCATGTCCATCGACCTGTACTGCATGGCTCCTCCTCGGGCGGCCAGGACCAGCTCCCTGCCTGACAGCCCGGGTGTACGATCGTCTTCGTCTGTGAAGACCCGGTGCGGGGCACGTGAAGAGAGGGTAGATTCCCGCAGCGGTTCGGAGGAAGCGGTTCCCTCTCCGGGTTGCGGGGGCAGAGGACACCGGGGGCCGCGGGCGTTCACGGGGCCTTCACATCTGTGTCGCAAGGTGCCTGGTTGTCCACGGTTGGCGGCAGGACAGGAGACCGGACGAGATGGTACGAGAGGCAGGCTTCCTCCAGAAAGGCGCGTCGCCAACGATGGTGCCGCAGGTGTTCCCCCTGCGCGTCGCGGCGATCGACGTGGGCTCCAACGCCATCCGGTACCAGGCCTGTGAGTTCTCCTCTCCCGATCGGTTTGCGGTTCTGGACTCCCGGCGGGCCAGTGTCCGGCTCGGGCACGGGGTGTTCCTCTCCGGGCGGCTGGCCGGACCGGTGATCGATGCGGCCGTGGAGGCGCTGGCGGAGTTCTCGGCCGCGATGGCGCAGGCCGGCATCACCCACTGCCGTGCCGCGACCACGAGCGCGGTGCGCGAGGCGAGCAACGGTGAGGACCTCGTGGCCAGCGTCAGGGAGCGGACAGGGCTCGACCTCGAGGTGATCTCCGGCGCCGAGGAGGCGCGGCTCGTTCACCTCGCGGTTGCGAACCGCGTGCCGCTCGGCAGCCAGCCATGGTGGCTCGCAGACCTGGGCGGGGGCAGCGTCGAGGTCTCGCTGGCCGACTCGGGCGGCGTGCTCTGGAGCGAGTCGCACACCCTCGGCTCCGTACGCCTGCTCGAGGAGCTGGCCCAGGCCAGTGACGAGCCGGGGCGGTTCCGGCTGCTCCTGGAGGAGTACCTGGCCGCCATGCGGCTCCCGTCCGTCGAGCGCTTCGGTTCCCCGGCCGGGTTCGTCGCCACGGGTGGCAACATCGAGACCCTGGCACGGCTCGCCGAGCCGTCGGCCCCGGCGGACGCCGTGGTCACGCTGCCGCTTGCCCGCCTGCGGTCGTTGATCGAGCAGCTCGCGCGGCTCTCCTTCCGTCAGCGGGTCTCGGAGCTGGGGCTCAAGGAGGACCGGGCCGACGTGGTGCTGCCGGCTGCCCTGGTCTACGAGCGACTGTGCGCCCTCGCGGGGTGCAGCAGCATCGTCGTGCCGTTCGTGGGCCTCAAGGACGGCATCGCGCTCGACCTCGTCGACGAGCTGACCGCCGCCCGCGCCCACCGCGACCGCCAGGAGCGCGACACCGTGTCGGCGGCCGTCGCGCTCGGCCGGCACTACGCCTTCGACGAGCCCCACGCCCGGCAGGTCGCCGATCTGGCCCTGTCGCTCTTCGACCAGCTCTCCGACTCCCACGGCCTCGGCGCGGGGGAGCGGCGGATCCTGCTGGCCGCGGCGCTCCTTCACGACATCGGCCAGTTCGTGAGCTTCAAGAAGCACCACAAGCACAGCCTGTACCTGCTCCTGCACACGGAGCTGGCGGGTTTCGCACCCCACGACATGGAGCTGGTCGCGAACGTCGCCCGCTACCACCGGCGCGCCGAGCCCGATGCCTCCCACTGGGCGTACGTCAACCTGTCCTCCCGGGATCGCGAGCGCGTCGACATGCTGGCCGCGATCCTGCGGGTGGCCGACGCCCTCGACCGTGAGCACCGCCAGCGTGTGCGCCGTGTCGATGTGCGGGTCAATGGCAGGGAGCTGACCCTGTCGCTTGGCGGCGAGGGCGACTTCCTGCTCGAGCGCTGGGTGCTGGCCGGGCGGGTGGCCATGCTCGGCCGGGTCCTGGGCCGCAAGGTGAGGATCAAGGGGTAGGTGGGCTCGAAGCCGCCGCGTTGCGGTGCAGGGATGCGCGGGGCGGGCTTTGGGGTTAGAATCCGCTGTCGTCCGGCGCTGCGCAGAGCAGCGACGTCGAACTGGGAGGTGCACCGTGTCGAGTCCTCTGGATAGCCTGCAGCCGCGCCTGATCTGGAAGCACTTCGCTGACATCTGCGGGATCCCGCATCCCTCCAAGCACGAGGCCATGCTCGCCGAGCACATCGTCAAGTGGGCGGCAGGACGAGGCCTTGCGGTGCGGCGCGACGCGGCCGGCAACGTCGTGGTGGCTGTCCCCGCGACGCCGGGGCACGAGTCGGCGCCGACCATCGTGCTGCAAGGGCACCTGGACATGGTGCCGGAGGCCAACTCGGACACCCCGTTCGACTTCCTCACGGAGCCGATCCAGGTCAGGGTGGTCGGCGACTACGCCTACGCCACCGGCACGACCCTCGGTGCCGACAACGGCGTCGGCGTCGCGGCGGCGCTCGCCGTCGCCGAGGATGCCGAGGCGGTGCACGGGCCGCTCGAGCTGCTGTTCACGATCGACGAGGAGACCGGGCTCACCGGAGCGATCCAGCTCGACCCCAGGCTCCTGACCGGGCGCACGCTCATCAACCTCGACACCGAGGAGGACGGCGCGCTGTACATCGGCTGCGCCGGCGGCGCGGACACCAGGAGCACCTTCACGGTCGGCCGCGAGGACGCCCTGCCGGGGACCCTGGCTGTCCGCCTCTCGGTGCGGGGCCTGCGGGGCGGCCACTCGGGCGTCGACATCCACGAGAACCGCGGCAACGCCCTCAAGTTCGTGGTCCGCCTGCTGGGCGCCCTGCGCCGTGCCGGGATGGACTTCTCGATCGTCTCCCTGGCGGGTGGCAGCAAGCACAACGCCATCCCGCGCGAGGCCGATGTCGTCCTCCGTGTCCGCCCCGAGGAGGAGCCCCGGATCCGCCAGGTCATCGAGGAGAAGGCGGCGGTACTCAAGAACGAGTACGGCGAAATCGACCCCGGGCAGCGCGTCGAGCTGGAGCTGCTGGCCGACGACACCGGCACCTCCTCGGTGTGGCTGTCGTTCGACGCCGACCGCATCCTCGACGCCCTGCTGGCCTGCCCGCACGGGGTGCTGGCCATGAGCCGGGCCGTCCCTGGCCTCGTCGAGACCTCCAACAACCTCGCGGTGGTCAAGACCGAGGACACCATCGTCTGGGTGCAGACCTCCAGCCGCTCCTCGGTGATGCCGTCGCTGCGGGCGACCCTCGACCAGGTTGCTGCGGTGTTCCGGCTGGCCGGCGCCGTGGTCGAGACCCACGACGGCTACCCGGGGTGGAAGCCGAATCCCGCCTCCCCCGTCCTGGGCACCACCAAGGATGTCTTCGTCAAGCTCTTCGGCCGCGAGCCCCATGTGCGGGCGATCCACGCCGGCCTGGAGTGCGGCCTGATTGGCGAGAAGTTCCCGGGCATGGACATGGTCTCCATGGGCCCGCAGATCGAGTCGCCCCACTCCCCGGACGAGCGCGTGCAGATCTCGACGGTGGACCGCTTCTACACCCTGCTCAAGGCGACGCTCAAGGAGCTCGCCTGATCCCAGCGCTGTCCCTGATCTGACTGGTTCGCGAGGGCGGGGAGCAATCCCCGCTCCTTTTCTTAGTGGAGAGGGGAGAGGGGAGAGCAGGACAGGACCCTCCCTGCTCCGCCCTTCTGCTTCCACAGGATTTTGGGTGGGTGGCCTCTACCCTCTCCCCTCTATCCTCTCCTCTGGAGGGGTGGGGGGCAGGGCGAGGGCCGGGGCGATCGTCGCCATGGCGTCGCGGACGAAGGCGATGTGGTCCTCGAGGGTCATGCCGATCTCGTCGGCGCCGCGGCGGATGTCCTCGCGGCGCGGCTGACGGCGCGGGAGAACGCCTTGTCCTTGAGCTTCTTCTTGACCGAGTCCACCTGCACCGCGGCGATCGACCTGTCGGGCCGGACGAGCGCCGATGCCGTGAGGAAGCCGGTGAGCTCGTCCACGGCGAAGAGGCAGCGTGCCATCTCGGTGTCGCGGGGCACGCCGGTGTAGTCGGCGTGGCCCTCGATGGCGCGCACCCACGCCTCGGGCCAGCCCTGGGCGCGCAGCACCTTCGCGCCCTCCCAGACGTGGGTCTCCACGGTGTCGAAGCGCTCGTAGTCGAAGTCGTGGAGGAGGCCGACCACGCCCCACGCCTCCTCGTCCTGGCCGAGGCGGCGGGCGTGGGCGCGCATGGCGGCCTCGACGCTGCGCGCGTGCTTGCGCAGGGCCTCGGACTGGGTCCACTCACACAGCAGCGTCCAGGCGGTCTCGCGATCGTGGCTCATGGGCCGCTTGTAGCGGAGTCGGTGCCAGAGAGTCAACTCCGGGGTACCCCGGGTGCAACGTGGACCTCGACGTGGTCGTGGATGTGGATGTGGTCGTTGGCCTGGGTTCCGGACGAAGGCCAGAAGAAATCTCCTGAGCCGGTTGGCCTTCTTGCTGGCGCGCCTGATGTGCGCAGAGATCCTGGTCCTCGTCCACGACCACGTCCACGACCACGTCTACGACCACGTCGGGACGTGTCCGCCCGATGCCTTCACGAGCATTCACTCGAACGTGGCGAGAACCGGGGCGTGGTCCGAGGGCTTCTCGCCCTTGCGCTCGGCCCTGTCCACCTCGACCGCGGTGCAACGGGCGGCGAGGGGAGGCGTGGCGAGCACGTGGTCGATGCGCAGCCCCCAGCCGCGGAAGAACCCGGCGTTGCGGTAGTCCCACCAGGTGAACATCGTCTCCTCGGGGTGCAGTCGCCGCAGGGTGTCCTCGAGACCCCACGTCACGAGGTGCTGCAGGGCGTCCTTCTCGGGCTGGGTGAAGAGGAGCTGGTCCCGCCACTGCTCGACGTCCCAGACATCCCGGTCTTCGGGAGCGACGTTGAAGTCCCCGCAGACGACCAGCTCCCGGTCGGGCGACGAGGTCGCCTCCAGGTACCGGCGGAGGCGGCGGTACCACTCGAGCTTGCCCTGGTAGCGCGGGTCGTCGAGGGCGGTGCCGTTGGGGACGTAGACGTTGACCACCCGCACGCCGCCGACGGTGGCGGCGAGCAGCCGGCGCTCCGCCTCGGGCGGGTCGTCGGGCAGGCCCCGCTGCACGTCCGTGGGCTCGGTGCGGCTCAGGATGGCGACGCCGTTGTAGGTTTTCTGCCCGAAGCACAGCGCCCGGTAGCCCAGGGCCCCGATCTCGGCGAGGGGGAAGTCCCCGTCCACGACCTTGGTCTCCTGCAGGCAGACGACGTCGGGCGAGCGCCGCTGCAGCCACGCCAGGAGGCGCGGCAGGCGGGCGCGGATCGAGTTGACGTTCCAGGTGGCCAGCAGCATGCGAGGCTCCCAGCGGCGCGTTGTCTTCCGGCACGCCGCGCACTACAGTCTAGCCTGCGGCGCCGCCCGCCATGCCCGCGGCGCCGGAGCTGGAGACCGCTTGAGGCTGCTCGAGCACGTCGCGCTGGCGCCCCTCACGACCCTCGGGCTGGGAGGGGCGGCCCGCTTCCTGGCCGAGGTGGGCTCGGAGCCGGAGGCCGCCGAGGCGGCCGGCTGGGCGGCGCAGCGCGGCCTGCCCCTGA
>JALOLB010000418.1 GCA_025456225.1 Thermoanaerobaculaceae bacterium
TGCTGGACGATGAACTCCTCGCCGAACTTGTAGTTGTTGACGGGCGAGACGTACTGGTCGAACTCCTTCTTGGTCTGCCGGCCGAGGTTGCCGCGGTCGACCAGGAACAGCACGCGCCGCGCGCCAGCGAACTTGATCAGTCGGTAGATGAGGCAGATGGCGGTGAAGGTCTTGCCGGAACCCGTGGCCATTTGAATGAGGGCGCGGGGCATGTTCTGGGCAAGGCTGGCTTCCAGATTGCAGATCGCGATGGTCTGGGCGGGCCAGAGCCTGAAGTCGCCCCACTCGGTGATGAGGCGCGGCATCCGTCGAACCTGGGCCAGAAAGGTAGGCGACTGGATGCTCACCCTGGATGCTTCGTCATCAGAGCCGGAGGGCAGGAGCGCGAGCCAGGCGGCGAGGGTCTCGGGGCGGTGGAAGGCGAACACCGGGCGGGCCCGAGGCTCGGGGTCGAGCCCGTTGGTGAAGTGGGTCTCGACGCCGGTGGATTCATAGACGAAGGGAAGCGGCCGACGCCAGGCGGGAAGGTCCGCCGGCATGCCCTGGGCATAGCGACCGGATTGGACCTCCACGCCCGTGAGCGTGGCCCCTTGCCGCTTGGCCTCAAGGATGCCCGCGGCCTTACCTTCCACGTACAGCAGGCGGTCGGCGAAGCCGAAGCCGGGAGTCATGGGGAACTCGCGGAGCACGACGCCCCGGGCGGCATGGATGTCGGCGTCGGCAAGATCTTGGATGATCCAGCCAGCAGCGGCGAGGAGCCTGTCGATCTCCAGCAAGGCGCGTTGCTCGGGGGTCTGGGTCTGGTTCATCGGCGACGCTCCGACTGCCGAAAATCGGGACAGGAAATCCAGCCGCACTGGCAGTGGCTCGGAACTCCAACCAAGCGGGTGCCTGGAGAGGGGCCTTAAAGTAGCATCGCAGGGAGGGGCACGCCAACCGAGGCGCAGAGTAATCAGGAACAGACCCGCTGGCGAGCCCGACGCCTTCGCCGCCTGGATCACCGAACGGGTCAACGAGGGTGTCGCCCCCCACGAGATCGGCGTCTTCGTACGTTCCGAGACCGAACTCGAACGTGCGCAGGAGGCCGTCACCAAGACCGGACTCCCGTTCAAGGTGCTGGACGAACACGTCGAGACCAGCCACGGGCACCTTTCCCTCGGCACCATGCACCTGGCCAAGGGTCTGGAGTTTCGCGCGGTCGCGGTGATGGCCTGCGACGACGAGATCATCCCCTTGCAGGCCCGCATCGAGACCGTGACCGACGACAGCGATCTCGAAGAGGTCTACAACACCGAGCGGCACCTGCTGTACGTCGCTTGCACCCGGGCGCGGGATCACCTGCTGGTCAGCGGCGTCGAGCCGGCGTCGGAGTTCCTCGACGACCTGCGGACACCTGGCCATTCTTGAATGGGCCGGGCCGCAACCTGGCAGGTTGCCTATCGGTCGCCGCCTCCTCGGATCGAAGACGAGGAGACACATCGGCCCCAGGGTGGGAAATCAGTGGCTCCCCAGGGGGTTGAACGATGACGAACCGTATGAGGCCGCCGGGTCAGGTGTGCTGGCTTCTTAGACCGCCCAACGACGCGCTGATGAGCCTGTCCGACAGGGACAGCGCACGGTCTGGGTCGATACGACTGTCCGATGGAGGTGGGGGTCCCAGTCCTCGTGGGACAGCCGAGGGGAGGCGAGCAACCGTTGGAGTCGTTGACATCGACCGCCGTCCGTTGGCATGATGTCCAACACCATGGCGGTCGAATTGCTCCGTACCCGTGTCGCGTACTCCGAAGTTGCCTTCGCGGAACTTGTGCTCTGGCAACTGCCAGAACCACTGCAAGGCTCGGAGCATGCCTACAAGTACCGGCTGGCGTATGTGGTACGCGGTGTCTGCGTGCTTCGCTACGACAATGAAGCCGGCAAGGGCGACCATCGCCATGCACGCGGTACAGAGAGCGGGTATGCGTTCACCACGCCGGAGCAGCTCCTGGCCGACTTTCGGCACGACATCGCGAGGTGGAATGATGAAAACGGTGATCCTTGACGTTCAAGCCCCGGAAGCGGTCATGTCCGACTTCGTCGCCACCTGGAAGACCGGCAATTCTCAACCAGCCGCTCGAATCAGCTTCGCGACACCGGAGCTCCTCTGGAAGGTCTTGACCGCGAAGCGCTGGGAGTTACTGAGGGCGCTCTGCGGCGCCGGTCCAGTCTCCATTCGGGAGGCGGCACGGCGGGTGCATCGCGACGTGAAGGCGGTGCATGGTGACATCACCGCGCTTGTGAACGCCGGCGTGCTAAATCGCGTCGAGGGCGGTGGTATCGAGTTTCCCTACGACGCGGTGAAAGTGGAGTTTCTTCTCCAGGCCGCCTAGTCGGGCCGAGGCTCGCGCAGAGTGGGTCCGGGCATCGGTCGGTGCATCCACAGCCCAGGGGATACGGGCATCGCAAGCGCGACCCTGGGACACGAATCTGGTCCATGAGGCATCAAGACTACGCCTCCTGTGGCGGCGCCGACTCCGCCTCCAGGCGCCGTTTCACCTCCCCCGGCGAGCCGCTGCGCCGCGCCAGCAGGTCGTAGGCGACGGGGACCACGAAGAGCGTGAACAGGGTGGCGGCGAGCACACCGTAGAAGATCACGCTGCCGATGACGATGCGGGTCTCGGTGCCGGGGCCGGTGGAGAGCAACAGGGGCACGGAGCCCACGGCGGTGGTGATGCCGGTCATGACGATGGGCC
>JALOLB010000419.1 GCA_025456225.1 Thermoanaerobaculaceae bacterium
TTCCACCAAGCACGTTTCCTTCCAGTCGCCACCACCACTCAGGTTTCCAGTCACCCGCGCTCGAACCTGCTCATCGTGAACCACGCCGAGGAGCAGATCACGCTGACCGTGAGTGCGGGCACTCAGAGCCGGGACTATCGAGTCGCCGCCGGAGCGTACGCACAGATCAACAACGTCGGTACCTGGCTCGGTCTGTCGCAAGGGTGGTCCGTGGTCAAGCTCCGAGCCACCGGCTGCTTCTCGGCCTACGCCTCAACAGTCGATCCTGGTTCCGGCGATCCCACTACGATGATGCCTCTGCCGTAGGACGGCCTCGGCTGATCATCGGTTGGCGTGTGCACGGTCCACAGTGTCTTCCTGACCCGCTGATCCGCTGATTCGCTGACTAGCTGGGTGGTGGGGCGGGGGCGTTTGCCAGCTCCCAGGCGAGGCTTGCGAGGGCCGCGATGCCCTGGCGCAGCTCGTCCGGGTCCACCTTGTCGAGGGTGTCGGCGCGGGTGTGATGGACGTCGAAGTAGCGGTCCACGTCCCCGACCAGACCGATGCGCGGCACGCCGTGCGGCTCGAGGGGCGAGATATCGGCGCCCCCGCCCCCGACCTGCACCGGCACGCCGCTGGAGACGGCCAGGGGACGCAGCCACGCGATCTGCGCCTCGGTGGCCGCCACGCCCCAGTGATGCGGGCGGAAGCCGCCCATGTCCGACTCGACCGCCGCCAGGTGCGGCTCCGAGCCGTGGGCGGCCGCGTAGGCCTTGCCGCCGTCCAGGCCGAACTCCTCGTTGGCGAACAGCACGGCGCGGATGGTGCGCGGCGGCGCCGGCAGGCCCCGGAGCAGCCGCAGCGCCTCGATGACGTGAATGACGCCCGCACCGTCGTCGTGCGCTCCCTGGCCCACGTCCCACGAGTCGAGGTGGGCGCCCACGACCACGATCTCCCCGGCATTGCCGGTCCCCGGGATCTCGGCCAGGACGTTGGAGGTCTCGACCGTGCCCAGCTCCCGGCTCTGGAGGTCCAGCCGCACCCGCACCTCGACCCCGGAGGCCGCGAGGCGGGCCATCCAGGATGCGTCCTCTGCCGCGAGGGCCGCCCCCGGGATCTCGGGACCCTCCGCCCCGTACCGCATGCTGCCCGTGTGGGGCGTCGAGAGGGAACGCTCCGGCGTGCTGGCCACCAGCACGGCGATGGCGCCGTGACGCCCGGCCGCGGAGACTCCTTCCGAGCGGGCCCGTCCGAAGAAGCCGTAGCGCTCCCCGGCCGTGGCGCCTGCCGGAATCTCGGGTGCGAAGAGCACGATCTTGCCCTGCACGTCAGGACCGAGGTCGGCCACCCCGGCCTTGACCACCACCAGCCCCTCGACGCCGGCAGCGGGAACCGAGCCCCCGAGGGCCAGCACCGAGAGCTCCCGCTCGTACGGTACCGTCGTCACGGCGCGACCGGTGCCGCGCTCCCACCGCCGCACCGTCACCGGCTCGCGCCACACCCGCGCATGGCCGTCGGCCCGCAGTGTCTCCACCGCCCAGCGCACGGCCTCGGCGAATGCCGGCGACCCCGCCGGGCGGCCGCCGATGCGATCGCACAGATACGCGAGGCGCGGCCAGGCCAGCTCGTCCTGTGACGCCGCCTGCTGCAGCCGCGTCACGGCCGCACCGGCGGCCGCGTCGACACCCGGTCGGTCCCCGGGGGCCGCCTGCCCCATCACCACACTCCCCGACAACCAGCCGCACAGCACCAGCGAGCGCACGAGCATTCCAACGTCCTCCCCGTCACCAGAGGCCACCGACCTGCGAGTGATCACCTGGGTTCGTCGCCCCGGGCCGCGAGAAAGCCGACCTGGAACGAGCCGTCCAGCCGGTCCTGCATCGCGTCCAGCTCCCGCTCGAGCCGCTCGAGCGCCTCGGCGAGCGCCCGGTCGTCCAGCTCACCGGCCTGGCGCCGGGCCAGCAGGCGCTGCCGCCGAAGCTCGAACCACCGATCGGCGTCGAAGTTGTAGGTCACCACCCCTCCGTCGCCATGGTACGCCGTCCCCGGGCAGGAAGCTCTGGTAGCGTGGAGTCGGGAGGATGGCCATGAGCGAGCAGACACGACCCGCGCCGGGGTTCGTCGGCTGGGTGGACCTGACCGTGGAGGACGCCCCGCGCATCCGCGACTTCTACCGTGACGTGGTCGGCTGGGAGACCAGCGACGTGGACATGGGCGGCTACAGCGACACCTGCATGCTGCCGCCCGGCTGCGGCCAGCCCGTCGCCGGGATCTGCCACGCCCGCGGCACCAACGCCGCCCTGCCCCCGGTCTGGCTGGTCTACATCACGGTGGCCGACCTGGAGCACGCTCTGGCCCGCTGCCGGGAGCTCGGCGGCGAGGTCCTCAGCCCACCCCGCACCACTCCCGGCTACGGCTCCTTCGCCGTGATCCGGGACCCCGCCGGCGCCGTCGCCGCGCTGTTTCAAGCCGCCTGATCCCCAGCCCCGGCCTCAGGCCTCAGACCTCAGGACAGAGGCCTCAGGCCTCAGACCTCAGGCCTCAGGCACTACCAGAAGAATCCGGGTGGGGGGGACCTGAGGCCTGAGGCCGGGCGGTTGGGCGGGCGGACACCCTGAGGCCTGCTATTCCTGAGGCCTGAGGCCGGGCGGTCGGATGGGTGGAGAACCTGAGGCCTGTCTCTCCTGAGGCCTGAGGCCGGGCGGGTGGCCGGGCGGAAACCCTGAGGCCGGAGGTCGGGTGGGGGTG
>JALOLB010000162.1 GCA_025456225.1 Thermoanaerobaculaceae bacterium
CAGGCGCTGCATCTCCTGGGTGCCCTCGTAGATCTGGGTGATCTTGGCGTCGCGGAAGTAGCGCTCCACCGGGAAGTCGCGGGTGTAGCCGTAGCCGCCCAGGATCTGCACGGCGCGGTCGGCGACGAACATCGCGGTGTCGCCGGCGAAGAGCTTGGCCATCGAGCTCTCCTTGGTGTGCACCATGCCTTCCTGCTTCATCCACGCGGCGCGGTAGACCAGCAGGCGCGCCGCGTCGATGCGCGTCGCCATGTCGGCCAGGTAGTTGGCGATGCTCTCGTGCTGGATGATCGGCTGGCCCATGGTGACGCGCTGCTGGGCGTACTGCAGGGCGAAGTCGAAGGCGCCCTGGGCGATGCCGAGGGCCTGCGCCGCGATGCCGATGCGGCTGATGTCGAGGGCGTTGAAGGCCACCTTGAAGCCGTTGCCCTCGCCGCCCATGACCATGCTGCGGGGGACGCGGACGCCCTCCAGCACCAGCTCGGCGGTGTCGGATGCGCGGATCCCGAGCTTGTCCTCGACCTTGGAGACGCGCAGGCCCGGGGTGTCGCGGAGCACGATGAAGGCGCTCGCCTGGTGGGCCTTCTTGGGTGCGTCGGGGTGGCTGCGGGCGAAGATGATGTACACCCCCGCCACGTTGCCGTTGGTGACCCAGAGCTTGCTGCCGTCCAGCACCCAGGCATCCCCGTCCAGGGTCGCCTTGCAGGTGATCGCGGTGGCGTCGGAGCCGGCCCCGGCCTCGGACAGCGAGTACGCGGCGATCCACTCGCCGGAGGCCATCTTGGGGGCGATGAGCGCCTTCTGGTCGGGGGTCGCCCAGGTCGTGACCGAGGCGCCGGTGAGCCCCGAGTGCACCGCCATGAGGACACCGAAGCTCGCGTCGCACCGTGACAGCTCCTCGATGACGATCGCCTCGCTCACCGCGTCGAGCGGCGTGCCGCCGTACAGCTCCTCGATCGTCATGCCGGCGAACCCGAGGGCGGCAAACGCCTCCCACTGCTCGCGGGCGAACGTCTTGTTGATGTCGCGGTCGAGCGCGCCGGGGAGCAGCTCCTTCTCGGCGAACTCGCGGACGGTGTCCCGGATGAGCTGCTGCTCGTCGGTGAGCTGGAAGTCCATGGGAGGTCCCTCCTGGTTGGCACCAGTGTACGTCAGGAACGCGTCGCGTGTGCCCGGGATCGCCCGGTCGGGGCGACCCGATCGGAATGGAAGAGCACGGCTTCACCTCCGCCCCACCACCTGGGAGATCTCGCAGCGGTGGTGCATACTTGGCAGGACAAGCTCGACGGACACGAGGAGGCGACATGGAGCGAAGATCACCTGGCATGACGTGGGTGCTGCTGGCTCTGGTGCTCGGGTTGACGCTGCCGGGTGCCGTGGCCCGGGCGCAGGAGATGGAGGTGGGGTTCGACCGACCGGGGGGTGACTACAGGGACCTGGGTCTCGCCAGGCCTGACCCCACGCTCTGCCGGGCGGCGTGCGAGCAGGAAGCCCGGTGCCTGGCCTGGACCTACCTCGCGGCACCGGCACCCGGCGAGGCGGCGCACTGCTACCTCAAGAGCGAGATCCCGGAGCCGGCGGAGAACGAGCAGTGCACCTCAGGGGTGCGGCGCGCCGGTATCGCCGACAAGGCAGGGATGGAGCCCATCACCAACCGGCCTGGCGGTGACTTTCGGGATCTGGCCCTTGACAGCCCCGAGCCGGCGCTGTGTCAGAGGGCGTGCAACCGGGACGCGCGCTGCCAGGCGTGGACGTACGTGCGACCCGCCGGGGAGGGCGATGCAGCCCACTGCTGGTTGAAGTCCGAGCGCCCCGGCCCGGTGCTCGACGAGAGCTGCGTGTCCGGTGTGAAGGCGCGCAAGGAAACCCCGACTCCCGAGAAGGATACCGGGGGGATCAGGGTGTAACGTGCCCCTGGGACGTTGGCCTGCACTGTGCCGCGCACTTGGGCGAGGGTCGCCGTTCGGATGCAGTCAGGCTGTTCGTCGGACGCGAGCGCCCGCGCGTTTTCCAAGCGGCCGCCAGTTGTATCCTGGCAATGGTTGAGATCTGCGCTCCCGCCTCGAGGAGTCACCAGCTACGGCGCTGCCTGACAGACTGTCGTCGCCGAGCAGCCCTCGCTTGACGGCAGTGGGCATGATTCCTTCCGCATGGCCCAGATGGGTGATGACAGTTTGTATGGATGGACTGTAGGCTCGCCGACTATGAGGGCAGCTCAGACAACCAAGCCCCTGCCGAGAACGTTGTGGGCGAAGACCGCAGAAGGAGAAGACAGGTCACGGCAAAGGACCCAGGAGCCCACTGCAGCCGATCCGTGGCTGCAGACCGGTCATTCCAGGCCCGAGTCCACAACTGCCGTCCGCAGGGGAGCATGCCAGCGCGCAGCCTACATTCGAGTTGGCGTCACTTACGAGCCCGACCACGGCGTCCAGGAGCCTGCCGGCGATCGACGCCGACCATCCGGCCCGGAAAGTGTCCCTTCTGAGCCGACCTCCTCCTGTGGATGGGTGAACCAGGTCAGTCTGGACAGACTTCACTTGAGACAGCGAGGTGCCTGCATGTTTGGCATGCCGCGGTGTTCTTGGCTCACCAGCTTCTGCATCATTGTGGCGTGCGCAATCGCGTCGTCCCCTCCGGCCCTCGCCATCGACGGGACCAGAGAACTGGCGCCTCCGGGCCTTCCATGCCCCGTGCAGGCAATGACGGAGTTGGGCGGTCATCTGTACCTCCTGGGGCGATGCGGCGCCGTCCTACAGTGGGACCCGGTCGCAGGGTCCTCCTCGCTGATCCTGCCGGACAAGCTGACGGACGATGCATTTTCTTTCGCCGTCGGTCCGGCACGTCTTGCTATTCTCGACAACGAGCGACGAAGGGTCAGGGTCTACGACAGGCAGGGCAAGCCACTGCAGGAGCTGCAGTACTCAGGCGAGACCAGCTTCACGAGCCTGGCACTGGTGGGCGACACGGTGCTCGCTTCCAGCTATTACGACGACCACCTCGTGTGGCTGTACGCACAATCGGCCGGGCGACCAACCCGCCTCGTCTCAAACCCCCGATACTGGCCAGACCGAGGCCCCAGATACTCGTCGTATGTCCAGATCAGCAGTGGCGAAAACACGGCGTACGCGTTTGACCTCCTCGACTTCAACCTCTACGTGATCGACCCCCTGCACCGGTCAGTAGTAGCGACCTATCCCAAGGAGCCCCACCCACTGTGGCGCCCAGTAACCAAACCCCCGGCGGACGCCCCAGCCAAGCACGGCCGGTATACGGGTTCCATCATCGCGATCAGTGCACACGTCGCTGACGACCATGCCTATGTCCTCATGGTCGATCGCACCTTCGGCTCCCAGGAGAAGGGCGACGGGTACCTTGAGATTGCGGCAAGCAAGCTCAGCGAGAGGAAGTGGCGAACACTCGCGCGACTCACCGATCGCACCCGATACGCCGGCTCCTTCGACCTCAGCGTGATCCACAATACCGCTTACCTTCTCAAACCAGGAGGGACTGTCCTTGCGGTTCCATTGGCAGGCAACTAGCGTCGTGCTGGCGGCTCTTGCGGTTACCGCAAGCGGGGCCGAACCCAGCAATGAGACGGTGGTTTGGTGCCCAGACCACCCTGTCATTGACGTGCGCGACTGCCAACCTGCACCGGCACCAGATCGGCTCGTCCTCCGCATCCTCGGAGACTGCCCTGGCGCCCCTGGCAGCGCGGGCACGTCAAGCCAGCAACCCTGTCAACCGGTGCGGCTGGTCGACGAGCGCACCAATTCACCCGTCACCGGCACCTGCTCGCTGCGAATCGGCGGAGGCCAGCGGCTCCTGCGGATGGGCGTTTGCCCGGATGAGGGACTGGTCCCTTTCCCTGACTGGGCTGAGACCGTCCACATCTTCTGCCCCGGACTGGCCGACACCAAGCTCAAGAAGGGTGAGCTCCCCAAGTACGTCAGCGTGCCACCAGGTAGGCCCCTTGCCATCAAGATTCAAACCGTGGAAGGGAAGTCAACCAAGGCCAAGGCGCGGGTCGAGCTCAAGCACGCCAACGGCAAGTACACATCGACCGAAGACGTGACCATCGGGGGCGCGCTCGCTCCTGGTAGCATCCCACTCGGGGCGTACTCAGTCCGGATTACGTCCGATGGAAGCGCCACGATCGCGGACACGTTCGTCCTGGATCCAGGCGAGTCCGGTTTGGAGCTTGCCTACACCGTCGTTCCCGGCTGCTGCCTGCCCCTCACGGTCAGTAGTATCGACCTCACCACGACACCGAATGTCAAGTACGAGCTGTACCTGCTCAGTGAGACAAGGCCGCCACGGCTGCAGGATGAAGCCACCCTTGGACTGCAGCCAGCCGGTCAGGGCCGCTGGGCTGGCAAGATCTGCAGCCTGCCACCCGGCCGATACGAGCTGACACTCCGCGCTGATGGTGCCGTCCCGGAGTCCCGGGTGTTGGATGTCCAACCCGGGAATCCCCGCCCGGAGACTTTCTCACTCGTTCGCGGGACCTGCTCGTGGGTGGACGTTCTCAGCACCGACGGCCTCCCGATCCCCAAGGCCCTGGCGGTCTTTCGCTGGCACACGCCCGAAGGCTCGCAACGCGCAGAGACGACAACAGACGAGCGAGGGCGCGCACAACTCCCATGCCTACCGGCTGGCGCCGGGATCCGCGGCCACATCTTGGCAGACGGCTACGTCCCATCATCGGTAGAGGGCATCGCTGGACAGGCACTGTTGGCCGTGCTCAAGAAGGAAGGCGCGATCACCGCCACGCTCACTGGTGGTTGTGCCCGCGCGGAACCCGAGCAGGGGATTGCGGTCCATGTCGAATGGGAGGCCGCCGACAATATGGGCCAGGGCCACGAGACCGTTCGGCCAGAGAACTGCTTCATGCATGTTCCCGTCAAGCAGCCTGGGAACTACCGGCTACGCATTTCCGCACCCGACCTCAAGCCGGTCCTCAAGGAGGTGGCACTCACCGACAGCTTGGACGTCGACCTCGGAGAAATCGAACTCGAGCGAGGGGGCCTGCTCATCGTGAAGGTGACGCACGATGGACAAGGAGTTCCTGGCGCAAGTGTCCGGGTCTCCAGGGACGGGCAGCCAAGGAACACAGACAGCGAAGGGGTGGTCCAATTTGCGGTGCTCGACGATGCAACTAGAACGGTCGAGGTGTTCGTAACCCACTCGGAGCTCGCGTCACGAAGGGTGACCTTGGACCTCGCCAATCGCGAGGGAGAGCAGGTCATTGCGCTTTGGAAAGGAGGGACGATCTTCGGTCGCGTGCTGAACGAGGACGGGTTCCCGGCAGTCGGCGAGAGCTTGACCGCGGAAGGCCCGGAGAACCGCACCACGACTGTGGATGGGCAGGGACGCTACGAGTTTACGCGCCTGGCCCCGGGACCGTGGCGGGTTGTCCGCCTGCGCATGTTCGGCGAGGGACGAGCAGCGAACACGATGGGATCTGGAGATTTCCGAGCCATCACGGTGCAGGACGAAGCGCTCGTCGAGCTCGACTTTGTCAAGACCGCCGATGTCCGGGGGACGGTGTTCGTCGACGGGAAGCTCGCAAGTCAACTGACGATCGGCGCCATACATGGCCCGAGCGCAACTGGGCCTGGCTCGACGAGCGCGACACTGCAGGTCGATGCCAACGGCCAGTACTCCGGCCGACTCCCAATGACCGGGGACTGGACGTTCTTTCTGGGGCGCGCCACCTTCGTGGCGTCGATCCACGCCTGTCCCTGCATCGTTGACCTGCACTTCGCTCAAGCGTCTCCAGGCAATCCAGACGCCCGCTAGATCTGGCCGGGTGGCGAACCTACATGTTCCTTCGGTACGCCCCACCCACCTCGTAGAGCGCCCGGGTGATCTGGCCGAGGGAGCAGTGCTGCACCGTGTCGAGCAGCTCGGCGAAGATGTTGCCTCCCTCGATCGCCACCTGCTTGAGGCGGGCGAGGGCGGCGGGGGCCTCGGCGGCGTGGCGACTCTGGAACTCCTCCAACCGATCGAGGCACCCCTCCTTCTCCTCGGTGCTGGCGCGGGTCAGGGTGATCTCCCTTGGTGGGCTCGCCTCGCCGGCGTCGCGGGGGAGGAAGGTGTTGACGCCGACGATCGGCAGGGTGCCGTCGTGCTTGGCGCGCTCGTACCTGAGGGAGTCGTCCTGGATGACGCCGCGCTGGTACTGCAGCTCCATGGCGCCGAGGACGCCGCCGCGCTCGGAGAGGCGGTCGAACTCGGCAAGCACCGCCGCCTCCACGAGGTCGGTCAGCTCCTCGATGATGAAGCTCCCGGCCGTGGCGTTCTCGCAGAACCCCAGGCCGAACTCCCGGTTGATGATGAGCTGGATGGCGAGCGCCCGGCGCACCGACTCCTCGGTGGGGGTGGTGATCGCCTCGTCGTAGGCGTTGGTGTGGAGGCTCTGGGCGTTGTCGAAGGTGGCGAGCAGCGCCTGCAGGGTGGTGCGGATGTCGTTGAGCTCGATCTCCTGGGCGTGCAGGGAGCGGCCTGACGTCTGGATGTGGTACTTGAGCATCTGGCTGCGCGGGGAGCCGCGGTACAGGCGGGCCATCGCCACCGCCCAGATGCGCCGCGCGACGCGGCCGATCACCGAGTACTCGGCGTCCATGCCGTTGGAGAAGAAGAACGAGAGGTTGGGGGCGAAGGCGTCGATCGCCATGCCGCGGTGCAGGTAGTACTCGACGTAGGTGAAGCCGTTGGCGAGGGTGAAGGCGAGCTGGTGGAGGGGGTTGGCGCCGGCCTCGGCGATGTGGTAGCCGGAGATGCTAACGGAGTAGAAGTTGCGGACGCCCGCATCGACGAAGTACTGCTGCACGTCGCCCATCATGCGGAGGGCGAACTCGGTGGAGAAGATGCAGGTGTTCTGGCCCTGGTCCTCCTTGAGGACGTCGGCCTGGACGGTGCCGCGCACCTGGGCGAGGGTCGCCGTCCGGATGCGGGCGAGCTCCTCGTCGGACACGAGCGCCCGCACGTCCTCCCAGCGGGCGCCGCGGCGGAGGTCGGGCTCGAGGACCTGCGCGGGGGTGATGTCGAGACGGCCCTGCTCCTTCAGGAAGCGCCGGCACTGCTGGCGGAGCGCGGTGTTGAAGAAGAACGCCAGCACGGTGGGGGCCGGGCCGTTGATGGTCATGCTCACCGAGGTCTTGGCATCGCAGAGGTCGAAGCCGGCGTACAGCTCCTCGGCCTCCTCGACGGTGAAGATCGAGACGCCCGACTCGCCGATCTTGCCGAAAATGTCGGGGCGGCGCGCCGGGTCCTCGCCGTAGAGGGTGATGGAGTCGAAGGCGGTGGAGAGCCGCGCCGCAGGCTGGCCGGCGGCCAGGAGGTGGAAGCGGTGGTTGGTGCGCCCGGCGGGTCCCTCCCCGGCGAACATGCGGGTGGGGTCCTCGCTCTCGCGCTTGAACGGGAAAACCCCCGAGGTGTAGGGGAACTCGCCGGGAACGTTCTCGAGCAGGCGCCACCGCAGTCGGTCGCCGGCGCCCTCGGCGCGCGGTCGGGCGACCTTGGGCACGTGGGTGCCGGAGAGGGTCTCGCGGGTGTTGTCGACGACCACCTCCCGCCCGCGCACCTCGTAGCGGAACTGCTCGCCGGCGTACCGAGCCTCCCAGTCGTCCCAGCCGCGCAGGATCTCGAGGCTGTGCGGGCCGAGGCGGGTCAGGCGGCGGTTGAACTCGGCGGCCAGGTCGGCAACGGCCGGGGGCACGGTGGTGACGGTGCCGGCCACCTGCCCGGCGGCCTCGCACGGGCGCTCGCCCGCGCCGATGCCCTCCGGGTAAGGCTTCCAGCAGTCGTTGGCGGGGCCACCGAGCAGCGCGATGGCGCGGCGCAGGCCGTCCAGGTCGGCGGCGACCTCCGCCTGCTCCGCCGCCCAGGTGCGGTGCTCGCGGCACGCGCCGGCGATCTCGGCCAGGTAGCGCTCCCGGCCCGGCGGGATGACGTGTGCGGAGGTGTCGGTGACGCGCCGCACGTCGGCGGGAAAGGAGCTGGACCAGCCGAGGCCGAGCTGCTCGTTCAGGCGCGCGACGAGGTGAGCGTAGAGGGCATTGACGCCGGAGTCGTTGAAGTGGGCGGCGGAGGTGCCGAACACGGGCAGGCTGGCCGGGTCGCGGTCGAAGAGGGTGTGGTTGCGCTGGAACTGCTTGCGCACGTCGCGCAGGGCGTCCTCGCTGCCGCGGCGGGTGAACTTGTTGATGACGACGAGGTCGGCATAGTCCAGCATGGCGATCTTCTCGAGCTGGGAGGGTGCGCCATACTCGGCGGTCATGACGTAGATCGAGAGGTCCGCGACGTCGGCGATGGCGGCATCCCCCTGGCCGATGCCGGCGGTCTCCACGAGGACGAGGTCGAAGCCACCGTGCCGGAGCACGTCGAGCACCCCTCCGACCGCTGCGGAGAGCTCCGA
This sequence comes from Thermoanaerobaculaceae bacterium, assembly GCA_025456225.1. Classification (GTDB taxonomy): domain Bacteria; phylum Acidobacteriota; class Thermoanaerobaculia; order Thermoanaerobaculales; family Thermoanaerobaculaceae; genus JAAYVZ01. The sequence goes on from JALOLB010000162.1 coordinate 8,420, forward strand.
GGCGGCGCCACGGGTGGCGAGGGAGCGCATGTAGACCCGGGGGTTTGAGAGCGAGTTGAAGCGGATGCGGTCCCCGAGCAGCGCGCCACCGGTCTTGCGGCGGGTCGGGTCGACGCACAGCACCGCCACCCGCTTGTCCGGGAAGTCAGTGAGGAAGCGGCGCACCAGCTCGTCGGTGAGGCTGGACTTGCCGGCGCCGCCGGTGCCGGTCAGGCCGACCACGGGGACGGTCTGCGCTCGCACCGGCTGATCGGCGGGTGGCAGTCCGGCCTCGGCCCGGGTGATCGCCCGCGCCAGGGGCAGCCAGGTGGCACCTGGCGGGACCTCCCGCGAGGCCAGGTCGAAGTCACACCCCTCGACGACCACGTTGATCATGCCCTGCAGCCCGAGGGCGCGGCCGTCCTCGGGTGAGAAGATGCGGTCGATCCCTGCGGCGTGGAGCTCTGCGATCTCCCGCGGCACGATGACGCCGCCGCCACCGCCGAAGACGCGGATGTGCCCGCCGCCGCGCTCGTCCAGCATCTGTCGCAGGTAGGTGAACGTCTCCATGTGACCGCCCTGGTAGGAGGTGAGGGCGATGCCCTGGGCGTCCTCCTGGAGGGCGGCGGTGACGATCTCCTCCACCGAGCGGTTGTGGCCGAGGTGGATGACCTCACACCCCGTGGCCTGCATGAGGCGGCGCATCACGTTGATGGACGCGTCGTGGCCGTCGAAGAGCGAGGTGGCGCTGACGATGCGCACCGGGTGTGTCGGCCTGTAGGTGCTGGTCGTGGGCATGATTCCCCCTCCCGGGGAAGGGCCTGGGATGAGGCCCTATTCCCTGCAATGACAACCCGAGGTACGCGCGGCGAGGGGCAGCCCGTGGCTGCCCGTTGTCGCGGGCTGCGAGCTTGGGCCGGCTATCGTCT
>JALOLB010000020.1 GCA_025456225.1 Thermoanaerobaculaceae bacterium
CTGATCGTCATCGGGGCTGGTAGGTACGTCAACAGTCAAGTGCCACGCCCACCGTAATTGACAGGGCTCCTGCGTAGCCGTAGCCTCCCCCGCAGGAGCCAGCCATGCCACGTCGGGCGCGCGTGTTCGTCTCGACGCCCTCGACACGGCCATCACCAGCGGTGCATGCAGCCGGTGAAAGCGGCCGGCGGACCTGGCGGTGAGGAAATGTCGATATGTGTGGACGTGGTACCTCCCTAGAGGATGATCGAAGACCCCGCCTACCTCATGCAGGCGATCGCCTACGTGCACCTCAACCCGGTGACGGCCGGCCTGACCGCGGACCCGGCGTCCCACCGCTGGGGTGGGCACCGGCAAGTCCTGGGCCGGGAGCGGCGAGGGCTCGTGGACGTGGACGAGACCCTGCTCGTCTTCAGTGCCCGGCGGACGGCGGCGCGGCGGGCCTATCTCACCGTGCTGGGGCAGGGGCGGGAGGCGGCGTGGAAGAGCGCCCTGCCGGGTGGGCTGCCCTGGTGGCGACGCGCCGGGGCGGACGACGAGGAGCTGCGCCGGGACCCGACACGGCCGGCCATGGACTGGTTGGGCGTGAACCAGCGGCCCGCGCCACCGAAGGTGGATGCCAAGAAAGTTGCCCGCACCGTGGCACGGCTGCTGGGTGTGAGCGTGACCACCCTGCGCGGCCGGCGTCGCGGCGCCGGGCTCGGGCGGGTGCGCGAGCTGGTGATGCTGGTCGGGGTGGAGACGTGCGGCCTGAAGGTCAAGGACCTGGCGGTGGTGATCGGACGCGACCCAGGCTCGGCGAGCCGCCTGTACGGCCAGGCGACCACCCGGCGCCGCGAGGATCTGGGGTACGCGGCTCTGGCGCAGCAGGTGGTCGAGGCCTTGCGGAGGCGCGAGCGGGTACGAGATGATGCACAATGAGTGGAATAGGATACCAGGTACCCATTAGGGAGTGCCGATGAGAAGGCTAGCGAAGAGAGTGTGGTTCGCTGTCCTGGTCGGTGCCATGGTCGTCGCGGCCATCTGCCGATTGCCGGTCCTGGTTGCGAACGCATGGCCGGTTGGGGTTCCCTGGATTCCTGGCAGTAGCTTAGTTCGGGGACTTCAAACTCTGGGCCTGCTTGGCCAGGCGATTCTGGCTGCGACTGCCGTCCTTTGCGTAGTCTGGGCCTTGGTTATGGCAGTTGGGCACCTCATGCGCCCGCCTGCGGAGCATCGAGGGGGGACGATTGCGTGTGGGACTCACCGAATCCCGGTTCTCCACGCGGCGGTGACGCTGCAGTGGCTTGTCTCGGCTGCATACCTCGCGGTCGCGGATCCGGTTTGGGGTAGTCCGGCCTTTCTGCAGAATGTGGTCTTCGGTAGTGGTGGCAGTTCTTGGGTTTGGGCACCGAGCTATATCGGGATCGATGCGGCTGTTGCTGCTTTGGTCCTCTCGGGGATCGCAAGCCTGGCTATGCTGCCGCTGCTGCTGGGAACCCGAGAAGGCGAGGCCCAAGACTCTCGCGAACCCCAAAGCGCACAGGTGCCCGGCGTGTGCTTGTGGCGGACCATTGCTGAGTCACTTGTTGGGTTGGTCATCGTCGTTGGGGTGACCTGGGTCGCTTGGCGCGGAGCCGCAGATGCCTCCAAGGCATCCTTCTTCCCCCCACCCAAGGCGCAGGACCTCAGTGGTTACTGGCTGTCGCTTCCCATCGTCGCGCAGGCACTCCTTGTTCTTCTTTTCGCATTGGCCGCTTGGATCACGGGTTGGGCCTTGTTCTCGGCCAGCAGCCTCTTGCGAGAACAAGGACAGCACGGGAACGCGAGCCAAGGCGCACAATGGCGGGCTATTACCCGGGCTACCTTGGTTCTCATGGCCCTGGCTTGGGCGCACTTTCTGATTCTCACGCCGGAAGCAAGGGGGCGACTGGTCTTTGTCGACTACAGACTGCCGTCCCATGGAATCCAGACCTGGTACGTTAGCCTTGACGCCTGGGCGGTCGTCCTTGCGGTTGGTTTGGTCGTGGGAGGCATGGTCACCACGTTCGGCGGTCTCGTTCGGTTCCTGGGGTGGGTGATTGGCCGCCTACGCCCACGAGGCACTGCCAACTGACCACAAGTACGCCCGCGCCCTCCACTCCGGCCAGACCGTCACCGGCACCTTCGTCGCCGACGGCGACCCCGACCACCGCCTCCAGGACTACAACCTCTACTACATCCCCGGCACCGCCGGCAGCCACATCCGCGTCACCCTCGAGCGCGGATGGGTACCTGATGGGTACCGATGGGTACCTGGTGCGCGCCAGGTGAAGCCTGGAGGAGGGGGAAAAGATGACCTGAGGAGAGTGAGCAGGGATCTTGGAAACCTCCTTGACGGACCTTGCGGGTGGTTAAGTACCACGTCCACCGTTATTGACAAGACTCCTGGCCGATCGTAGCGTTACTGGTGGGAGCCAGCCATGCCACGTCGGGCGCGCGTGTTCGTCGAGGGAGCGATCTACCACGTCTACTGCCGCACCGCGCGCCGCGAGCCCGTGTTCGGCGACGCCCGGGAGGCGGAACGCTTTGTCGCCGTCGTGCGCGACGTCAAACAACGGGACCGTTTCACCCTCCTCGCCTGGTGTCTCATGCCGAACCACTACCACCTCGTGCTGCGTACCGCCGAGGTGCCCCTGTGGCGCAGCATGCGGCTCATCCAGGGGCGTTTCGCCCAGGACCACAACCGCCGCCACCGGAGCCTCGGCAGCCTGTGGCAGGAGCGGTACAAGGCGAGGACCATCGACACCCAGGCGTACCTCGGGCACGTCCTGGCCTACGTCCACCTCAACCCCGTGACCGCGAAACTCGTTGCGACCCCCGGGGCGTGGCGGTGGAGCGGGCACCAGGAGCTGATGTCCAGCACCCACGCGCCGCTCGTCGACGTGGACGAGGCGTGGCTGCTCCTGGGCGCGACCGTGGGACAGGCGAGGAAGGCGTACCGGAGCTGGTTGGAGGTCGTGCGAAAGGCGCCCGTGCCGGAGGAGCCCATGGGGTCCGTACCGTGGTGGACGCGCAGGAAACGGGACGACGACGAGCCCGTCGTGCGGACCGACCGGCCACGCCTCGACGCCCTGGGGGCCAGCACCGGCCGGGAGCGGCCACGGCTGGAGGTGGAGACGTACCTGGCACGGGCCACGGCGGCAGAGGGTGTGGAGATCGAGCGGCTGGGCGCCCCGTGCCGGGACCGGGCGACGGTGCGGGCGCGCGAGGCGGTGGTGCTGGTCGGTGTGGAGCGGTACGGCCTGCGGTGCCGTGATCTGGCGAAGGCGCTGGGCCGGAGCGCCGATCAGGTGAGCCGGTGGGCCGGCCAGGCGAGCCGGAGGAAGGCGCAGGACGAGGCGTTCAGGACGCGACTGGAGGCGCTCGACGCGGCAATCGCCGGTGCATCCGCTGAGGGATGAGTGAGTCTGTGCCTGACCAGGGAATAATGTCAATAAAGGTGGACGTGGTACCTTCCTAATGTCAATAAAGGTGGACGTGGTACCTTCCCAAAGCCAGACCTTTACGTTCAACGTGCTTGCCGCAGGTGGTGGTGGAGGCTGCTAATGCTAAAGTCGCCGTTTCTCAGCCCAGTTCTTCTGATCATGTCGTGCCTTGTTTCCCTCGGTTCAATTGGGATTCGCACTGAAGGGGATGAGGCAGTGGTGGCGCTTCTGCGTGCCGTCAGGGGCGACCAAGTCCGCACTGAGGATGTCGGCTCCTGCGTCAGGACCTGTCTGGCGATCGTGGCGGGCGACCAGGACAGATGCCTCAGCGCCACCACGGAGATACTCGGTGAGCTTGCTCGGGTGGATGCCAAGCAGGGGCGTCTGATCGCAGATGCGCTCAGCAAGGTCGAAGCTGAGGTAGCAGCAGGCGGCGGGGCCACGCCTGTCAGTGAGATTCTCCAGCACCTTGAAGCCAGCACATCCGGAGGTCAGGCTTCTATGCGCCAGCCGAAGGGGGACTACTGGGCATCGATCGCCGGCTCGAGCGGCCCTCCAACGCGGGCCGACCTGGGCAAGCTGCAGGCGACGGTTATAGATGCGAGACTCCACGTCTTCGTTAGACAGTTGCTGAACCCGGCAGAGCCCGCTGCGCTTCGGGAGGCATTCCGAGCCACGGCCGCCGAGGGCTGCGACGGCCTCCTGGACGGAAAGGCCGAAGACATATGTAGAGAGCTTGGGCTGTGGCGTGTGCAGAGGGCCTGCTTGTCCGTGGTGTTCGAAGGGTTCCACGGCTTCACCGGTGAGGAGTCGTTGATTACTCGTTTCAGGGGCCTTGACCGGGAGCTTGTTGAGAATGCCGCTGCCCGTGTGCAAACAAGCGACGATGACGGCCTTATCGCATGCATGTCGCTAGTCCAGCGGTGGATGGGCAAACAGCCCACACGATGGCAAGCATGGGCGGACGCGATAGAGATGCTGGGCTATGGATACTGACCGTAGGCGCATTCCTGTCCACGGAGACAGAGTGGGCCAATAGCGCGGTTGCTCGAAGTGATGGCGGATGCGGTGCAAGGTCTGCATAGGTGCCTGGAATCACACTCATGTGGTTCCTCAATGGGATCGTGACGTGCCCGTTTGACGAGTGGCGCGCTGCGGCACAGCTTCCTCATCGCACCGGTCGGCCGGTCTGTCACCCCCTCGGCGATCGCCCTCGAGCTGCGCGGGCTCAGTACCGGCGCAGGAGGCGGAGGCCAGGGCCGTCCGTGACGACCTGGAAGAGGGCGGCGAGGGCGGGGCGGTAGGGGCTTCCGGCGGCCGGCTCGTCGTTGATGGTCTCGACGGCGATGGCCCGCAGCGGGCGCACCTGGCGTCCGAGAGAGAGCTTGAGGGCGGCGAGGTAGTCCGGGAGCCGGGGGTGGTCGGGGCCGACGTGGACGATCAACGCCGCGCCCCGGCGTTCGACCGTCATCACCAGGCGCGCGCCGTGCCACACGGTCTGGTTGCCGGCCACGCGGCGGGGCAGTGGCGGCAGGCCCTCGAGGCCGAGCCCGCACGGCGAGGCCGGGTCGAGGGCGCCCAGGGCGACGACGCGGTCCTCGACGATGCCGCGCTCCAGGCGCCGCACCGCCATCGGCGTGGCGAGCTGCAGCCCGGGGATTCCATCGAAGAGCTGCCCGCCGACGATCTCGCCGCCCAGCTCCATGAGCCGGAGGGTGCGGGCCAGGCGCGGCCACTGGAGGTCCGGGAGCTCCCGCGCGAGCAGCTCCCGGAAGACGACGCCGTACCGCTGCAGGACCAGGCGCGCCCGCTCCCGCAGCAGCTCCTCCTCGGCCAGGGGGTCGTCCTCGGCGGGCGGCGGGGGCGTGGGGAACCAGCTCCCGGCGAACGGTCGCGTGCCCTGCCACTGGGCGAAGCGCAGGCGCCGGCGCGGCGGGCCGCCGGGGTCGGCGCGCTCGGGGGTGGCCGGCTTGAAGTCCGACTCGATGCCGCGGCGCACGGCGGCGAAGCCGTCGTTGCCCACCAGGCCGGACCAGGCAAGGCGCCACAGCACGCGCGTCAGCTCCGCGGAGGCGAGCCCCGAGTGGGCCGCCAGCTCCGCCAGGGTGAAGCGGCCGGCGGCGTGGGGGAAGAGGAGCCGCATCTCCTCGAGGGCGGCTGCGATCTCGGGCGTGTCGGCGGCCGGCAGCACCAGCTCCCGGTCGGCCGGTAGCAAGAAGACCAGCCGCTCGCTGCCGCACCCGGCCCACCCGAGCTCGGTCTCGGCGAACAGCGCGTCCAGCCAGGCGGGCTGGTAGCCCTCCAGGCGCGCCGGCAGGATCTCCTCCTCCCAGGCGGCGGCGGGCGCCGGGTACCCCCAGAGCCGCTCGAGCGCCTGACGCAGGCCGTCGACGCCGGGCGGGGTCGATCCAATCCCCTGCCAGTCGGCGAGGAACGCCGGGAGCGCCGCCAGGGGCAACGGCTCGATCTGGGGGCGCGCCGCGGCGCGCTGGAGGCGCAGCAGGCGCTCGAGGTTGGAGGCGTCGCACACCTCGACGCCGTCCGTGCCGGCGGTGAGCTGGTCGAGGATCACGTCGCCGGCGTCGCGCAGGCTCTCGAGCGCGGGCACGAGCCGCTCGTCGTCGAGACCGAGGGTGGCGGCGAGGGTGTCCACCGGCACCGGGCCGTGGGAGCGCAGGAGGTCGGCGAGGAGGGCCTCCACCGTCTCGCTACCGTCAGGCTCCTGGGCGAGCAGCCCGCGCAGCGCCGCGAGCGCCGCGTCCGGGGCGGGCGACGCGAGGTCCGGTGCGCGCAGATCGACGTCGCCAGGGGCCAGCCCGAGAGCGCGGAGGACCCGCGGCAGCGCCTGCACGGCCACCACGACGCCCTCCGGTGCGCCGCTCCAGCGCACGCCGAGCAGGCGCCCCTCCAGCTCCATGACCCGCTCGGCGGCGGGCCGGCCGGTGTCCCGGGCGACGGCCTCCTGCAGCTCCCGCCACGCCGCGGGGGAGAGCAGCACGCGCTCCTCCACGAGGTCGTGCAGCTCCGCGGCGGTGCGCGGGGCATAGCCCGGGAAGACCCGCTGGAGCTTGCGCCGGAACGTGTCCACGAGGCCGGGCGCGAGGCGGGGGCGCAGGTGGGAGGCCTGCAGCAGCTCGGCCAGGAGGTCGCGGCGCGCCCGCGAGCCGCCCTCGGGGGCCGCGGCGTCGTCCTCGTACATGAGCTGGTTGGTGCGCCGCCACAGCACCTGGGAGGCGAACGGCGAGGGGTGGTCGGTGCGCGCCTCGTGCACGGCGATCACGCCGTCCGCGAGCTCGCCGAGCAGCCGGCGCAGGGCGTGGAGGTCCATGTCGTCCTCGAGGCAGCTCCGCCACGCCTCGAGGACGATCGGAAAGTCGGCGTGCTGGCGGACGGCGGCGAGCAGCTCCTTGGCGCGCTGGCGCGTCAGCCACAGCGGCGTGCGGCGGCCAAAGCCGGAGCGCGGCAGCAGCAGGGCGGTGCCGGCGGCGGCGCGGAAGCGGGCCCCGAAGAACCCGGTGTCCTCCAGCCGCGCGCGCAGCAGCTCCTCGAGCGCCTCCGGGCGCACCAGGCCCAGCAGCTCCTCGCCGTCCACCTCGCCGGGCGGCGAGAGGATGAGGCAGTCGTCGTCGTGGACGACCTCGAGCTGGCCGCCGTGGCGCTCGGCCCACGCCGCCTGCAGCGCCAGGGCGAACGGGCGGTTGACCTTGCCGCCCCACAGGGTGTGCACCACCACCTGGCCCGCCGGCCCCGGGCTCTGGGGGTCGGCCACGTGCTCGACGACCACCCGGTGGCGGTGGGGGAGCGTGCCGGTGGCGGCCTGCTGGCCGAGCAGCACCCGCTGCAGCGCCCGCGCCGCGCCCGGGGTGAGGAACCACTCGTCCGCCAGGCGGTCGGGGAGGTCGGCGTCGCCCAGGCGCGGCTCTACCTCCTCGAGGAACGTCGCGACCTTCTCGGCGCGCTCGAACGGGCGGTCGCGCTCGTCGGCGCGCCAGAACGGGGCGAGGCCGGCCGGCCCCGACGCCGGGCGCACCAGCACGTCGGCGTCGGTGACCTGGGCGATGCGGTAGGTGCGCACGCCGAAGCAGAACGAGTCGCCCACCGAGCGCTCCCAGACGAACTCCTCGTCGAGCTCGCCGAGCAGCGCTCGTGTTTCGGCCAGGCGCAGGCGGAAGTAGCCGCGATCCGGGATGGTGCCGCCGGACGCGTAGACGCGCCGCGCCGCCCCGGGCCGGCCGCGCACCGTGCCGGCGACGCGGTCCACGCTCACCACCGGGTCCAGCTCGCGGATGCGCGCCGCGGCGAAGCGCCCGGCCAGCATGTCGAGCACGAGGTCGAAGTGCTGGCGCGGCAGGTTTCTGAACGGGTGAGCCCGCCGCAGGGTGGCGAGCAGCTCGTCCACCGGCCAGGTCTCGGAGGCCACCGCCGAGACCAGGACCTGGGCGAGCACGTCGAGGGCGCCCGCCACCGGCCGGAGCGGTTCGATCTCCCCGGCCGCCACGGCCTTCGCGACCACCGCCGCGTCCAGGAGGTCGCGGGCGAACAGCGGCAGGAAGCGCGCCCGCGCCGTGCCGCCCACCGTGTGGCCGGCGCGCCCGATGCGCTGCGCCGCCGAGGCCAGGGAGTGGGGCGTCTGCACCAGCACCACCTCGTCGAGCGCCCCGACGTCGATCCCCAGCTCGAGGGAGGAGGTGGCGACGATGCCCCTGAGCTGGCCGCCCTTGAGCCGCTCCTCCACGACCTGGCGGATCTCCCGGGCGAGGGAGCCGTGGTGGGAGTAGACGAGCTCGCCGCCGGCCGCGTCGTTGAGGAAGCGGGTGAGCTTCTCCACCACCCGGCGCGAGTTGCCGAACACCAGGGTCGAGCGGTTCGCCCGCACCCGGCCCAGCACCTCGTCCACGAGCGCCGGCCAGTGCTCGCTCGCCTCGTCCCCGGCAGCCTCGGCCGCGGCGGCGGCGGGGAAGCTCACCTTGAGGTCGTAGCGCTTCCTCTCGCCGCTCTGGAGCACCCGCACCGGGCGCGGCTGCAGGACGCCGAGGGGGTCGTCGCCGAGCGGCACCGCCCCGCCCACCCAGCGCGCCACCTCGTCGAGGGGCCGCACCGTGGCCGAGAGCGCCACCCGCTGCACCTCCCCGGCCAGCCGCACGAGCCGCTCGACTGCCGAGATGAGGTGGACGCCGCGCTTGGACTCGACCACGGCGTGCACCTCGTCGAGGATCACGCACTGCACCCCGCCGAGGACCGCTCGCCCGCCCGCGGAGGTGAGGAGGATGTTGAGGCTCTCGGGAGTGGTGATGAGGATCTCCGGCGGCCGGCGGGTCATGCGCCGCCGCTCCTCCACCGGCGTGTCTCCGGAGCGGGTGAGGACCCGCACCGCCGGCGCCGCCACCCCGGCCGCCTCGAAGCGCCCGCCCAGCTCGGCGAGGGGGCCCAGGAGGTTTCTGCGCACGTCGGTGTTGAGGGCGCGCAGCGGCGAGACGTAGAGCACCCGCGTCGCCTCGCCGGGCCAGGCGCCGGTGAGGAGGCGGTCGACGGCCCACAGGAACGCCGCCAGGGTCTTGCCGGAGCCGGTGGGGGCGGCGAGCAGCACGTGCTCCCCGGCGGCGATCGCCGGCCACGCCAGCCGCTGCGCCTCGGTGGGCGCGCCGAGACGCTCGGCGAACCACGCCCGCGTGATCGGGTGGAAGAGCCGCAGCGCGTCGCCGGCGTCCATGGTGCCGCCCAGGGTAGAAGCGGCCGGCGGGCCGGTCAAACCCCGGCAGGGGGTACCATCCGCTGGCAGGGAGGTCCCCGTGCCCCGGGTCGTGGTGCTCGACAACTTCGACTCGTTCACGTTCAACGTCGCGCACCTGCTGGTCGAGGCGGGCGCGGAGGTGACGGTGTGCCGCGCCGACGTCGCCACGCCCGCGAGCCTCGCGGCGCTCGAGCCTGACCTGCTGGTCATCTCCCCTGGCCCGGGCCACCCCCGGGACGCCCACGTGTCGCTGGCGGCCGTGCGGGCCTTCGCCGGGAAGGTGCCGGTATTCGGGGTGTGCCTGGGGATGCAGGTCCTGGCCCTGGCCTTCGGCGGCGAGGTGGGGGAGGCGGGGGAGCCGGTCCACGGCAAGGTGTCGGCCATCCTTCACACCGGCCGGGGGATGTTCGCCGGGCTCGACTCGCCACTCCGGGTCGGCCGCTACCACAGCCTCGCCGTCACCCGGGTGCCGGCGGCCCTCGAGGTCGAGGCGTGGAGCGAGGAAGGGGTGCCGATGGCCCTGCGCCACCGGGAGCTGCCCCTCGCGGGGGTGCAGTTCCATCCCGACTCCTTCCTCACGAGCCAGGGCCTGGTGCTGGTGCGCAATGTGCTGCACGGCCATCACTGAGCGCTGGACGGCGCGGGCCGCCCGGCTCGGGGTGGAGGACCTCTTCTCCCTCCCCGGACGGGAGCCGTTCGCGCTGCTGTACGGGGACGGTCCGGGAGCCGACTGGCTGCTCTTCGCCGAGGGGCCGCTGGTGGTCGCCGAGGGCCTCGACCTCCCGGAGCTGACCTTCGAGCGCATGGGGGAAGTTCCTTCCATCCGTCCCGACTGGATCGGCTTCGCGAGCTACGAGGCTGGGTACGCGCTGGACCCGGTCCTGCCGCTCGCTCCCGCCCTGCCGTGGCGCTTCCCGCTCGTGCACCTCGCGGTGTACCGCTCTCTTCGGCTCTTCCACCGCCCCAGCGGCACGCTCTACGAGGCGCGCCGCGAGGGGATCGCGGCGCCGCGCGAGGCGAGCCTTCTCCGCCCGGGCGGGTTCAGTGCCCGCAAGACCTGGGACAGCGATGACGGCGAGGCGTACGCGGCCAAGGTGACCCGCATCCGGGAGGAGATCCGCCGGGGCAACGTCTACCAGGTCGACCTCACCAGGCAGGAGGCGTGGTCGTACGAGGGCAGCCTGCTCGAGCTGGCGCGGCGCCTCTACGCCGCCAACCCGGCGCCGTTCTCCGGGCTCATCGCGGGGACGGACTTCGCGGTGCTGTCCTCCTCGCCCGAGCGCTTCGTGCGGTTCTCGGGCGGGCGCATCGAGAGCCGGCCGATCAAGGGGACGGCGGCGCGGGGGAGCGGCCCGGATGCGGACCGCTTGCAGGCCAAGCGGCTCCTCGGGAGCGCCAAGGACCTGGCCGAGCTGGCGATGATCGTCGACCTGGTCCGCAACGATCTGGCGCGGGTGTGCCGCTGGCCGTCCGTGCGGGTCGAGGGGTTCCCCGGGCTCGAGACCTACGCCAACGTGCACCACCTCGTCGCCACCGTGGCGGGGGAGCTGCGGCCGGGCCTGGACCTGCGCGCGCTGCTCACGGCGCTCTTCCCGGCCGGGTCGATCACCGGCTGCCCGAAGCTGGCGGCGATGGCGTGCATCCGGGAGCTCGAGGACCACCCGCGCCTGGCCTACACCGGGGCGCTCGGCTGGCTGTCGCAGGGGCTGGATCAGGCCGAGGTGGCGGTGGCGATCCGCACCGCCAGCGCCGTGGCCGGGGAGCTGCGCTTCGGGGTCGGGGGCGGGGTGGTGTGGGACTCGGACCCGGCGGCCGAGTACCTGGAGACCGTGCACAAGGGGAGGTCGCTGGTCGCATGCTTGAGCTCGTGACGGACACTGCAGTCGACCTGGCCCGCTCCGGCGCGCGGCACGGGGTGGGCCTGTTCGAGACGATCCGCGTCGAGGGCGGCCGCCCCCTGCACCTGGGCCGCCACCTGGCAAGGCTCGCCCGGGGCGCGGCGTACCTCGAGCTTCCCGAGCCGCCGACGGCCGGGGCGGTTCGGGACTTCCTGGCCACCCGCACCCGGTGCTCCGGATTCCCCCTCGGTGTTGTGCGCCTGCTCGCCCTCGACCGGCGGCTGGTCGTGCGCGCCGAGGCGTGGGAGCCCGACTGGCCCGAGGCGGTCGGGATCGGGGTGGCAAACGACCTGATCCGGCTGAGCTCGAGCCCCCTCTGCCGGTTCAAGACCATGTCGTACCTCGAGAACGCGCTGCTGGCCCGCGAGGCGCGGAGGCGGGGCCTCCAGGAGGTCGTCGCCCGCAACGAGGCCGGCCTGCTGACCGACGGCTCCCGGACCACCGTCTTCCTGGTGGTGCGCGGCGAGGTGCTCACACCCGCGGCCTGCTACGGCGCGCTGCCGGGCATCGTCCGCGAGATCGTGCTGGAGGCCGGCGCGGCGGCGGAGCGCGCCCTGACCGCCCGGGACCTCGAGGCGGCGGAGGCGGTGCTCCTCACCAACGCCCTGCGGGAGGTCGTGCCGGTGGCGCGCGTCGCGGGCTCGGGGGAGAAGGACCCCGACCCCCCTGCTCTGCAGCGGCTCCAGGATGTCCTGCAGCGGGCCAAACGGGCGTGAGCCGTCCCGTGCGCCAGCGGACCGCGGTGCGGCGATAATGGGAGGGTGACGTCGCCCAGATCCCGGCAGGTGGGGTTGTCGGTGGCGCTGCTGCTGGTGTCGGCAGCGGCGTCGGCCCAGTGGACGCCGTCTCGGCGGTTCGGGGTGCGCGAGGGGCTGGCCCAGTCCCAGGTGGCCGCGGTGGTGCTGGACGCCACGGGCTACCTGTGGGTGGGCACCCAGGCCGGGCTCTCGCGGTTCGACGGCCGCCGCTTCGTGACCTTGACCACGGTCGACGGCCTGCCGGACGACGTGGTCAGCGCGCTGGCCGCCGACGCCGACGGCAACCTCTGGATCGGCACCGACTCCGGGGCGCTGGCGCGCTGGGACCGCCACCGGGTGACGGCGCTCGCCGGAGCCGTGCCGTGGCGCGGACCGGTCTCGGGGCTGTCCGTGCTGGCGTCCGGCTCGCTGCTGGTCGGGACCGCCGACGGGCTGTTCCTGGGCACCCCGGGCGCGTGGAGGCGGGTGGTGTCGGGAGACGTCACGGCGATGACCGGCAGCGCCGGTGGCGTGGCCGTGGTGGCGGGAGGCGCCCTTCACAGCGTGAGCGGGGAGGGAAGTGACCGCGCGCTCGGTCTGCCGGAGGGGCTGGTCCCGGTGGCGGTGGCGGCGTCGGGGTCCGAGCTGTGGGTGGGCACTGCCCAGGGCAGGATCGTGCGGCTGCCGGCCGGGGTCGTCGAGGAGGGGCTGGACCCGGCGGTGGACACCATCCAGTCGCTCCTGCCGTCGCGGGACGGCGGGCTGTGGATCGGGGGGCAGCGCAGCCTGTGGTGGCGCGACCGGGACGGGCGCCTGGCGGCCCGCGTGCTCCACCCGAGCGAGCGGCTCGTGTCCGTCCGGGCGCTCCTCGAGGACCGCGAGGGCAGCCTGTGGGTCGGCACCTGGGGGCAGGGGCTGTTCCAGCAGACGCCGGGGTCGATGACCCTCTTCACCACCGAGTCTGGGCTGCCGTCCTCGACCGTCTGGACGCTCGCGGAAGGGCCGGACGGGTGCGTCTGGATGGGCACCGAGCACGCCGGCGTGGTGACCTGGTGCGAGGACGGCTGGCACCCCCAGCCCGGGCTCAACCGGTCGCTCCCGACCCAGCGCGTGCTGACCGTGGCCTGGGGCTCGGACGGCACGTTCTGGGTGGGAACCCAGCAGGGTCTCCTTGCGTGGCGGCAAGGGTCGCGGCCGCGGCTGCTGACCCGCCGGGACGGCCTGCCCCACGACTTCGTGCGCAGCCTGGCGCCCACCCCGGACGGCGGCCTGTGGATCGCCACCTCGGGGGGCCTCGCCCGCTGGGACGGCGCGCGGATGCAGAGCTTCACGACCCGGGACGGCCTTCCCGAAGGCCCGGTGCGGTCTCTGGCCGTCGATTCCGGCGGCGCGCTCTGGCTCGCCACCCACGCCGGCGGCGTGCTGCGCTTCGACGGGACGCGATTCACCGCCTTCACAACCAGCGACGGGCTGCCCCACAACCGCGTGTGGTCGCTGGTCGTGGACTCCCACGACCGCGTCTGGGCCGGCACCGACGCCGGCCTCTGGGTGCACCCGGCGGCCGGCGGCCCGGACCAGGTGCTGGCCGCCGGGTCCGGGCTGCCGAGCCTCAACGTGCTGTTCCTGCTCGAGGACCTGGACGGCTTCATGTGGGTGGGCACGACCCGCGGCGTCTCTCGCGTCAGTGCCGAGGGGAAGGTGGTGCGCACCTTCACGGCCCAGGACGGGTTCGCCGACTCCGAGGCGGCCGAGAACGCGGCACTGCGCGACCGCGCCGGCCTGCTCTGGTTCGGCATGGCCTCCGGCGTGACCCGCGTCGACCCCCGCCACCTGCTGCGCAACACGGTCCCCCCGGCGCTCGTGATGCAGGCGGTGCTGGTCAACGGCGCCGCGTGGACCGACGGCGCGCTGCCGGCCTCCGGCCTGGGACGCGAGAGGCCGGTCGAGCTGGTGCTCGGGCCGGGCACCGGGGAGGTGCGGTTCGAGTTCGCCGCGCTCTCCTTCCTGTCGCCGGACCAGGTGCGCTTCCGCTTCATGCTGGAGGGGTTCGACCCCACCTGGAGCGCCCCGACCGACGACGACCACGCCACCTACCGGCGGCTGCCGCCTGGCGCGTACCGCTTCCTTCTGTCGGCCTCCAACAACGAGGGCGTGTGGGCGGCCGAGCCGGTGGCGATGACGCTGCGCATCCTCCCGGCGTGGTACCAGACCCGCGCATTCCGGCTGGGGTCCGGCCTGCTCGGGCTGCTCGCGGTGGCCAGCGTCTTCGGGGCGCGAGCGGTGGCGCACCGTCGCCGCCAGCGCGAGCTGGAGGCCGAGGTGGCGGCACGCACGGCCGACCTCCTGGATGCCAACGCCCGCATCACCGAGCAGAACCGGCTGCTCGAGGAGCTGTCGCGCACCGACCCTCTGACGGGTCTTGCCAACCGGCGGGTGCTGGGGGAGCAACTGCCCCTCGAGATGGCCCTGCTGCGCCGGGAGCTGCTGCGTCACGACGTCACGGACCTGGCGAGCCACCACGGCATCGGCCTCCTCATGCTCGACATCGACCACTTCAAGGCGGTCAACGACCGCTGGGGCCACGAGGCCGGCGACCGGGTGCTGCAGGCCGTGGCGGCGGGGCTGGCCGGGGCGCTCCGCGAGGTGGACCTGGCGGTGCGCCACGGGGGCGAGGAGTTCGTGGTGCTGGCCCGCGGCGTCGATCGGGAGGGGCTCCAGAGCCTCGCCAGGCGGCTGGGCGAGACCGTCGCCGCACTGGCCGTCCCGGTGGCCCCGGGCGAGGTGGTGCGCCCCTCGATCTCGATCGGCTTCGTGCCCTATCCCCTCGGGCGGAGCGGCCACCTCCGCACGGGCGAGTGGTCGCGCCTCCTCGAGGCCGCGGACAAGCTGCTCTATGTCGCCAAGATGCGCGGCCGCGGCCGGGCCTGCGGCCGGCTGTGGCGCCCCGGAGCCCCGTCCCCGGCGAGCGAGGAGGAGACCCTCGAGGCCCTCATCCGCTACCCGCAGGACGACCACCCGGGCCTCGAGCTCGTCGAGCTGGCCTGGATCCCTCCGCAACAGCCCTGACGCCGGTGGCCCAAGGTGGGCGCGGACCTCCGGGCCGCGCCTTGGCGCGCGGCGTGGCTTCCGGGATATGGAGGAAGCAGGACCAGGTCGGTGGTTGATGTCCGCTTGGTTGCCTGGTTGCGGACACTCGGATCATGATGTGAGGCCGCTGGTCCTGAGAGAGCCTTGCATGCCTCGCTCGTGCTTGTCTATCCACGCGGTTGCGTGCTCCACGCAGTCACGTGCTACACTGGAACGGTGGAGGCGCTGTCATGGACACTCAGAACGTCACCCTGAGCCTACCCAAGGCGTTACTTCTCCAGGCGCGCCACGTCGCGGTTGACCGCGGGATCTCACTGTCCCGCCTCCTCGCCGAGTACATGGAGCGGGCCGTGCGACAGAGCGAGAGATCCGAAGAGGCCCGGAAGCGACTCGTGGCGCTGCTCGACCGAGGCTTTGAGCTGGGTGTGGGCGAGAAGCCGACCTGGACCCGGGACGAGCTCCATGAACGTTGAGTTCCTTGATACGAACGTCCTCGTCTACTCCCTCGACCCGACGACTCCGGACAAGCACAACGAGGCGAAGACCCTCGTGGCCCGGCTGGCAACCGAGGGGACAGGGGGCCTGAGCGTTCAGGTGCTGCAGGAGCTGGTGTGGGTGATGACGCGCAGGGTGCCACGCCCGCTTGCCATGACCACCGCGCTGTCGGTGGTGGAGAAGCTGATGCTCTGGCCGGTCTTCTCGCCCAATGCCGCCGACGTTCTCCTTGCCGGACGTCTGGCTGAAGAGGCCCGCCTTTCCTTCTGGGACGCCATGATCGTTCACGCCGCCAGCGAGCTCGGCGCCACCATCCTCTGGACCGAGGACCTCAACCCCGGCCAGATCATCGCCGGCGTCGAGATCCGCACCCCCTTCGCCCCAACCCGCGTCTCCGAGCGCTGACCCGGAGAGCCCACGCCACGCTTGTGCACCGCCAAGCTCGAGCATCTGGTGGTCGGCACTGCGTCCTGGGGGCTGTGCCGCCCCACGAGAGTCCTCCGGGCGCAACAACGGCCGGGGATCGCTCCCCGGCCACACGACTGCACCAGACGTCAGAGGCGTGTCGCCGATCTCGTCGAGGACCAGCACTCCGCCGTTCGTGAGGAGCCTCTTCCCGGCGCGCTGGCTGAGGCTGGTCGCCACGCCTTGCTCGATTCCGAAGTGCTCGGACTCCAGGACCTCCGCGGGGATGGCGGCTCGTGAGGTGCGGCGATGCTATCCTGACGTGGAGACGACGAGGGGTGAAGATGAACGTGGACAGGTTCTTCTCGGCCCGCGAGCGGGAGCTGGTGGAGCAGGCGGTGGGGAGTGCCGAAGGGCGCACATCCGGCGAGATCGTGCCGGTCGTGGTGGCGCGTTCGGACGAGTACTTCGGCGCCTCCTGGAAGGCCGCGACTCTGGGCGCCCTGGCCGCGGTCGCGGTGGCGGAGGCCCTGCACCTCGGGCTCGGCATGTGGGGCGTTTCGGAGCTGTGGATCGTCCTGCCGGCCGCCGTCGGCGCGGCCCTCGGCTTCGCCGCGGGAGTGTTCGTCCCCTGGCTGCGGCGCCTCGTGATCTCCGGCGAGGAGATGGACCGCGAGGTGCGCCAGCGGGCGGTGGAGGCGTTCGTCGCGCACGAGGTCTTCGCGACGCGCGAGCGTACCGGGGTGCTCATCCTCGTGTCGCTGTTCGAGCATCGTGTCGTGGTGCTGGGGGACTCCGGCATCAACGCCAGGGTCCAGACAGGCGAGTGGGATGAGATCGTGGCCGGCATCGTGGCCGGCATCAAGCGCGGCCAGCCCGGCCAGGCGCTGGTGGAGGCGATCGGGCGCTGCGGCGAGCTGCTGCACCGCCAGGGCGTCGAGCGGCGGGCCGACGACGCCAACGAGCTGCCGGATCGGCTCCACCTGGAATCGGAGTGATCGCCATGGAGCGCGGGGGTGGAGCCATCCGGCGCTCGACGCTCATCCTCGCAGCCACGCTGCTGGCGGGGTCGGTCGCGGGCCGCGAGGTGCCGTACCTCTCGGGCCGGGTGAACGACACCGCGGGGATGCTCTCCGAGGGGATGCGCCAGCAGCTCGAGGAGAAGCTGGCGGCGTTCGAGCAGGAGACCGGCGCCCAGGTGGCGGTGCTGACCATCGAGAGCCTGGACGGCGAGGTGCTGGAGGACTACGCCGAGCGGGTGGCCTCCACCTGGAAGCTCGGGCGCAAGGGCGTCGACGACGGCGTGCTGTTCCTGGTCTCCAAGGGGGATCGGAAGATGCGTTTCGAGGTCGGCTACGGGCTCGAGGGCAAGCTCACCGACGCCCAGTCGCGGCGCATCCTCGACAACCTGGTGCGGCCGCGCTTCCGCGAGGGCGGCTTCGACGCCGGCGTGCTGGCCGGGGTGGATGCCGCCCTGGGGACCATCCGGGGACAGGACGTCATCCCGGCCGAGGCGCCCGTGGGCAGTGCGACCCAGTCCCTCAGGGACGTGCCCTGGCCGATGCGGCTGGGCTTCGCGGGGATGTTCGTCCTGGTGATCGGCATCTTCTCGATGCTGGCCCTGTTCTCCAAGGGGTGCTCGGCGTGGTTCCTGTACTTCTTCCTGATGCCGTTCTACCTGGCGTTCCCGATGGTGTTCGCCGGCCCGGTCGGCGGCCTGGTGATCTTCGCCACGTGGGTGGTTGGCTTCCCGATTCTCAAGCTGATGCTGTCGTTCTCGCCGTGGGGCAAGCTCTTCATGTCCCGCCACCCGGGCCTCGTGCGCTTCGCCTCGTCCTCGGGCCGCTCGGGCGGTGGCGGCTGGAGCTCCGGCGGCGGGTCGTCCGGCGGCGGGTTCTCCGGCGGCGGCGGCAGCTTCGGGGGCGGTGGCGCCTCGTCGTCCTGGTGAGTCCCCCGCCCGCACGGTGGTCAGTGCTCGGTGCTCGGAGGCCCCTCCCAGCCAGTGTTGAAGGGACCCTCCGAGCACTGACCACCGATCACCGATCACTGCCCGGGCCGGGCAGCCCGCCTGGCGGCCGGGACGGGGGCGCAGGTGTCTTCCCGCCCCGGACCCGCCAGGCTGAGCCGGGCTGCCGGCCGGTGGCGTGCTGGCGTCCGCGATAGGCAGCCCTCCCTTCTCACGCGAGCTGGAAGTTGACGGTGATGGTCAGGTAGACGCTGACCTTCCGTCCGTTCAGGGTCGCCGGGACGTACTGCCACTGGCGAACGGCCAGCAGCGCCGCTTCGCCACAGCCGAACCCAATGTCCTTGAGGATGCGGACGTCCACAACCTGGCCGGAACGGTTGATGATCGCTTCGAGAATTACCACACCGTGTGTCTTGGTCTTGCGTGCCAGCTCGGGGTAGTGCGGGTCCACGCGGCTGATTGCGACAGGCATGTGGACATCCGGGCTCGGAGGGATCGGATCGTCGTCGTCAGTGACGGCCTGCTCGGTGATGCCAGGGCCATCTCCCTCTCCCCCTCCTTCGCCCGAGCCCCTGCCATCGTCGAAGTCTTCCTCGAAGCCCTCGAATCCCGTTGGCTTGCCTGATCCCGTGGTCGGCTCGGCTGGCTTCGCGGTCTCCGAGGGAACCTCGGTGATCTGCACGACCGGCGGACGGTGCGCAGTCCGAGAAGGCGCAGTCGTCTGCCGAGGCGTCGACGCCTTGGCCGATTTGGGCATCGATGGCGGTGGTGAAGGTAGATGCAGGACAACAGGCAGAACCGGCTCGGGCGCCGGCGCGACGGCCCAGAGCTGGCCGACCACGAAGAAGGTGACGGCCAGGCCGTGGATGGCGATGGCGGCGGGGAGGGCGAGCAGGCGCTGGCGGAGGCCCTTCTGCCGACGTGACGCGATGAGGGTGGTCTCGAACATGGCATCCTCCCTTTCTCGGGCCGGCCGTGCCGGCGTCCGGTCGGCCCTGTGTTCCTGGCCTTTGGACACCCGGTGGAGGTTTGGGGAAACCGCTGCGATACCATGCACGGCGTAGCGGCCGATGGTCATCGGCCGCGGGTGGGCGGGCGGGGAGCGTGGAGGTCCGGGGTGCGGATCGAGAGCATGGTCGAGACCAAGGTCACGGTGGAGCGCTCGCGCTTCTTCGCCGTGCTGTTCCCGGCCGCCGGTCTCGACGAGGTGGACGCCATGGTGCGCCGCCAGAAGGGCGAGCTGCGCAAGGCCAACCACCACTGCTGGGCGTTCCGCGGGCCCGACGCCTCCGGTGTCCTGGTCGAAAAGTCGAAGGACGACGGCGAGGTCGGCCATCCGGGGCGCGTGCTCCTCGAGCTGCTGCGCAAGCACGACCTGGAGGGCGGCCTGCTGGTGTCCCGGGTGTTCGGCGGCGTCAAGCTTGGCGTCGGCGGCGTCTCCCGCGCCTTCCGCGAGGCCGGCGAGGCGGTGCTGGCCGAGTACTTGTAGGGCCGGCATTCCTGCCGCGACTTGCTCGTCCACCACCTCGGCGCGAAACCCGGAGATCGCGGCAGGAATGCCGCTCCTACACGTGCCGGGAAGATGGGGGCGCCTGTGAGGGAAGAGGTCTAGCCTGGTCCTGGGGTGTGTCCAGGTCCAGGTTCTATCGCGGGCGACGTGCTTTCGCGGTACGATTCGCGGCGCAGGAGGATGCCATGCTGCGTCACTTCCCTCTGGTTGCGCTGATGCTGGTCGCCGCCGCCGGCTTCGCCCAGGATCCCCTCGCCGCCTTCAACGCCCACTTCGTGGACCGCGCGCTGCGGGTGGACTACCTCCACGTCGGCAACGCCACGGAGGAGATCTTCACCCTCGACCGACTGGTCGAGCAGGGGGTGTGGGCCGGGAGCCGCGTGCACCTGCTGGACGGGTTCAACCTCGGCCGCTGCTACGCCAGGGTCTACGACGCCGCGAGCGGTGAGCTGCTCTACTCGCGCGGCTTCGACACCTACTTCGGGGAGTACCAGACCACCGCCGCGGCGGGCAAGGGCGTGCGCCGCGCCTACCACGAGTCGGTGCTGATCCCGTTCCCGAAGCACAAGGTGCGGTTCGCCCTCGAGCTGCGCGGCGCCGATCGGAAGCTCCACGAGGCGGCGAGCTTCGACATCGACCCGGCCTCGTGGGAGATCGTGCGCGAGCGGCCGGACCCGTCGGTGCTCGTGCTCCCGTCCCACGTCTCGGGGGACGTGCACGCCAAGCTGGACGTGGCGATCCTCGGCGAGGGCTACACCCTGGCCGAGGTCGGCAAGTTCAAGGCCGACCTAGACCGCTTCACCGGCATCTTCCTGGGAGCCGAGCCCTACGCGCGCATGAAGGACCGCTTCAACATCACCGGCGTGCTCAAGCCCTCGGACGACTCGGGCATCGACGAGCCGAGCCACGGCTCGCACCGCCGCACGGCCCTTGGCGCGACGTTCGACTCCCTGGGCTCCGAGCGCTACGTCCTCACCGAGGACAACCGGGCGGTGCGCGCCGTGGCGGCGGCCGTGCCGTATGACGCGCTCTTCATCATGGTCAACTCGGCACGCTACGGCGGCGGCGGCATCTACGGCCTGTTCGCCACCTTCACGGCCGACAACCAGTGGCACCGCTACGTCTTCCTCCACGAGTTCGGCCACTCCTTCGCGGGGCTGGCGGACGAGTACTACACCTCCTCCACGGCCTACAACGACTTCTACCCGCGGGGCGTCGAGCCGAACGAGCCCAACATCACCGCGCTGCTCGACCCGGCCAACCTCAAGTGGAAGGCGCTGGTGACGCCGGGCACGAAGGTGCCGACGCCGTGGGAGAAGGCCGACTACGACGTGCAGGACCTGGCGTACCAGAAGGTCCGCCAGGAGCTCAACGAGAAGATCGCCGTGGCCAAGCGCTCCGGGGCGCCCGCGGCCGAGGTCGCGAAGCTCCAGGAGGAGTCCGAGCGGCTCTCCCGGGAGCAGGCCACGAAGATGGACGCCTACCTCGCCAAGTCGAAGTACGTCGGCGTGGTCGGCGCCTTCGAGGGCGCCGGCTACTCGGCCCAGGGGCTGTACCGCCCGATGCTCGACTGCCTCATGTTCACCAAGGGCGACAAGCCGCTGTGCAAGGTCTGCCAGGCCGCCATGGAGCGCGTGATCGCCCACTTCGGGGAGTGACCGGCCGCTCGGCTGCGCAGGGTCGGAGGGCAGGGATCGAAGGCGTTCGGTCATCCCGGGAGCCGAGAGCTGGAGGCCGGGGATGGTGGCCGCTGGCCTCTGGGCGACGTCTCCTTTCTCTCACGTAGTGTGGGGTGTGCAGTCATTATGGCGTCCATTGTGTCGTTGCATTATCGATTAGTCGTCGTTATCATCATGACATGTACGTCCGACGCCTCCTGGCCCCTGTTCTCCGCAGCCTCAGCGAGTCGCCGGTGGGTCGAGGCCTCATCCTCACGGGGGCCCGCCAGACTGGCAAGACGACGCTGCTCCGGCGTGAGTTCGTCCCACCCTTTGAGTACCACTCGTTTGACGAGCTGCTGACACGTGAGACCACCATGCGGCGTCCCGCAGCCGAGTGGGAGCGGCGGGGTCAGCGGTTCGTCTTCGATGAGGTGCAGAAGGTGCCGGAGTTCCTGGGCACCGTGAAGGCGCTCCTCGACCAGCCTGACGGCGAGGTGCGGGTGATCCTTTCGGGCAGCGCCCAGATCCAGCTTCTCTCGGGCGTGCGCGAGACGCTTGCCGGACGCGTGGTGACGCGCGAGCTGTTCCCTCTCACCGCCGGGGAGCTGGCCGAGACCGAACGCCCGCTGTTGCTCGATCTGCTGGCCTGTAGCTCGACCGATGCCGTGCGCCGGGTGGTCGAGATGGCCGCGTTCGTGGCCGGTGACCGTCTGGCCAGGGCACGCGACGGTTTCCGGCAGGTGCTGGCGTGGGGCGGCATGCCGACGGTGGCGACGCTGGTGGACGCCGCGCATCGCTGGGTCTGGCTCGAGGAGTACTGCCAGACCTACCTGCAGCGGGATCTCTCGGATCTCGGGCGGGTTGGGGACCTGGACGACTTTGTCCGTCTCGAGAAGGTGGCGGCGGGACGGACCGCCACGACCATCAACTTCGCCGACCTGGCGCGGGATGCCGACCTGTCGCCGCTGACGGCGAAGAAGTACCTGCGCTACCTCGAGCTGAGCTACCAGACGTTCGGCCTCGACGCCTTCCGGGGCCACTCGGGCGACCGGCTCATCAAGTCGCCTCGCCTGCACTTCACCGATCTTGGAGTGCAGCGTGTCCTGTCTCGCTGGCGGGAGGGGGCGAACGGCCAGCAGGTCGAGACCGCCTTCGTGGGTGAGGTGTTCAAGCTCGTCCGTACGCTCCGCCTCGACGTGGCGATGTCCTACCTCCGGACCAAGGACGGCCGCGAGGTCGATCTCCTGACCCGGCTGCCGGGCGGAGGCTACCTCGCCTGGGAGATCAAGGGCTCGGAGCGCGCCTCACCGGTGGACGCCCGCCACCTGCGCGGCCTGGCTGACTTGCTCGACGGTCCTTTGCTTGGTGGAGTCGTCGTGCACCAGGGCGACCAGGTGGACATCTGGCCGGGCGGGCTCTTCGCACTCCCGGCGGCCACGCTCTTTGCCCAGGCGTCTGCTCCCGAAGCCAGGTGAGGGGGTGTGAGATGGCGCCGAAGCAAGCCCTGACGAGGCGGACCTCCCGTGTGATGGCTGCCTGGTGCGCAGCCCTGTTGCTCGCCAGTGGGGCAGCAGGGGCAGAGTCGTTCTCGGGCCGGGTGGTGTCGGTGCGGGACGGCGACACCCTCGAGGTCATGCGGGGCGGCAAGGCGGTGCGGGTGCGGCTCTGGGGGGTGGACTGCCCGGAGCTGGCGCAGGCGTTCGGGCAGCGGGCCAAGCAGCGGACCTCCGACCTGGCGTTCGGGCGCGAGGTGCGGGTAACAGTCGTCGACCACGACCGGTACGGCCGCCTCGTCGTGCAGGTCCAGGTCGACGGTCGCGACCTGGGCGAGGCGCTTCTCCAGGCCGGCATGGCCTGGTGGTACCGCCATCACGCCCCCGGGCAGCGGTCCTACGAGCAGGCCGAGCGCGACGCCCGCGCGGCAAGGCGGGGCCTGTGGGCGGACAGCAACCCGATCGAGCCGTGGAGATACCGGCAGTACCACCCACGATGAGAGCACGCGGTGATCAGTGCTCGGTGGTCGGTGATCAGAGGGGGAAGTCTAGGATTGACAACGAGCTCCGCTGTTCCTCCAAGCACTGATCACCGAGCACCAATCACCGGCCGGGGGGTCAGTTCACCCCGGGGTCGAGGAAGTCGGGCAGGGCGTAGGCGCCTCCCGCCTCCAGCTCGGCGGGGGTCTCGCCGCTCTGGACCTCCCAGCGCTGGGTGACCTCGGCGGGGAGCTCGGCGAGGAAGCGCGAGGGCTCGAGGATGACGTCGACGCGGTAGCGGTCGCGGGCGACGTAGGGGTGGCAGAGCACGAGCTCGTCCTTGGCGCGGGTGCAGGCGACGTAGAAGAGGCGGCGCTCCTCCTCGATGTCCTCGGCGCGGGAGGAGGGGAAGCGCCCCTCCGCGAGCCACAGCACGAACACGGCGCGCCACTCGAGGCCCTTGGCCTGGTGGACGGTGGACAGCACGAGCCGCTCCCGCTCGCCCTCGGTCTCGGCCACGTCCTCGCCGGACAGCTCGTTCATGAGCGTGACCTCGTCCAGGAAGGTGTCCATGGTGTCGTAGCCGTCGGCGAAGACGCCGAGCTGCTCGAGGTCGTCGAGGCGGCTGCCGGCGTTGTCGAGCTGCGCCCGCACCCAGTCGCGGTAGCCGCCGGCCAGCACCTCCCGCACCGCCTCGCCGGGGCGCCCGCGTAGCCGCTCGAGCTTCCCGAGCAGGGCGCCGAGCTGGCTCGCCGAGTGGGTGGCGGCGCCGGGCAGGCCGATCGAGGCCCCGTCCAGGTGGAGCAGCGCCTTGAGGGGGTCGGCCGCAGCGGCGATGGCGGCCCAGATGCGCGCCACCAGGCGTTGCCCGAGGCGGGGGCGCAGCCGCGCGAGGCGCGCGAACGCCACCTCGTCGCGGGAGTTGACGACGAACCGCAGGTGGGCGAGCACGTCCTTGACGTGGCGCTGCTCGAAGAAGCGGAGCCCGGAGCGCACCTCGTACGGGATGCCGCGGCGCGTCAGCTCGACCTCGAGCTCGAGGGAGTGGGTGTGGTTGCGGTAGAGCACGGCGATCTCGCCGAGGGGCACGCCCTCGTCGACGAGCTCCAGCACCCGCTGGGCGACGAAGCCGGCCTGGGCCTCCGGCGAGGGCGCGGCGCACTGTACCGGCAGCTCCCCGCCCTCGCGCATCGCGCGCAGCTCCTTGGGGAACTGCCGCTGGTTGCACGCGATGGAGGCGTTGGCGAGGGCCAGGATCGGCGGCAGGGAGCGGTAGTTGGTCTCGAGGCGGAACGTCGGGCACCCCGGGTAGCGGTCGGGGAACGACAGGATGTTGCCGACGTCGGCGCCGCGGAACCCGTAGATCGACTGGGCGTCGTCGCCCACTACCAGCAGGTTCCGCTCGCCCCCCAGCAGGGTGTCCACAATGTCGGCCTGGAGGCGGTTCGTGTCCTGGTACTCGTCCACCAGGACATGGGCGAACCGCCCCTGCAGGTGGGCGCGCACCTCGGGGTGGCGCCGCAGGAGCAGCAGCCAGTTGAGCAGCAGGTCGTCGTAGTCCATGACCTGGGCGGCGCGCTTGCGCTCCATGTAGCGCTTGAAGGTGGCCTGGATCGCCTCGATCTGGGCCGCGAACTGCGGGTAGCGGTCGGTGAGCGCGTTGCCCAGGGGCTTGCCGGTGTTGATGACCAGGGAGTACAGCTCGCACAGCACCGCGGCGCCGGGGAAGCGGCGCTCGGGGGTGTCCGGCTGCAGGTCGGTGAGGGCCGTGCCCATGAGGTCCCGGGAGTCCTCCCGGTCGAGGATGCCGTAGCTCGGCGGGTAGCCGAGCTTGTCGCCGAAGCGGCGGAGCAGCCGGTTGCCAACCGAGTGGAACGTCCCGCCCATCACCCGGCCGCTGTCCCGGCCGAGGATCGTCGCCACCCGCTCCAGCATCTCGCGCGCGGCCCGGTTGGTGAACGTGAGCAGCAGGATCGAGCCGGGCTCGACGCCGTCCTCGATGAGCCGGGACACCCGGTACACGAGCGTCCGCGTCTTGCCCGAGCCGGCCCCGGCCAGCACCAGCATCGGCCCGCCCGGGTGCATGACGACCTCGATCTGGGCGGGGTTCAGCTCCGACGCATAGTCCACCTTCCGCGCGAGGCTGGCCCGCGGCCGCAGCGCCACCTTGCGGGACACGGGAGGCTCGTTCACGGCGCGAGGATACCCCACCGCCCGCCCGCCCACCCGCCCAGGGGTCCGGGGTCCGGGGCCCGGGATCCGGGATCCGAGACGACAGCAGCCCGGACCCCGCACTTTGCGGAAGTCTGCCGGTTCGCCAGGCTCTTGACTCGGTCGATTCGGTAGATTCTCCTTTCCCTGACCCCGGACCCCGGACCCCGGACCCCGGACCCCAACCCATCAGACAGTCCATGGACCCACGTGCTCGCTCCCGACCCGCGGGCGAAAGGTCACATCGGGGCGAATCGCCCCATCCGCCGGGGCATTGCCTTCCGCCAGGGCGCTTCCTACAATCACCGGGGATTTCGAGGACCCGCACGGTCGCAGGAGTGCCCCAGAAGCCTCACGTGTTTGCAGGGTAGGGAGGGCGCCGGGTGTTTGCCATCGAGAGCCGCGAGGAAATCGCACCGCGCTTCCATCGCTTCGTCGTGCGCGCGCCGGAGATTGCACGCAAGCACCGGCCGGGGCAGTTCGTCATCGTCATGCCCGACGAGCTGGGGGAACGCATCCCCCTCACCATCGCCCACGCCGACGCGGCGGCCGGCACCATCACCCTGGTGGTGCAGGAGATGGGCAAGACCACGATGGCCATGGGGCGGATGAACGGGGGCGACGGCTTCGTCTCCGTGGTGGGGCCACTCGGCGCGCCGACCCACATCGAGCGCTTTGGGACCGTGGTCTGCGTCGGCGGCGGGGCCGGCATCGCCCCGCTGCTGCCGATCGCCGCCGGCATGAAGGCGGCCGGCAACACGGTGCTGTCGATCCTCGGCGGGCGCACCCACGAGCTGGTCATCCTGCAGCCCGAGATGACCGCCGCCTCCCACGAGATCTTCCTCACCACCGACGACGGCTCCCTGGGCCGCAAGGGGCTTGTCACCCATGCCCTGTCCGACCTCATCGCCGAGCGCGGCAAGCCGGAGCTGGTGGTGGCGATCGGCCCGGCGGTGATGATGCGGGCGGTGGCCGAGCTGACCCGCCCGCTGGGGATCAAGACCTGGGCCTCCCTCAACTCGATCATGGTGGACGGCACCGGGATGTGCGGCGCCTGCCGCGTCTCGGTGGGCGGCCAGACCAAGTTCGTGTGCGTGGACGGCCCGGAGTTCGACGCCCACGAGGTCGACTTCGACCTCCTCGTCAAGCGGTTGCGGATGTACCTGCCGGAGGAGCAGGTGGCGCGCGAGCGCTACCTCGAGCAGTGCCGCTGCCACGAGGAAGGGGGGGGCCACCATGGCTGACGAGGTCAAGGGCGTCCCCGAGCTGCCCAAGCCCGAGCGCATGAAGGTTCCCCGGCACCCGATGCCGACCCAGGACCACCACGTGCGCATCTCGAACTTCGACGAGGTGGCGACGGGCTACGACCCGGAAACGGCGCTCGTCGAGGCCCAGCGCTGCCTGCAGTGCGCCAACCCGCCGTGCGTCAAGGGGTGCCCGGTGGGGATCGACATCCCCGCCTTCATCGACCTGCTGCGGAAGGGCGACGTCGCGGGCTCGCTGGTCAAGCTCAAGGAGACCAACACCCTGCCGGCCATCTGCGGGCGCGTCTGCCCGCAGGAGGAGCAGTGCGAGGTGGTGTGCGTGCTGGCCAAGCGCGGCGAGCCGGTGGCGATCGGCCGCATGGAGCGCTTCGTGGCCGACTGGGAGCGCGAGCACGGGACGGCCTCCACCCCCGAGCTGGCGCCGCCCACGGGGATGTGCGTCGCGGTGGTCGGCTCCGGCCCGGCCGGCCTCGCCTGCGCCGCCGAGCTGGCGCGCGCCGGCCACGCCGTGACCATCTTCGAGGCGCTCCACAAGCCCGGCGGCGTGCTCGTCTACGGCATCCCCCAGTTCCGCCTGCCCAAGGAGATCGTCACCTACGAGATCGACGCCCTCACCGCCATGGGCGTGACGCTCCGCCCCGACTTCGTGATCGGCAAGACCGCCTCCGTCCACGAGCTGTTCTGGGAGTTCGGGTTCGACGCTGTCTTCCTTGGCACCGGGGCGGGGCTGCCGTACTTCCTCGGCATCCCCGGCGAGAACTACATCGGCGTGCTCTCCGCCAACGAGTTCCTGACCCGCGTCAACCTCATGAAGGCGTACGACTTCCCGCGTCACGACACGCCCGTGCGGCCGGGCCGGCGAGTGGCCGTGGTGGGCTCCGGCAACGTCGCCATGGACTGCCTGCGCACCGCCAAGCGTCTCGGCGCCGAGGAGGTCATCTGCATCTACCGGCGTACCCGCAACGAGTCCCCGGCGCGCCGGGAGGAGCTCGAGCACGCCGAGGAGGAGGCGATCGACTTCCGCTGGCTGTCGGCGCCCCTCGCCGTGCGAGGCAACGCCGAGGGGTTCGTGACCGGGATGCAGATCCAGCGCATGGAGCTCGGCGAACCCGACGCCTCCGGCCGCCGCCGCCCCGTGCCGGTCGCCGGGTCCGAGTACGAGATCGCCGTCGACACCGTGGTGATGGCGATCGGCCAGGGACCGAACCCCCTCGCCACCCGCTCCACGCCGGGCCTCGCGCTCAACCGCCACGGCAACATCGTGGCCGACCCCGAGACCCTCCAGACCTCGATCCCGGGCGTCTTCGCCGGCGGCGACATCGTCACCGGCGCCGCCACCGTCATCCTCGCCATGGGCGCCGGCAAGCAGGCCGCCCGCGGCATCCACGCCTGGCTCGGCAGGCTCAAGGCCGGCGAGGTGGAAAAGCCCCGGCTGGAGTGACCGCCCGCCCGACCGACCGGTCGAGAGTCGAAAGTCGAGAGTCTCCCCCGCCCGGGTACGTGTGCCGGCGGGGCCAGTGGCGAGGTCGAATGGTCGCGGCTGGAGAATGGCCCTCCCCCCGCCTGGGTGAACGTCCAGTGCCAGGAGTTGAGGACAGGACACGACGTCGTGAGCTGGCTGTCAGCTCAACCGGTGGGTAGCTCGCGGCTGCTGAACGACAGTGCCTCGCGTACGCCGGAGAGCAGGTCACGGCCGCGATGGAACCCGCGAGCTTCGATGAGCTTTGCTGCTTCCATCGCAAGGTTCGCGTCATCTGCACCCAGCACCTCGATCAAGGCGCGTATGTCGGCGGCATCCTGGGGCCGGTCGACGTCGTCACGAGCAAGCACCTTGAGGGCGAGAAGGTGCCCCGCCTTGGCCACTGGAATGGTGAGGGAGGGCCACACCTCGACGGGCTCGGCCGCAGCAACAAGCTCACCCTCGATGCCCGACGATGCCAGCAGGAGGTCCACCACGATTCCCTGCGCATCCTCTCCAGGTGGCAGCAATCGCACCGTGGCAAGCCGACCTGTGGCGTGCTGCTCGACCAATGCAAGGACTCGATAGCCGCGTCCCAGCAGCGACCTGACCAGAGCCTCCGCACTGTGGTCGTCAGGGACAGCCACGGCCGCATCGAGATCGCGCGTGAACCGTGGGGTAGCCCGCACCGAGACCGCGAGGCCGCCGACCAGCGCCCACTGGGCGCCGGATGCCGCGAGGTCGGAGCCGAGCGCGCGAAGCGCCGCCTCCAGCCGGGTCAGGTCGCACTCCTCGGCCACGAGGCGGCAACGCCGGCCCCGTCGCCGTCACGCGCCCCGGGGCGCTCGCGAAGCCACGCCTGCACGAGCACCTCGACCGCGGCGGCATCGAGCGTGGGGTTCAACCGGCGCAGCTTCTGGCGCATCATGGCCACCCCCGCCTCGTGCAGGTCGAAGGCGACCAGAAGACGCCGCGCCTCCGAGGAAAGGTCTTGCATGCCAAGAGTATAGCAGGATCTCGGGATCAAGTCCCGAGGGCTCTCTGCCGAGGTGCGCACATCGACTTGGGGACGGTGGGGAGCGTTTCCATGGGGCAGGAGCCGAACTCGGGGTTCCTTCTCCTCCTTCCGCTTCGGTGGCGGTGGGGAAGTGGTCGCTCGCCTCAGGAGCCGGCGCCGTGATCGGCGAGGAGGCTCGCGACACCCGACCATGGCACCACACGCACGTCGCGCTGCAGGCGGGCCTCGTCGCCTCCGTACACCACGGCCCGATCGAGGCGCGTCACGCCGGGCGGTAGGGTGATCCGGCGGGGCAGCGCCTCGAGGGTGGCGAAGAAGTCCGTGGCGACGGTCTTGCCGGACTTGACCTCGAGGGCGAGCCAGCGTTCGCCGTCGGCCACCAGGACGTCCACCTCGTAGCCCTTGTGGTCCCGAAGGAAGTACATGTCGGGTCGCAGCCCCCGGTGGACGCGCCACTTGAAGAGCTCGCTCACGACCCAGCTCTCGAAGATCGCGCCGCGCAGGGGATGCTCGCGAAGCTGCTCGGGGTGCCGGATCCCGAGCAGGAAGCAGAGGAGGCCGGTGTCGTGGAAGTAGAGCTTGGGCGTCTTGACCAGGCGCGTACCGACGTTGGTGTGGAAGGGGTGCAGGCGGAAGGTGAGGAAGCTCGTTTCCAGCACCGACAGCCACGCGCGGGCCGTGTTGTGGGTGATGCCGCAGTCGGCGCCGAGCG
>JALOLB010000420.1 GCA_025456225.1 Thermoanaerobaculaceae bacterium
CCCGCTACCAGGACGACTTCTCGTCGTGGCTGGCCGACGCCTACGTGGTGAAGTCCTCGGACCTGGGCGAGCTCAAGCTCGCCGTCAAGCGCTGCCTGGAGGCCTCCGCATGATTCCCATCGTCATGGCTGGCGGGTTCGGGACCCGCATCCGTCCGCTCTCGGCCAACCGCCCCAAGCCGATGCTCACCGTGGTCAACCGCCCGATCCTCGAGCGGGTGCTCCAGCACCTCAAGAGCTTCGGCATGACCGAGGTGGTGCTGCTCACGTACTACGACCCGGAGAAGATCCGCTCCCACTTCGGCGAGGGCGAGCAGCTCGGCATGAAGCTCCACTACTTCAACGCCGACCAGGACTACGGCACCGCCGGGGCGGTCGCCCACGGCGCCGACATGGTGCCGGCCGACGAGTACCTGGTGCTGTCGGGCGACGTCATCTGCGACTTCGACCTCGGCGCCATCATGCAGTTCCACCGGGACAAGCGCGCCGCCGTGACCATCGGCCTGACCCGCGTGCCCAACCCGCTGCAGTTCGGCATCGTCATCATCGACGCCGAGGGCAGCGTCAAGCGCTTCCTCGAGAAGCCGACCTGGGGCGAGGTCTTCTCCGACACCGTCAACACCGGCATCTACGTGCTGCAGGCCGGCGCCCTGGCCCACGTGCCACGCGGCGAGAGCTTCGACTTCTCGCGTGATCTCTTTCCGAGCCTGCTCGAGGCCGGCGAGCCGCTCTTCGGGCATGTCTCCCGTGGGTACTGGCGGGACATCGGCGACCCCGAGTCGTACCTGGCGGGTCACAACGACTTCTTCGACGGCACCCTCCGTCTCATCCCGCCGGGCCGCCTCGCCCAGGTCGGCGGCAAGCCGCTGTGGCTGGAGGGCGAGGCCCAGCTCGACCCCTCGCTCGAGGTGCGAGGCACCGTCGTCATCGCTCCCGGATGCGTGGTCGGGCCCGGCGTGCGGCTGCAGGACGTGGTGCTCGGGCCCCGCACCCACATCGGGGCCGGGGCCGAGCTGCGCCGCAGTGTGGTCTGGGAGGATGCGCGCATCGACGAGGGGGCCCGCATCGAGAACTCCGTGCTGGGCGCCAGGGTGCAGGTGGGCGCCGGGTGCGTGGTCGAGGCCGGAGCCATCGTCGCCGACGACACCGTGCTCGGCCTCGAGGTCCGGGTCAAGGAGAACGTCAAGATCTGGCCCGCGAAGGTCGTCGAGGACCACGCGGTCGTCCACTCCAACCTGGTGTACGCCGAGCGCTGGCGCACCTCCGCCTTCGAGGAAGGCGCCGTCACCGGCCTGACCAACCTGGAGCTGACCCCCGAGGTGGCGGCCCGCCTGGGCGCCGCCTACGGCACCCTCCTGCAGCCGGGCAGCGTCGTGCTCTCGACCCGGGACGACCACCCCGCCTCGCGCATGCTGCGGCGCGCGTTCTTCGGCGGCGTGTCGTCGACCGGTGTCAACATGGTGGACCTCGGCCTGCTCCCCACACCGGTGATGCGCCACAAGCTGGAGGGGTTCGGCGAGGTGGGCGGTGTCTCCTTCCAGCAGGTCCTGCTGGTGCGCGGCATGACCTCGATCCGTTTCTTCGACGAGCACGGCCTGGACATCTCGACCTCGTTTGCGAAGTCCGTCGAGCGCGTCTTCCTGCGCGAGGAGTTCCGCCGCGCCGGCCACCAGGAGATCGGCGCCATCTTCGAGCAGCCGCGCATCGTCGACTTCTACGCCGAGTCGTTCCTGAAGTCGCTGCCGGTCGAGAAGATCCGCTCCCGCAAGCTGCGGCTGGTGGTGGACTACTCCCACTCCCCGGCCGTGGTCGTGCTGCCGCGGCTGCTGGCCGAGCTGGGCTGCGACGTGGTGACGCTGAATGCCCACACCGAGGGGATGCGCGAGGCGCCTCTGGCCTCCGATCTGGCCCTGGCGCCCAAGCGGCTGGCGGCCATCGTCGCCTCCCTCGACGCCGACCTGGGCGTCTGGCTGTACCCGTCGAGCGAGCGCATGGTGGTGGTCGGCAACGACAAGCGGGTGTGGGCGGACATGGACCTGGTGGCCCTCATGGTTGCTGCCGTGGTCGCCGCCGACCTGCCCCCGGGCGAGGTGGTGCTGCCCACCTATGCGCCGTCGACCTTCAAGACGGCCCTCGAGGCGGCCGGCCACCGCGTGCGCGAGGTGCTCTCGGCGCCCCGGGCTCTCACCGAGGCCTCGCGACAGCGGGACGTGATCTTCGCCTCCGCGGGCGAGGGGGACTTCATCTTCCCCACGCTCCACCACGTGACCGACGCCATGTTCTCGCTGGCCAAGCTCCTGGAGCTGCTGGTCCGCGGCGGGCGCTCGCTCGCCGAGGTCGCGGCCCGGGCTCCCGCCGTGCCGGTGGCACACGCCACACTGCCCTGCCCCCTGGAACGGAAGGGCGAGGTCATGCGCCGCTTCGCGGAGGCGGTGCAAACCCAGAAGGTGTCGTACCTCGAGGGCATCAAGGTGGCGACCGACGAGGGATGGGTGCTGCTGCGCCCCGACCGCGTGGCGCCCATCCTGCACTTCCACGCCGAGGCCGACTCCGCCCAGGTGGCACGCACCCTCGTCCAGCAGCGTCGCGGGGAGATCGCCAAGCTGGTCCGCCGCACATGACCTCCCTCCCACCCACCCAGGGATCTGGGGCTGCTGACTGCACGGCGCGGCCTGGCGGGGGGTTGGGGTCCGGGGTCGGGGGTCCGGGGTCCGGAGGTGCT
>JALOLB010000421.1 GCA_025456225.1 Thermoanaerobaculaceae bacterium
GCATCGCGCTGGCCCGCATGGGGATGCCGCGCACGATCGTGCCGCGCTACCGCTCGAGCTACTTCCAGCACATCTTCGGGCCCGGCGGCGGCTACTCCTCGGGGTACTACGCCTACATCTGGGCCGAGGTGCTGGACTCCGACGCCTTCGCGGCGTTCAAGGAGAAGGGGCTGTTCGACCAGGCCACCGCGAAGGCGTTCCGGACCAACGTCCTCGAGAGGGGCGGCTCCGACGACGCGATGACGATGTACGTCCGTTTCCGCGGCAAGGAACCCTCCGTCGAGCCGCTGCTGGAGAAGAGAGGGTTGAAGTAGGAGATCCCTCTCCCAAACCTGGACTTGGACCTCGACCTGGACCTGGACCTGGACCTGGACCTGAACCGAGCGGCATGATGGTGGCCTCAGTGAGGTCCGAGGCAAGGTGTGTGGCGCAGAGTTCTTCCTGCAGCCCAGCATCTTGTTCGGGGTCCAGGTCTAGGTCCAGGTCCAAGTCCAGGTCCAGGAAAGACTTCGCACTGGGGCGGTCGCTTCAGGGATTCCCCCTCGTCTGCTGATCGCCGATCACGAGGGACTAGCCAGCTCGAGCCAGGCGGAGGAGAATGGACGATTCCGGCGGTCTCGCCGGTTGGGACCACTGATGCGCGACATGATCTCCATTCGCGGCGCCCGCGAGCACAACCTCAAGGGCATCGACCTCGACATCCCCCGCAACCGGCTGGTGGTGGTGACCGGGGTGTCCGGCTCGGGCAAGTCGACCCTGGCGTTCGACACCCTCTTCGCCGAGGGGCAGCGGCGTTACGTCGAGTCGCTCTCGGCCTACGCGCGGCAGTTTCTCGAGCAGATGGACAAGCCCGACGTGGACACCATCGAGGGGCTCTCCCCGGCGATCTCCATCGAGCAGAAGACCACCTCCAAGAACCCGCGCTCGACCGTGGCCACGGTCACCGAGATCTACGACTACCTGCGGCTGCTCTACGCCTCGATCGGCGTCCCCGAGTGCCCGGACTGCCACCTGCCTATCCAGGGCCAGACCACCCAGCAGATGGTGGACCGCATCCTCGCCATGCCGGAGGGCGCGCGCTTCTCGATCCTGGCGCCCCTGACCGCCTCGAAGAAGGGCGAGCACCGCAAGCTCTTCGAGCAGATGGTCAAGGAAGGGTTCGTGCGGGCACGGGTCAACGGCGAGCTCGTGGACGCCGCCAACCCGCCCGAGCTCGACAAGAAGCGCAAGCACACCATCGAGGTGGTGATCGACCGCCTGGCGGTGCGTGCCGACCTCGGCAACCGGCTCGTGGACTCGCTCGAGACGGCGCTCAAGGTGGGGGACGGCATGGTCCGCATCGCCGTCGCGGACGGCGAGGAGGTCGTCCTCTCCTCGCGCCACTCCTGCCCCAACTGTGGTTTCGCGCTGCCGGAGCTCTCGCCCCGCATCTTCTCGTTCAACTCGCCCCAGGGCGCCTGCCCCGAGTGCACCGGCCTCGGCGTGGTGCTGGAGGTGGACCCCGACAAGGTCGTGCAGGACCCCGAACGCACCCTGGCCGCCGGCGCGGTGGCGGGTATCCAGGACGCCAAGCGCTCGTTCCGGTGGCGGCAGATCCAGATCATGGCCCAGGCCATGGGGTTCCCCCTCAACCGGCCCTGGCGGTCGCTGCCCGAGGAGGTGCGCCGCGCGATCCTGTACGGCACCGAGCAGGAGCTCAACTTCGCGTTCGTGGGGGAGCGCAGCCGCTGGGAGTACCGCGGGCGGTTCGAGGGGATTGTGCGCAACCTCGAGCGGCGCCACCGCGAGACCGCGTCCCCCGAGATGCGCTCGGAGATCGAGCGCTACATGTCGATGCGGCCGTGCCACACCTGCAACGGCAAGCGACTGCGGCGCGAGGCGCTGGCGGTGAAGGTCGGCTCCCTCGCCATCCCGGACCTCGTGGGCAAGCCGGTGCGCGACGCCCTGGCGTGGTTCGGTGCGCTGGCGCTGTCCGACCGCGACCGGCACATTGCTGCCAAGATCCTCAAGGAGGTCCACGACCGCCTGCAGTTCCTCGCGTCGGTCGGGCTCGACTACCTGACCCTCGACCGCACCTCGGGGACGCTCTCCGGGGGCGAGTCCCAGCGCATCCGCCTCGCCACCCAGATCGGCTCCAAGCTCATGGGCGTGTTGTACGTGCTGGACGAGCCCTCGATCGGTCTGCACCAGCGCGACAACCGCAAGCTGCTGGAGACGCTCCAGGGGATGCGCGACCTCGGCAACACCGTGCTCGTGGTCGAGCATGACGAGGAGACGATGCGCGAGGCCGACTGGATCATCGACCTGGGCCCCGGCGCCGGGATCCACGGCGGCGAGGTGGTGGCCCAGGGCAGGCCCGAGACGATCCCGAGCTTCCCGCGCTCCCTTACCGGCCGCTACCTCGCCGGCGAGCTGCACATCCCCGTGCCGACCGAGCGGCGGGCCGGCAGCGGCAAGCGGCTCGTGGTGCGGGGGGCGCGGGAGAACAACCTGCGGTCGATCGACGTGGCGTTTCCCCTCGCCAGCCTGATCTGCGTCACGGGCGTGTCGGGCTCCGGCAAGTCGACGCTGGTCAACGAGATCCTCTACAAGGCATGTGCCCGGGCGCTGTACCGCACCCTGGAGCGGCCGGGCGCCCACGACAGTGTCGAGGGGCTCGGCCTTCTCGACAAGGTCATCGACATCGACCAGTCGCCGATCGGTCGCACCCCGCGCTC